>JACZKS010000031.1 GCA_014859895.1 Rhodospirillales bacterium
AGCCTGAAACCCTGCACATAGTCATATGGTGACTAAAATACACAGGTCTTCCAGTCTCTCAATCCAGCTACTCACAGCCAAACCAAGACCGCCGCCCGCGTATCCCTTCAATATCCAACTATGTCAAAGAACGAAACGGCGAGGGCCGGATTTGGAACCCGATGTCGGGCCCGGCGTCTCGCGCGGTGGGCGGTTTATACGGAGTTGGCCCCATGCTGTCAAACCTTTCTTGCAGTTTTCTTACAGGCCTTGGAGAGGCAGGGAAATCCTGCCGTGCCGCGCCGAAACCGGCTGCTTCGGGGGGGGCCGCCGAAAGGCCGCGAAGACGGTCTTCCCGCAGAATCATCCTGCCCCGCCGACGGCCGATCCGGCATCCCCGTCGATCAGGCCTTTCCTCAGGGCCACTTCGCGCTAACATAGGCGCACTTGGCGTCCCTCGGGACGCTCGCGAAAGGCGGCCTCGGCATCATGAGCAAAAACGCCCTTTCCCCCCGCACCCGTCGGCGGTCCGATACCGGCACGCCCGCAACCATTCGGCCGGCCATTCTTTCCGATCTTCCCGACCTCGTGCGCATCGAATACGCCGCCTTCGCCACCGATCGCTTCTCGCGGCGCACGCTGCATTATCTATTGACCCGCGCGCGAGCCATCTTCCTGGTGGCCGAGCGGGCCGGCAATGCGGTGGGCAGCGTCGTCGTCCTTCTGCACGGCCGCACCTCGCTGGCCCGGGTCTATTCCATGGCCGTCGATCCCGCCCTCCAAGGCGCCGGCATCGGGCTTTCCCTGCTCCGCGAGGCCGAATCCCGCGCGCTCACCGATGGGCGCGCCGTCATGCGCCTCGAAGTACGCACCGACAACGATCGGGCCATCGGCCTCTACCGGCAGGAAGGCTATCGCGAGATCGGCCGTATTTCCCGCTATTACGAGGACGGCTGCGATGCGCTTCGCATGGAAAAGACCCTGGCCGGCGGCGACCAGCCGGGGTTGAGCCGTGTCCCCTACTATGCCCAGACGCTGGAATTCACCTGCGGGTCGGCGGCCCTGATGATGGCGATGAAAGCGCTTGATCCAGCTTTCGCGCTCAGCCGCAACCTCGAGCTCCGCCTGTGGCGGGAATCGACCACCGTCTTCATGGCCGCCGGCCACGGCGGTTGCGGCCCGGTCGGACTGGCCCTGGCCGCCAAGCGCCGCGGCTTCGACGTCGAGGTCCACCTGAGCCGCTCGGGGCCCCTCTTCATCGATTCGGTCCGCAGCGCCGAGAAGCGCGACGTCATCCGCCTGGTCTACGAGGACTTCCGGCGCGAGGCCGCCGAGGTCGGCCTCAGGATGATCAACCAGCCGCCGACCCGCCGCCGCCTGCTTCATCTCCTCGACGCTGGCGCCATCCCGGTGGTACTGATCAGTTCCTATCGGCTGTATGGCGAGAAGGTGCCCCACTGGGTGGTGCTGACCGGCCACGACAAGCACTTCGTCTACCTGCACGATCCTTACGTCGATTTTGGGGAGCACGGCACCGAGACCGATGCCGTCAACGTGCCGGTGGCGCATGCCGAGTTCGACCGCATGGCCCGCTACGGCAATACCGGCCTGCGCGCCGCCGTCATCATCCGCCGCCAGAAAAAGGAAACAGGATGACGCATCACATCGTCATCGTCGAAAGCGCCGCCGACCGCGGCTGGGCCGAGGCCACGGGCACCGCCGTCACCGCCCGGGAGTACGTGACGGGCGCCGCCAAATACGGGGGGCGCGCCAACAAGGTGGTCAACCTGAGCGGCCAGTTCGAATACATGAAGGCCGGCTATTACTGCTCGCTGCTGGCCGAGGCCCGGGGCCAGCGGGTGATCCCCACCGTGCAGACCATCCTCGAACTGTCGCGCAAGGCCCTCTACGCCGGCGCGTTGCCCGAGATCGACGCCGCGCTGGCCAAAACGCTGGAGAAGCTGCCGCAGGAGCCGCGGGCCGCCTTCTCGCTGACCGTCATCTTCGGTCAGACACGGGATTCGCGCTTCCGCGACTTCGCCCGCCGGGTATTCGACCGTTTCCGCGCTCCCTTGATCACCGTGCGCGTGGTGTCCAACCCCCACTGGCACGTCAGCGAGATCGACATCGCGACGGCCGGCGAGCTGAGCCCCGAGGAATTCGACTTCTTTCTGGCGGCCATGGAGGCCTACACCCGCTCGGGCTGGCGACCGCCCCGGACCCGCACTTCGCCGCGCTACACCCTGGCCGTGCTGCACAACCCGCACGAACACCTGCCGCCGTCCTCGCAGGCGACGCTGAAAAAGTTCACCTCGATCGGCGCCGGCCTGGGCATCGGCGTCGAACTCATCCAGCGCAAGGATTTCCTGCGTCTGGCCGAATTCGATGCCCTATTCATTCGCGAGACGACGACGCTCAAGGACCATACCTACCGCTTCGCCATGCGGGCCGAGGCCGAGGGCATGCCGGTCATCGACGACGTCACCTCGATTCTGCGCTGCACCAACAAGGTTTATCTGGCCGAACTGCTGCACGCCAACAACCTGCCGGCCCCCAAAACGCTGATCACCAACCGCAACAACGTGCTCGACTGCGAAGCCCGGCTCGGCTATCCGGTGGTGCTCAAGATCCCCGACGGCTCGTTCTCGCGCGGCGTCCACAGGGTGGCCGACCGCGAGGAGTTGCTGACCACCTCCAAGGAGCTGTTCCGCAAGTCGGATCTCATCCTCGCCCAAGAATATATGTATACGAAGTTCGACTGGCGGGTCGGCGTGCTGAACCGGCAGCCCCTGTTCGTCTCGCAATATTTTATGTCGCGCCGCCACTGGCAGATCGTCAACCACACCGCCGACGGCCGCCACGTCGAGGGCGATTTCAAGACTCTGGCGGTCGAAGATGCGCCCAAGGAGGTGGTCGAGGCGGCAATGCGCGCGGCGGGGCTGATCGGCGACGGCCTGTACGGCGTCGACCTCAAGCAGACGAAGGACGGGGTCTTCGTCATTGAAATCAACGACAACCCCAACCTCGATCGCGGCGTCGAGGACGTGGTGCTCAAGGACGACCTCTATCGCATCGTGCTTAAGGAATTCATCCGCCGCATCGAGCACCGCTGAGGGAAGCGACGGTGGGTCCGCCTACAAGTTCAATCTGCCCTTCCGGGCCAGCACCGCCAGCGGCAGGCCGATGACGAACGCCGCCGCCGGATTAAGCGCGATGCTGATCGCCGCCATCAAGAGCACGACGAAAAGCTCGGCCCGCTCGAAACGCTGCGGCTTCGCCGCCTGGGCGAGGTCTATCCCCGAGAACAGCAGGAGAGCCCCGAGCGTCGCTTCGGGCACCACCCGCACCAGGGCCAGCGCCTGGTCGCCGCAGAAGACGCCGATCAGCACCATGAGGATGCCGATAACGGCCGGCGCCGTGGCGGTGCGCGCCCCGAAGCGGTGGTGCGCCGCCAGGCCGCCGGCACCGTGGCACATGGGATAGCCGCCGAACGGCGCCGTCAGAAGGTTGGCGAACCCGCTGGTCAGGCAGAGCGTGGTTTCGTTGACCCGGTGCACCTCGCGCGGGAACAACTGGCGGGTCAGCGCCGCCGTCACGATCACCGCGTTGGTCAGCGTCAGCGGAAGCTGGGGAATGGTGGCGGCGACGAAACCCTGCCACAGATCGCTCCACGTCGGGATGACCAGATCGGGCAGATGAATGCCGAAGGTGAGATTGGGCATCGGCGGGGCCACGCCGGAGGCTTGGCCCAAGATAATGCCGGCGGCGAGCGCGAGGAGCGCCCCCGGCCATCGCCGGCTGCCGAGGAAGGCCAACAGGAAAAGACAGATGAGGCCACCCAACCAGGGTGTCGTCATCGCCAGGTTGATGCCGAGCAGCGCCAGCGCCAGGCCGAGGCCCAATTGCAGACCGGCCGCCACCGTGTCCGGCAGCATCCTGGCCAGGCGGGCGATGAGCCCGGTGGCGCCGAGAAACAGCAGCAGCGCCCCGACGGTCAACCCAGCACCGGCGATCGCCGCCGGCGGCAGGTGCTGGGTAAGAACGACGGCGGAGGCCGCCTTCATCGGTTGCACCGGAATCGGCAGGCCATAGAAGGCGCCGCTGAAGATGTAAAAGAGGCCGAACGACAGGAACATGCCCGACGGCGCCATGCCGACCACGGTGATCGCGCCGACGATGTGGGGAATGAAGGTGCCGAGGTCGCCCAGCGCGCCGGACAGTTCGCGCACGTCGCCGCCAAAGCGTCGGCGGGCGTAGCGCGGCGCCTCGCCGGGGGGCTGCTTGCGGCAGCGCACCGGAATGTCGGGAAAGACGTTCCACCATGGCTGCGCCTGCCCCGCCCGGTGGACTCCCCTGGGCGGAACAGGCGGCATCTCCCGGGCCGTTACTTCCGTCGACATCTTGGGCTTCCCCCACCGCCACGGTCCACGAAGAATGCGATTCTAGGGTGACATTCCGATCCTGTCGATCCGGTGTTAGAAATCGATGCCGTAGCGCAGACCAATGTGATCGATTCCCTCGTTTTCCGAGGCCAGGAGCCGGCCATGGGAGACATGGTCCCAAAGCAGCGACACCGACTTATCTTCCGAGATCTTCACCCCGAACTCCAGCCCGCCCCGGAACAGCACACGTGAGCCGAACCCGCAGTCGCTCTGCGCCGCACAGCGTTCGGTATCCTTCTGGTGCAGCATGCCGTCGTGCAGCGCCAGCCCGCCGTGGACGGCCGCGAAGAGCCGCCCCACGAGATTGGCCTCGTACGTGAGGCCGGAGTACAGAAGGCTGGTCTCACCGTTCAGGCTGAGAGTCGCGCCAACATGGGGACGCGGCGAGCCGATCCACCGCCAAGGCGCCCATTCGGGACCGTCGAACTGGACTTCAAGATTAAGGTCAAATCCGTCTTCGTGCCGGTCCGCGGCCGGGCCGCGATCATGGAGAAAGAACCCGCCGACCAGGCGATCCGCCCGTGCGCCATCGCCGGCATCCGCCGTTGCCGGCGGCAGGCCGCCCACCAGAACGCAGACCAGAAAGGCCGCCAAATGGCGTGCGTTTTGGATTTTCCAGGTCGTCATCCCTCCTCCCTCCGGCACGGACGGGTGCCCGTCCAAAAAAAGATGGGAACGGGACCACAAAATGAAGGCCGGGTGCGAACGGTCAACCGAATTTTAAGGTATGTCGCATAGCTTTGATTTCAAATGAAGATTCACGAGGAAACGGCTTGACAGGAATTGTGAAGCCCGACATCTTGGGGGCGGCGGGAAAAGGGCTACAGGTGCTAGAAGCGGCTGCCTGGAGAGCGGGCCCCCGAGGGGAGACGTCACGTAAAACAACGGAACTGAGAACCCGATGCTCTTGAGAGGAATTCTAGCCACCGCGGCCCTGCTGTCTTTTGCGTTGCTATCGGCGCATCTGCTGTCTCCGGCCACCGGCACCGTGGATGACGTCGATTCCGATAGTTTCTCTTCGTTCATGTTCTCGGTCGCTCCTTTTTCGCTGGGTAATCCGGCCGCCGCCGCCGCCCTCACCCTTTACCCGCCGGCCACTCCGCAGGAATCCCTCACCGCCGCCGATCCCTTTCGGTACCGTCACCCGATTCGCGCCAAGAGCGGCGACACCTTGACCGGCTTGCTGGTCGGGGCCGGTGTCGGTCGCAGCGACGCGGTGGCTGCCGCCGATGCGCTGCGCGAGATCTTCGATCCCCGGCGCATCCGCCCCGGCCATGAAGTATCGCTGATGTTTGAACGCGCCGTCGGCGATGACAGTCCGGGCGACTTCCTGGGATTCACCATGGCCCCCGATTTCGCCCGCGAGGTCGAGGTGGCGCGCACCGAGAATGGCGGCTTTACGGCCATCGAAATCGAGAAGGCGCTGACCCGCGGCCCGGCGCGCGCCGCCGGTATCATCGATAACAGCCTGTTCGTCGACGGAGAACGGGCCGGAGTGCCGATCCCGGTGCTGCTCGAAATGATTCGCGCCTTTTCGTGGGACGTCGACTTCCAGCGCGACATCCTGCCCGGGGACGCCTTCGAGGTGATGTGGCAGCGCACCTGGGACGATGCCGGCCAACCCGTCCATGAGGGGTTCGTCCTGTACGCCAAGCTCACCCTTTCCGGCTCCCCGCATGCCATCTACCGTTTCGAAACCGCCAACGGCGATATCGGCTATTTCGACCAGAAGGGCCAGGGCGCGCGCAAGGCCTTGCTGCGCACGCCGATTGACGGTGCCAGACTGTCGTCGCGCTTCGGCAAACGTACCCACCCCATTCTGGGCTACACCAAGGTACATAAGGGAGTGGATTTCGCGGCACCTCCCGGCACGCCCATCTACGCCGCTGGTGATGGCCGCATCGAGAAGGCGGGGCGCAATGGCGCCTACGGCAATTACATCCGCATCCGCCACCACTCCGATTACTCCACCGCCTACGCTCATCTCAGCCGCTTTGCCAAAATCGCCCGCGTCGGCAGCCGGGTACGCCAGGGCCAGGTCATCGGCTATGTCGGAACCACCGGTCGTTCGACCGGCCCGCACCTGCACTACGAAATCCTGCGCGCCGGCGTTCACACCAATCCGCTGAGCGTCAAGATGCCTGCCGGCGAAAAGCTGGCCGGCAAGCAGCTGGAGCGTTTCATGGCGGTTCGCAAAGACGTCGACCGGACGTTCGCCGAGTTGGTCGACGGCAAGGCGATCGCCACCGCCGACTAGCGGGCCGCCGGAATCGCTGGCGCGGGTTGCTTTTTTCCCGCCAGAGCGGCGGCTTATAGGGACGATTCCGAAAACACCTTCCACGGGTTCTTAAAGACGATTGACTCGTCAGCGTCCTTGTTTCCATACTGTGGTCAGACCACGACCTGTCCACGGAAAGTTCGCGAACTGTCCGAAGCGCCCGGAAGCCCGTCGGAAGGAATATGCATCCCATGGAATCATGTCTCGCGAACGGACGAGCCATCGTCGCCCAGGCCAAGACACAAGTCTTCGAGGACATCTTCCGGTTCTTCACCGAGCAGCTGGCCAACGGCGTCATCCATCCAGGCGACCGGCTGCTGTCGGAACGCGAACTGGCGCAGGCCCTGGATGTCAGCCGGCCAAGCCTGCGCGAAGCCATGCGCGCCCTTGCCCTGCTGGGGCTGATCGACATCCGCCCCGGACAGGGAACCTACGTGCGCAATCCGGACGCGACCGTTCTGCGCGAGTTCTTCTCTGTCATGCTGGTGCTGCAACCCAACATGTACCAAAGCGCCCTTGTCACCCGCGAGGCCATCGAATGCCAGGCGATCCGTATCGCCTGCCGGGCCGCCCGCCCCCAGGATATTCAACGTCTTCGCGACGCCCTCGACCGCATCACCGAAACGGCACCTGATCCCGAGAAAGGCGCCGACGCCGATTTCGCCTTTCACCGCACCCTCGTCGAGGCCAGCCACGACGAGGTCATGTTGTTCGTCTACGACGCCCTGCAACCGCTTCTGCGCCGCGACCACGCGGTCCGGCGCCAAGCCATCAAGGACCGGCCCGAAGTGCAGAACGTCATGCCGCTGGCCCACAAACTGGTGCTCGACGCGCTGATTGCCGGCGACGAGGAAGCCGCCGACGCTGAACTGCGGCGTCACATCCAGATTCCCCAAGGCTACGAGGAGTTGGTCGAGAACGGCGAGCGCCAGTCGTCCCGCGTCCGCGCCCCCGGCTGACGAAGAATACCGGGGCCGGCGCTTCCGACGCCGGCTCCGGCGAACGCCGCCAAAGAAGCGGCGGAAAACGCAAATGTTTTCAAATCAAAGAGAGACAACAGGGTGAGGTCTGTCAAATGAAAACAACCGCATTTTTTTCGTTCGCCGCCGCGGCGGGGGCCGGGCTTTTCATGGCCAGCGGCATCGCCAAGGCTGAGATCACTCTCCGTTACGCCCATGTCGGCGTCGAAGGCGAGCCACAAACCCGCTACGCCGCCGAATTCGCCAAGTTGGTCGGCGAGCGCACCGACGGCCGCGTCAAGATCACGGTGTTCCCGAACTCGCAGCTCGGCAACCTCTCCGAGATGGTCGACGGCACCAAGATGGGCACGATCCAGATGGCCCATCACGACTTCGCCTCCCTCGGCAAGATCCTCAATGACATGTCGGTGTTCAATGCGCCCTACATCTATCGGGACGCCGCGCATGCCGTGAAGGCGACCCAGCCGTCGACCTCGGACGTGCTTCAGGAGCTCAACAAGCAGCTGGTCGAGAAAGGCGGACTGCGCGTCCTCGGCAGCTGCTATCGCGGCGCCCGGCAGCTGTCGGCCAACTTCCCGGTCTATTCGCCCGAGGACGTCAAGGGCAAGAAGATCCGCGCCGTGCCCCTGAAGCTGTGGATCTCGATGATCACCGGAATGGGCGCCATCCCGACCCCGGTCGAGATCACCGAGCTTGCGACCGCGCTGGCCACAGGCCTGGTGGTCGGACAGGAGAACCCGCTCAGCAATATCTATGCCCAGAAGTTCCACGAAGTGCAGTCACACATCATGATGACCGCGCACATGCAGTCGGTCCTCTCGGTGTGGGTCAACGAGAAAGCCTGGCAGAAAATCCCGGAAGCCGACCGCAAGATCATCGAAGGCGTGGCGGTGGACATGGCGGCAACCTCGCTGGCCTGGGAACAGAAGTCCGAGGCCGAGATCAAAGCAAAGATCCAGGCGGCCGGAACGAAGATCATCGAAGAGAAGGACGGTCTCAAGAACGACGAGTTCCGCAAAGTCGTCCTGAAGCAGATCGACAAGGACTTCCCGGAGTGGACGGCCTACATTTCGCGCCTTCAGGCCATAAAATAAAATCAGGGCGGGGGAATCCAGTTCCCCCGCCCGATTCTCTTGCGCAAGCGGTAGTCCATGCGTCGCCTGAGAAACATCTACAAAATTTTGACCATCGCCGGCCTGATCGCGATCGTTTTTGTGCCGAACCTCCAGATCGGCATGCGCGCCCTCTTCGACGCTCCTGTCAACGGAGCCGACGAACTGGCTCGCTATCTGCTGATTGTCATCACCTTCCTTGCCCTTCCCCTGGCCGTCGTCGATGGCGGCCACATCGCGATGGAAGAGTTCCAGGTGCTGTTCCCGGCTGGCTTCCGCCGGTACCTCCGACTCGTGATCAAGGCCGCCGCAGTGCTCGGCTACGGCTTCGTGGCGGTGGCAGCGGTGGTCACCATGCTGGAGAACCTCGAAAACACCACCTCGACGCTGTCGATCCCGTTCTACATCTTCATTGCCCCCGTCGTACTGGGCATGACGTTCATGGCCATCGAGTACCTGTTGGCCATGAGAAAAGAATTCACAGCAGGCCGCGACTAGGGGCCGGAGAGGAACCATCGTGGCGATCTTGCTGGTAGGCGCGTTCTGTACGCTTTTCACGCTCGGGTTTCCGGTCGCGCTTTCGATCGTCCTGCCGTCCATCGGCTACATCCTCTACGAGGAGCTGACGATCGAACTGATCGCGCAGCGGATGCTGTACGCGATGGATTCCTTTCCGCTGATCGCCGTTCCGGTCTTCATCTTCGCCGGCAACCTGATGAATTCCTCGGGCATCACCGACCGCATCTTCCATTTCGCCGATACCCTGGTCGGCCGCATTCCGGGAGGACTGGCCCAGGTCAACATCTTCGGCAGCCTGATCTTCGCCGGAATCTCGGGTGCCGCGCTGGCCGACGTCGGCGGCCTCGGCAAGGTCGAGATCCAGGCGATGCGGAAAAGAGGCTTCGAGGATTCCTTTTCCGGCGCCGTGACCGCCGCCTCTGCCATCGTCGGGCCGATCTTCCCCCCCAGCATTCCGCTCATCATCTACGGCACGGTGACCAGCGTCTCCACCGTCAAGCTGCTGATCGCCGGCATCGGGCCGGCGCTGGTCTGTGTCGCCATGATGATGATCATGACGGCGTTCATCTCGCTGAAGCGCGGCTACCCACGGGCCGCCCGCTGGCCGACCTGGCGCGAGCTATTGGCCGCGTTCCTCCCTGCCATTCCAGCCCTCCTGGCCCCGGTGTTCCTGGTCGGCGGAATGTTGAGCGGTCTGTTCACGCCGACCGAAGCCGCCGCCGTCGTCGTCGTCTACATCATCGTGATCAGCAGCATCGGCTACCGCGAACTGACCTGGCGGCACGTCCTGCAATGCGCGCTCGATACCCTGCGCAGCTCGGCGGGGATCCTCGTGATCGTGGCGGCCGCATCGATCTTCGGTTGGATTCTCTCGGTCGAGCAGGTGCCGCAGGCGGTGGCCAAGTTCATGGTCTCGATCAGCGACAACAAGTACGTGCTGCTCCTGATCGTCACCATCGGCCTTCTGATCGCCGGCATGTTCCTGGACAGCACGACGGCGACCCTGCTGATCGTGCCGATCATCGCCGGCCCCCTCGTCGCCGTCGGCGTTGACCCCGTGCACCTGGGGCTGATCACCATCTTCACTCTCATGATCGGTCTGGTGACGCCGCCGATGGGGCTTTCGCTGTTCCTGATCTGCGACATCGCGAACGTCACGATCAGGAAACTGATCAGGGAAATGGTGCCGTTCTACGTTCCACTGGTCTTCACCTTGGTTCTGATCACGCTCGTTCCGGAAATCACCACATGGCTTCCGAGCCTGATGGATCGGTGAACGCCCAGCACCCGCAATTCGTGACTAGAATGGAGAAAACAGACGATGAAAATTTCCATTGGTGGTGATCACTGCGGCTTCCCCTTGAAGGGACCGATCATCGAAATGCTCAAGGAATGGGGCCACGAGGTCACCGACCATGGAGCCTTCGACACCGAACCCGTCGACTTCCCGGACGTTGCCCATGCGGTGTGCGGCCAAGTCCGCCGGGGCGAAGCCGATCGTGGCATCATGGTGTGCGGCACCGGCGTCGGCGCCTCCATCGCCGCCAACAAGATACCCGGCATCCGCGCCGCCCTGTGCCACGACGTCCATTGTGCGCACCAGTGCGTCGAGCACGACGACACCAACGTGCTGTGCGTCGGCGCCTGGATCATCGGCATCAAGACGGCGGAAGAGGTGGTCCGTCATTTCCTGGATGCCCGCTTCGATCCAGATCCCGCCTTCGTGCGCCGCGTCGCCAAGCTGGCCGAGATGGAAAAGCAGGCGGCCCGCGAGCTTCTCGGTCTCAAGGACTGAGCGACCGTGGCCGAACGTCCCATTTGAAAAGGTGGCGGGCGGGTCCTCGAACGATCGGACCCCCTGCCGCTCTTCCCCGCGTCGCGAGCGCTGAAGTTGGCTTCCCGCCCACTCACCCGCTGACAATCGGGTGCCGAGCCCCTAGATTGGCTCCATGATTCCCTTCCGCACCACCGCGCCCGGCGCCCACATGCCCGTCGTCACGGTGGGCCTCATTCTCGCCAATGCCGCGGTTTTCCTCTATCAGATCGATCTATCCCCGCGGGCCGAGGCACATTTCCTCTTCACCTACGCCCTGGTGCCGGCGGTCTACGGCAACCCCGACCTCGCCCGCCACGCCGGTCTCGACCCCTACAATTACTGGCCGCTGCTCACCAATACCTTCATGCACGGCGGCTGGCTGCACCTGATCTTCAACATGTGGACGCTGTGGCTGTTCGGTTCGCCGGTCGAAGGGCGCATGCGGCCGTTGCCGTTTCTCGCCTTCTACCTTCTGTGCGGACTGGTCGGCAGTCTCGGCCACCTGCTCGCCAACCTTGAATCGACGGTGCCGGCGCTGGGTGCTTCCGGGGCCATCGCCGGACTGCTCGGCGGCTATGCGCGCCTGTTCCCCGGCGCCAAGGTGACGCTGGTTTTTCCGATCGTCATCATCCCCTTCATCTTTTCGGTGCCGGCTATCGTCTTCACCGGCGCGTGGTTCGCGCTCCAGGTGTGGCAGGGGATGGATGCCATGAACGCCGCCTCGGGGGCCGGCGGCATCGCCTGGTGGGCCCATATCGGCGGCTTCCTGGCCGGTCTCGCCCTGGTCGCCGCCTTGGGCGGCCGGCCGTGGCAAACGCCGCCGCCACCGCCCCGTTCGCGCCTGATCACCCCATCCGGCGTCAGCCTGCGCCGCGGGCCGTGGAGTCGCCGGGGGCCGTGGGGATGAGCGAACTCCTGGGCGGTCTCGCCGCCCATCCTGCCGGCGCCGCCTATGCCGTCGCCGCCGTCCTCGTGGCTGGCCTGGTGCGCGGCTTCACCGGCTTCGGCATGTCGGCGGTCATCGTGCTCGCCCTTTCCATGACGCTGCCGCCCGCCGAGGTGGTGCCCATGGCCCTGCTCATGGAAATCGCCGCCAGCGCCCGCATGCTGCCGGCCGCCTGGAAGGACGTCGACTGGACCTACGCCCGCGGCCTGCTGGCCGGAAGCGCGGCGGGAATCCCGGCCGGCGTCGCGCTGCTGATCTACGTGCCGGCCGGACCGATGCGAATCGCGCTTTCGGTCTTCGTGCTGACGACCACCGCGCTCCTGTTCGGCGGCTTCCGTTTCCGCGGCCGGCCCGACACCCGCTGGGGCTACGGATTCGGCCTGCTGGCCGGAGTGGCCAACGGGGCCGCCTCCTTCGGCGGCCAATTGACCGCGCTTTTCCTGCTTTCCACCCCGATCGCCGCCGCCTCGGCCAGGGCGACGCTGATCTTCCTGGCCATCGTAACGTCCATCTATGGCGCCACCATGGCCCATATTGGGGGCTTGCTGGACACTCAGGAGCTGGTCCGCGCCGGCCTTCTCCTTATCCCGATGGCGTTGGGCATTGCTGCGGGCGAACGCCACTTCCTGAAAGCGGCACCGGAAACCTACCGGCGGACCGCGCTCGGCTTGCTCGTCGTGCTCGCCGCCTCCGGCCTCGTTCGCGCGGCACTGGGCTAAATGCGCGGGCGGATAACGCCCGTCTGAGTTTTTCGCGAAGGGCCGACGGACGCCACACCGAAACATGATCCTCCGTCCACTCCCGCGGTAGCTACCACCACCAAATCGTGTGGGCCATCGACAGACATAAGACATCTGCTGACCTATGTATTGACATCTGATGACCGATGGCATCAAACTTGCCTCTCTGGGAGGGCATTGGGCATTTGATGACAGTCCGCAAACCGCAGTCTTTCCCGCCCGAAAGCCATCAAGTCGACATGCGAATTCGGCAACGAAAGGAGACGTCTATGTTCAAGAAACTGTTCGCCACGGTCGCGCTCGTTGGGCTCGCCGTCGGCGCGGCGGGCACGGCGTCCGCCGAGAAAGCCTACAAGCTGAAGCTGGGGCACACCGGCGCCCCTAATCATCATTATCAGGACATCTGCACGATGTTCGCAAAGCAGGTCAAAGACCTGTCGAAGGGCGGCGTCGAGATTGCGGTGTTCCCAGCCGACCAGCTGGGCAAGCAGGTCGAATCCGTCGAGGGAACCATGATGGGCACCCACGACATGGTTCTCACATCCGATACCGTGCTTTCCAACTGGGTGCCGGACATGGGCATCCTCAACCTGCCGTTCATCTTCTCCTCCATGGACGATGCCCGGACCATCCTCGATGGCCCCATCGGCGCCAAGCTGGCGGCCAAGATGGAATCCCACGGCGCGGTCGTCATCGGCTGGTGGGACAACGGCATGCGCCACATCACCAACAGCAAACGGCCGATTGTCACGCCGGCCGACCTCAAGGGTATCAAGATACGGGTTCCGGAAGGCGAGGTCTTCGTCGAAACCTTCAAGGCGCTGGGAGCCGGTCCGACGGTTATTTCCTTCGGTGAACTGTATTCGGCCTTGCAGCTTGGCACCGTGGACGGTCAGGAGAACCCGCCGGCTCACATCCTGACGCAGAAATTCTACGAGGTGCAAAAGTTCGTGTCGCGGACCGGGCACATCCACCTGGCCTCCCCCCTCATCATGAACAAGAAGCTGCTCGACGGCATGCCCAAGGAATACCGCGAGGCGATCCTTAAGACCGCACGCGAGATGGGTCCCGTGCACACCAAGATGGTCGACGACCTTGAGAAAAAGCAGTGGGACGAGATCGCGGCGAAAGGCATGAAGATCAACGACGTCGACAAGAAACCATTCCAGCAGGCCGTATTGTCTGTCTACGAGAAATTCAAGGGCAAGCTCGACGGCAAGATCATCGACGAAATCGTCGCGACCCTGAAAAAATAAGACGGTTGCGACGGCCGGACACCCGGCCACCTGCCGTGAGGACGCCGCATCCCAATTGGATGCGTCGCCCTCGCGGCTTCCCTTCGCGGGGATCGCCGGGTACCGACATCCCCCATCGGAGGCAGACATGCGGCATCTCGATCTTCTGAACCGGACCATCCAGAACCTGTCGGCGGCCTTCCTGGCGGTGATGACCGCGCTTGTCTTGGTTCAGGTGTTCTTTCGTTACGTGCTGAACAATCCACTCGGCGCGACTCAGGAACTCTCCATCTACTGCATGGCCTGGGTCATCATGCTGGGTGCGACGATCGCCGTCCGGCACCGCTCCCACATCAGCGTCAATTTCTTCGTCGACCGCCTCCCCGGCGCCGTGCAGACGCCGGCCCGCTGGACCGGCTATCTCCTGGTCATCGGCTTCTTCGTCATTCTCTGCAAGGAAGGTTGGACGCTGACCGATCGCGCCATGCTTCAGACATCGCCGTCTTCGGGAATCCCGGTGGGTTTGGTCGTCCTGTCGATCCCACTATGTAGCGCGATCGCCATCCTCTACGTGGTCGAGCAGATGCTCCTCGATATGCGGCGGAGCCACGACGGACGTGGGGGTAATTGACATGGTCATCATCTTGTTCGCGTCCTTCTTTGCCCTTCTCCTGCTCGGAGTTCCGATCGTCATTTCCCTCGGAATCGCGTCCCTCGCCTCGCTTTACATCGGCAGCGACATTCCGTTCCTCATCCTCCCCCAGAAGATCTTCAACGGCATGAACAATTTCGCGTTCATGGCCATTCCGCTGTTCCTGCTCGCCGGCAACATCATGGCCGAAGCGAAAATATCGGACAAACTGGTCGGTCTGGCGGCCGTCCTGGTCGGCCGCTTTCCCGGTGGCCTTGCCCATATGGCGACCGGCGCATCCGCCTTCTTCGGGGCGATTTCCGGGTCGGCGCCGGCAACCACCGCGGCCATCGGCTCGGTGCTCATTCCGCCGATGGTCAAGCGCGGCTACAGCCCATCCTATTCGGCGGCCGTCGTCGCCTCTTCCGGCGCACTTGGCCTGGTCATCCCGCCCAGCCTAACGATGGTCATCTTCGGCGTCATGGCCGGCACTTCCATTGGCAAGATGTTCCTCTGTGGGGTGGTTCCCGGCATTCTCATCGCCGTCGCGCTGATGCTCGTGAACTACGTCATCGCCCGTCGCCGGAACTTCGCCTGTGAGCCGCCCATCTCGATGCGCGAGGCTTGGATTGTCGTCAAGGACAGTCTGATCGCCCTGGTGATGCCCTTGATCATCCTGGGTGGCATCTATTCCGGCGCCTTCACCGCTACCGAGTCGGCCGCCGTCGCCTGCCTATACGGCTTGGTCGTCGGCTTCGCCGTCTATCGCAGCCTGACGGTCCGCTCGCTGGTCACCATCCTCAAGACGACGGCGGAGAACGCGGCCGTCGTCATGTTCCTCATGGGCACCGCCAACCTGTTCGGGTTCATCATCACCGCCGAGCAGGTGCCGCAGAACTTCGCCAACTTCGTGCTTGGCGTCACAGACAACCAGCATGTCGTTATGCTGCTCGTCCTGGCCATGCTGCTGGTCGTCGGCACCTTCCTCGATAACGTGGCGGCGCTGGTCCTGCTGGTACCGACCATGATGGGGATCGTCAACGCGCTAAACATCGACCCCATCTATTTCGGCGTTTTCACCATCATCGCCCTGGCGGTCGGGCAGTTCACGCCGCCGGTCGGCCTCAACCTGTTCATCGCGGCAAACATCGCCAAGCAACCCGTCGAACCGGTGGCGGTTCAAGCGCTGCCCTACATCGCGGTCTACATCTTCATGCTGCTGATCTTCATCCTGTTCCCTGGCTTGCTGATGGTTTTCAACTGAGGCCGGCAAGCGCCAGGACGAAACGAAGGAGCCACAATGAAAAATAGGGTCGTCGTCCTGACCACCGGCGGAACCATCGCCAGCGTTGAGAGCGCCGAAACGGGGCTGTTTTCTTCGGGCGCCCTCCCCGGTGAGGTGCTGCTCGGCATGTGCGACCTCGCACTGCCGATCACCATCGATGTGCGCTCGGTCTTCCAGGTGCCGAGCAACGCCATGTCCTTCGCCAAGCTGATGACGCTACGGGCCGCTATCCTGGACGTCCTGCTCGACGACGGCGTGGCGGGCATCGTCGTCACCCATGGCACCGACACCCTGGAAGAGACCGCCTACTTCCTGCGCCTGACCATCGGCGATCCCCGCCCCATCGTCGTCACGGGCTCCCAGCGGACGCCGACCGAACTGGGCACCGATTCCTTCACCAACATCCGCCACGCCATCCTCGCTGCGGCATCCCCGGCCTGCCGGGGCATGGGCACCCTGGTCGTGTTCAACGAAGGAATCTACGCGGCCCGCCATGTGCGGAAGGTGCATTCCTTCAATCCCCATGCCTTTACGGCGTTCGGCTTCGGACAATTGGGCTACGTCGACCGCGATGACGTCTGCGTCCGCCAGCGACCGGTCGACGAGGACGTCTTCGTGCCGGAAGGGCTGCCGCCGCGCGTTGACCTCGTCAAGGTAGCGCTCGACTCCGACGGCCTGTTCGTCGATTGCGCGGTGGACAATGGGGCGCGGGGAATTATTCTAGAGGGTGTCGGTCGCGGCCACGTAACGCCAAGCTGTGCACCTTCGGTGAGCCGGGCCGCGGAAAGGGGAGTCCACGTCATCATCACGACGGGCTGCGAGCAGGGGCGGGTTTATCCCGTCTACGACTTCGTGGGCGGAGTCATGGACTTGGAGGCGCGCGGCGCCGTGCGCGGTGGCGATTACAGCAGCCGCAAGGCGCGCATCAAGCTGGCCGTCATGCTGGCCGCTGGCGTCGAGGATCGCGAGGCCATCCGTCGGGCCTTCGCGGCATGAATGAGGAGAAGAACGGGCGCATGCAGAAGTCGCTTCACAGCAGTTCCCTGAGCGCCCCGGTCAACCGCGGGTCGGTGGTCGTGCTCGTCATGGAGCGCATCAAGCAGGCGCTTATCCGCGGGGAACTTAAGGCTGGCGATTTCCTGCCGTCGGAGGCCGAACTGACGCGCAACCTGGGCGTCGGCAAGTCCAGCGTCCGCGAGGCGGTCAAGATGCTGCAGGCAATGGGCATCGTCGAAGTCCGGCGCGGCCAAGGGACGGTGGTTCGCGACCAGCCCGGCGAGAACTCGCTCAACACCCTGGTCTATCAGCTCATCCTGGCACGCGGCGTGACACAGGACGTCCTCGACTTCCGCTCGATGTTCGAACCGGCCTACACGATCATGGCCATGCACCGCGCCACCGACGAGGATTACCGGACCATCCAGGACGCTATCGACCGCCTGGAGGCGGCTTTGCAGGACCGCGTGCAGAGCGCCCGCCACGACGTCGCCTTTCACCGGGCCATCCTCCACGCGACGCGCAATCCGATGGTAATCCGCGTCGGTGAGACTCTGCTCGAAATGTTCGAGGCGGCGATCGAGACCTCGATGCGCACCCTGCCCAAGGTCGCCCTCAAGGACCACAAGCAGATATTCGAGGCGCTCCGCGCCAAGAACGAGGCGGCGGTGCGTGCCGCCATTACCGAAAGCTCGGAAAGCTGGGAGCGCTGCCTGACCTACAACGAGTAACGGCGGCCGGTCACTCGGCCGCCGCCGCCTTTACCCCGTTGATCACCAAGCCGCCGTCGCCGGCAGAAACGTGAACCGTTTCGCCCTCGGCCACCTTGCCTTCGAGGATGAGGTTGGCCAGCGCGTTCTGCAGGTATTGCTGGATCACCCGCCTCAAGGGCCGGGCCCCGTAGACCGGGTCGTAGCCCTTGTCGGCCAGCCAGGCCTTGGCGGCGCCGTCCAGCTCCAAGGTAATCTGACGATCGGCCAGGAGCTTGTGCAAGCGGGTCAGTTGGATGTCGACGATGGCATCCATGTGATCGCGGCTCAGCCGATGGAAAAGGATGATCTCGTCCAGGCGGTTCAGGAATTCGGGCTTGAAGGCGGCCCGCACCATCTCCATCACCGGGCCGCGCACCGCCGCCGAGTCCTGGCCGGCCGGCTGGTTGCCCAGCACCTCGCCGCCGAGGTTGGAGGTCAGCACGATCAGCGTGTTGCGGAAATCCACGGTGCGTCCCTGGCCGTCGGTCAGCCGCCCGTCGTCCAGCACCTGCAACAGCACGTTGAAGACGTCGGGGTGCGCCTTCTCGACCTCGTCGAAGAGAATGACCTGGTAGGGCCGCCGCCGCACCGCCTCGGTCAACGCGCCGCCTTCGTCGTAGCCGACGTAGCCGGGAGGCGCCCCGATCAGGCGGGCCACCGAGTGCTTCTCCATGTATTCCGACATGTCGATGCGCACCATCGCCTGTTCGTCATCGAACAGGAACTCGGCCAAAGCCTTGCATAGTTCGGTCTTGCCGACACCGGTGGGACCCAGGAACAGGAACGAACCGATGGGGCGCGCCGCATCCTGCAACCCGGCACGGGCCCGGCGCACGGCATTCGACACGGCGGCAAGCGCTTCCTCCTGGCCAACCACCCTGCGGCTCAGGTTCTTCTCCATGGCCAGCAGCTTGTCGCGCTCGCCGGCCAGCATCTTGTCGACCGGGATGCCGGTCCAGCGGCTGACGATGGAGGCGATGTGCTCGGGCGTCACCGCCTCCTCCAGCATGCCGGAGGCCTTCGACTTGTCGGCGCCGTCGGCGGCGGCCAACTGTTTTTCCAAGCCCGGAATGACCTGGTATTGCAGGCGGCCAGCCTCCTCGTAGCGCCCCTCGCGCATGGCCTTCTCAACCGCGATACGCGCCTGGTCCAGCTCCTCCTTGATCTTGGTCGCTCCGGCCAGCGCAGCCTTCTCGCCCTGCCACTGGGCTGTCAGCGCGCCCGAATCCTCCTCCAGCTTCGCCAGCTCCTTCTCCAGCTTCTTCAGGCGATCCTTGGAAGCGTCGTCGGTTTCTTTCTTCAGGGCCTCGCGCTCGATCTTGAGCTGGATGATGCGGCGGTCCAACTCGTCGATGGCTTCGGGCTTGGAATCGATCTCCATGCGCAGCCGGCTGGCCGCCTCGTCCATCAGGTCGATGGCCTTGTCGGGCAGAAAACGATCCGAGATGTAGCGGTTGGAAAGGGTGGCGGCCGACACCACGGCGGCATCCTGGATGCGGATCCCGTGGTGCAATTCGTACTTCTCGCGCAGGCCGCGCAGGATCGAAATCGTGTCCTCGACCGTCGGCTCGGGCACGAACACCGGCTGGAAGCGACGGGCCAGGGCGGCGTCCTTCTCGACGTGCTTGCGGTATTCATTCAGCGTAGTGGCGCCGACGCAGTGCAGATCGCCGCGCGCCAGGGCGGGCTTCAGCAGGTTGGAGGCATCCATGCTGCCCTCGGCCGAGCCGGCGCCGACGATGGTGTGCATCTCGTCGATGAAGAGGATCACTTGGCCAGCCGCCGCGTTGATCTCCTGCAGCACCGCCTTCAGGCGTTCCTCAAACTCGCCCCGGTACTTGGCGCCGGCCACCAGGGCGCCCAGGTCGAGCGCCATCAGGCGCTTGTCCTTCAAGGGCTCGGGCACGTCGCCCTGGACGATACGCTGCGCCAAGCCTTCGACGATAGCGGTCTTGCCAACCCCCGGCTCGCCGATCAGCACCGGGTTGTTCTTGGTGCGCCGCGACAGAACCTGAATCGTTCGCCGGATCTCCTCGTCGCGGCCGACAACCGGGTCGAGCTTGCCTTCGGCGGCCGCCGCCGTCAGGTCGCGAGCGTATTTCTTGAGCGCGTCATAGCCTTCCTCGGCCGAGGCCGAGGTGGCGGTCCGCCCCTTGCGCAAATCCTCGATGGCGCCGTTCAGTTTCTGCGCCGTCACTCCGGCGTCAGCTAGCACCTTGGCGGCCGGCGTGCCGGCGGCCAAGGCCAGCGCCAGCAGCAGCCGCTCGACGGTGACGAAGGAATCTCCCGCCTTGGTGGCGATCTGCTCGGCCTGATCGAACAGCCGGGCGGTCTCCTGGGCCATGTACATCTGGCCGGCTCCGGCGCCTTCGACCTTCGGCAGCTTGGCGAGCTCGGCATCGGTCGCGGCCAGCGCACGGCGGGCATCGCCCCCGGCACGGGAAATCAAACCGGCGCACATGCCCTCCTTGTCGTCCAGAAGGACCTTGAGCACGTGCAAGGGCGTCAACTGTTGGTGATTCATGCGCATGGCGGTCGTCTGGGCCGATTGCACGAAGCCGCGCACGCGTTCGGTCATCTTCTCGAAGTTCATGCTTCAGACCTTTTCTCCGACCGGGCCTCCGGGGTCCCCATCATGGGCAACCCTCCGAACCCCTCGATCCGTCCGTTTTCCATTGCTGAAATATGGCACAGCCCCGGCGCCGCGCAAGGCGGCTTCAGCCCAGCCCGTCGATGAGACCAAGCAGAACGGCGTAGCGTCCGGCCTTGCCGACGGCCACCAGCGGCAGCATCACCAGGAAGGGCGTACGCAGGACGCCGGCCAGGAAGGTCAGCGGATCGCCGATGACCGGCACCCAGGCGAACAGCAGCGAAAGGACGCCCCAACGGTTGAACTGTCGGGTGGCCCTTGCCAAGGCCGGCTCCTTGACGGGAAACCACCGGCGCTCCCGCCAGGCAAGGCAGAAACGCCCCAGACCCCAGTTGACCACCGAGCCCAGCACGTTGCCGGCGGTGGCGACAGCAAACAGCCACCCGGCCTGAAAATGTCCCGAGACCGCCAGGCCGGCCAATACCGCTTCCGAGGAGAATGGAACCACGGTTGCCGCCAGGAAGGCCGACAGGAACAGCCCGACATACCCTTCCGCCATGATTCCCCTTTTTCACGTCCCACCCCCGTATGGCCCGAGCGCCGGTTGGGCGCAAGTTTGTTGCTTATGCGCGGGTGCCGACCAGCTTATCCCACGATATGGAACGCTCTTTTATTCCACCATGTGGGATGGCCGGAGATCGGCGCGTACCGCGCGGTACAGTGAGTCCTGCGCTTTCCAAACGTCAGCCCCGCGATCTCCGCATAACTCGTGTGGGTAATTTTATGTCATAAACTCGCCAGCCCAAAACGGACGAGCCGAGGGACCGGTTATGAACTACATCGTCGAGATGGTCGCCTTCTTCGAGATCTCCACTCTCTCCTGCATGGTCGGCCTGATTTTCATCTGACGCCTCCCAGAGGCAGCCTGCTGCGGAAAGTGGCATGACGTCCGCTTTCCGCCGGGCCCGAGCTGCGGGCGCCGCTGCTGGCTGCCTCCCCCTCATTCCTCTTTCCGACAACCGCAGCACCGACACCGGTATCGCGGTATTTTATTGCGCGACGCCGAACCTTCCCGTCGATGATGACGCTCCTTCGACGCCCCGTCCGCGGCTTGCAATCGCCCCGCCCCATCGCCTAATCCGGAAGAACACGGCGCAGGTCGCGGGAGGCAAGGATGACGGTCGAGCTTTTCGACGCCGAGGAAACCCATCGCCGCTTCGTCGGCCTGGCGGAAACAATTTCGCCGGCGTTGGCAATCGACCTCACGGCCATCGGTCCGGTTGCGTGGCCGGAGCGACGTGACGGCGGTCTCGGCCTGTTTCTGTCCCGCGCCGTGGTCGGCCAGCAGCTGTCGACCCGGGTGGCGCGCGTCATCTGGAACCGCATCGAGGCCCTGCCCCGCGACGCCGGAGAGGATGTTCTGGAAATCTTCCGGGCGGACAACGCTCAGGCACTGAGGGCGTGCGGCGTCTCCGGAAACAAGGTGAAGGCATTGACCGCCATTCGCGAAGCCGCGATGGCGGGCCGGCTGGCCGAGGACGCCCTGCGCGCCATGACCGCCGACGAGCGTAGCCGCCAATTGCAGGCGATATGGGGGATCGGCCAGTGGACCTGCGACATGGCCTCGATCTTCCATTTCCGCGACTTTGACGTCTGGCCGGAAGGCGACGCCGCGGTCATCCGGACCTTCGCGCGCTACATCGGCCGCCGCAAGCCCACCAAGACGGCGGCGCGCTTCGCGCCCCAACGCTCGGTCCTGGCGCTCTATATGTGGGCGATCATCGACGGGGTGCCGTGAGGCTTGCCGTCTCCGTCCCAAACGTCCCGGGTGGGGCGCCGGTCGGGCCGGCGTCGGCGATTTCCTGAACCATCTTCTTGCGGATGGCTACCGCGAAGTTGGCTTCCCCTTCCACCGTCATCAGGAAGGCGCCGAAACCGCCAATGACCTCGTTGGCGTAGTGCTCGCCCAGGGCCTCGCCGCGCGGACCGGGGACGCCACCTCCCGCCCGGCGGATCAGGAGCGCGTTGATGGTGATCCCGGCGTTCAACGCAGCGGCCCGCATCAGAGGCAGCGGCCGGCCGTTGATCTGCGGCCCGTCGCCCGAAACGTCGATCACCTTGCGGGCACCTTGCAGGGCATTGGTCTCGATCAGGCGAGTGGAGTGGGCAATGGCTTCCGAGATGGAATTGTAGCCCCGAGCGACGCGGGGCGCCGCCATCAGGCGAGCCCCGAAATCGGCGGCCTCGGCGGGACCGCGGATCACTGTCCAGTCGACGATGGTGTGCACGCTGTCGGGCGCCGCCCATTCGACGTAGGCCAGGGCAATGGCGCCATGGCGGCCGCCGGCGATGGCGGCCAGCACCGGCCGGCTGGCGATGGCTTCGGCATAGCCGCGGCGCTGCAGCATGAACTCGTCCTCGTCAATGGACCCCGACCCGTCGGCGGCCAGCACCAGTTCGAGGTCGACCGGCTGGGCGGCGGCGGGGCGTGAAATGAGGGCGAGGATGGAGAAAAGGGCCACAAGGGCGGCAGGCGGTGCGAGGCGGGTCCATAGGGTCATCGGGGGCTCCGTCGCGGGGATCATATTCCGTCATATGGGAATGGCCAGGCCGCCGCGCCCTATCTCGTTGACAGCATCGCCGGCCCATCCCAAGGTGGCGCCATGACCGACGAAACCCCACACCCGCACATCGCCCACCTCTGCCGCTATCCGGTCAAGGGTTTGAGCGCCGAGTCGCTGCACACCGTGACGCTTATCCCCGGCGAAGGCCTGCCCGAGGACCGGCGATTCGCACTGGCCCATGCCGGTACCCGCTTCGATGCGGCCAATCCCGAGTGGCTGCCCAAGCGCTCATTCCTCATGCTGATGAAGAACGAGCGTCTCGCCCTTCTGGAAAGCCGCTACGACGCCGCGACGACGACCCTGGAAATCTGGCGGGGCGGCAAGCGGGTGGCGCTGGGCGCGCTGGCCACGCCGGTCGGGCGCGCCGTCATCGAGGATTTCTTTGCCGCCTTCATGCGCGCGGAAGCTTTGGGCAAGCCAAAACTGGTCGAAGCGCCGAGCCACATGTTCTCCGACGCCCGCGAAAAGGTGGTGTCGCTGATCAACCTGGCAACCGTGGCCGATCTCGAACGGGTCATTGGCCGGCCGGTTGATCCACTGCGCTTTCGCGGCAATGTCTATCTCGAGGGGCTGCCCGCCTGGGCGGAGTTCGATTGGGTGGGCCGCGATATCGTCATCGGCGAGGCCAAGTTGCGCATCGTGCGGCGAATCCCACGTTGCGCGGCGACCGATGTCGATCCCTCCAGCGGGGCGCGCGACATGAACATCCCGCGCACCCTGATGACTGCCTTCGGCCACGTCGATCTCGGCCTTTACGCCGAGGTGACGGCAGGCGGCACCATCACCATCGGTGACGGCGTCCACCTGCCCTAGAGGAAGTCCTTGAAAAGAAAGGCCGGGCGAGACTTCAGTCCGCCCCGGCCGGCTCCTTTTTCGAGGGAGTGGCCCGACGGACCCGCCGACGGATGGGCTTGGGTCCGAAAAGGCCGCCCTCGCGACTTTCGGCGCTCGGCACGTCGGTGGCGGCCGGAGCGTCGGGCTCGGCAGGACCGGAGGATTCGGCCGGTGCGTCGGGCAAGGCCGCCTGCGAGCGGCGATCCAAGGTCCGCCGGCCGCCCAAGCCCAACGTGCGCTCGCCGCGGCGATGTCCGGTACCGGTGCCGTTTTCCGTCGCCGACTCATCGTGCGGAGCCGGATCGACAGTCTCCTCGACATCGGCGCGGGCCAGGGCCTCGGCCAGTTCTGCGGCCTGGCTGGCCGGCGCCACGTCCGTCGTCACCTCGGCAAAACGGGGCCGTTGCACCGGCTCGGCCGGGCGCATCGGCCGAAACTCGTCGGCCGGGCGCTGCGGTTGGTGCCGGTAAGGCTCGGGCTGGCCGTGGTCATCTTCGCGGGCGCCCATTCCGTCCTCGTCATCGCCTTCGTCGTCGGCCATATCTTCGGCTGCTGTCGAAGATTCGCCGTCATCGGTTCCGAACTGGCCAGCGGCCGATTCGGGCGGAGGCGGAATGCGGTTGTTCTGATCGCCGCGCGGCTGGCCATTGCCGTTGGCGGCACTGACCAGACGATAGTAATGGTCGGCGAACTGGAAATAGCCTTCGGCGGCGATGCGATCGCCCGCCGATACCGCGTCGCGGGCAAGGGACAGGTATTTCTCGTAGACCTGCTGCGCAGTCCCGCGAATCTTTACTTCCGGACCCGAACTTTCGAAGGTCTGGTTCTTGCCGCCGCCGCCTTGGGAAAATCGCTTTCCGTTGCCACGAGGGCGTCCCCGTCTGGGGCCTGTCGTGTGTTTCATGACACCTGTGTGTTATCGGTTTACGAACCGGTGTTCCAAACCACGCGCGGACCGCACATTCTGGCCGGCTGACAGCCGACCGGACGTCGACGACAGCGTGATGGAATTAGGTTGTTTGCTGGCGCCCCTGGGGCGCGAGCCTTGGCGGCTCACAGAGCCGCCCGCGGGGCTCAACCTAGACAGGTTTGCGGCGTATTCCAACCTTTTTTTTCAATATTTTTCAGGACGCTGCCGGATCGCGACCACGCAACGCGGGGTTCCCCCGAGGTCGGGCATGCACGTCACCACCTGCAATCCGGCGTCGGCCAGGATGTCCGCCACCGCCGCCGACTGTCCCTGGCCGATCTCGAGGAATGCGGCCCCGTCGTCGACGAGCCGGCTGAACACGTGCGGCGCCAGGGCGCGGTAGGCGGCCAGTCCATCGGCGCCGCCGGCCAGCGCCAGCCGAGGCTCGTAGCGGCCCACCTCGGGGTCCAGTCTTTCCAGGTCTCCTTCCGCGATGTAGGGCGGATTGGCGACGATCACCTGGACGCGCTCGTTAAGGTCGCATCCCCAATCGCCGGCAACGAAACGGGCCCGGCCCGCCATGCCGAGGGCATGTGCGTTGTCGCGGGCAACGGCGAGGGCGGCGGGGCTGATGTCGATCCCGGTTCCGATGGCCGACGGCCACTCGCTCAACAGGGCCAACAGCAGGCAGCCGGTGCCGGTGCCGAAATCCAGCACGCGCAATCCGGCACCGCCGGGATAGTCGCGCGCAGCCGCCCAGGCCAGCGCCGCCTCGACGAGGGTCTCGCTATCCGGGCGCGGGGTCAGGGTGGCGGCTGTAACGCGGAAGGCAAGGCTCCAGAACTCGCGCTCGCCCACGATGTGGGACATCGGTTCGCGGCGCTCGCGGCGACCGAGCAGTTCGGCGACGCGTTGGGCGGCAAGGGCATCGACGGCGTCGTCGCGGCGGGACAACAGCGCGGCGGTATCCAGCCCCAGCGCCATGCCGACGATGAGCCGGGCATCGAGACGGGCCGATTCCACGCCGGCACCCGCCAGACGGTTTGCCGCGCCGGCGACGAGAGCCCCGACGGTGACGACGCCCGGCCGGGACGGCACCGCGTTCATTCGACCTCCGACAGCCGGGCCGCCTGATCCTCGGCGGTCAGCGCGTCGATGATCTCGTCCAGTTCACCGTCCATCACCCGCTCCAACTTATGCAGCGTCAGGTTGATGCGGTGGTCGGTGACGCGGCCTTGCGGGAAGTTGTAGGTGCGGATGCGCTCCGAACGATCGCCGGAACCGACCTGGTTGCGCCGATTGGCCGAGCGCGCCGCGTCGACCTTCTGGCGTTCATGTTCGTAGAGCCTGGCCCGGAGTACGCGCAACGCCTTGGCCTTGTTCTTGTGCTGCGACTTCTCGTCCTGCTGCTGAACGACAATGCCACTCGGCAGATGGGTGACGCGCACCGCACTGTCGGTGGTGTTGACCGACTGGCCGCCCGGCCCGCTGGAGCGAAAGACGTCGATGCGCAGGTCCTTCTCGTCGATGTGGATGTCGACCTCCTCGGCTTCCGGCAGCACGGCGACGGTGGCAGCCGAGGTGTGGATGCGCCCGCCGGATTCGGTTTCCGGTACCCGCTGCACCCGATGCACGCCCGATTCGTACTTGAGGCGGGCGAAAACGTCGCGCCCGGCCACCGAGACGATGGCTTCCTTGTAGCCGCCGATGCCGGTCTCGTTGAGGTGCATCAGCTCGAACTTCCAACCCCGTTGCTCGGCGTAGCGCTGGTACATGCGGAACAGGTTGGCGGCGAACAGCGCCGCCTCCTCGCCGCCGGTGCCGGCCCTGAGTTCGAGGATGGCGTTCTTGGAATCGGCCTCGTCCTTGGGCAGCAGCAGCAGCTTGAGCCGGTGTTCCAGTTCGGGCAGACGTTCCTTCAACGCCTGGTGTTCGGCCTCGGCCAGGGCCCGCATCTCGGCGTCCGCCCCGGCATCCTCGCTCAAGGCCTCGAGATCGGCCAGTTCGGCCTCGGCGCGACGCAGATCGCGCACGCCCTCGACCACCGGCTTCAGTTCGGCATACTCGCGCGACAGCCGCGCAAACTCGGCCGCCCCTGCCGCGCCGGAGGTGGCCAGAAGGTGTCCCAACTCCTCGTGCCTGGCCACTACGCGATCGAGCTTTTCTTCGAGACTCACGGCTTTCTACCTTTCCTTGACGTCGTCGGCATCGTCCGCCACTTCCGACGGTTCCCCGGCCGCGTCATCCGCAGCGTCGAGGGCGAACAGATGATCCAGCGTGCGCGCGGCCTCGGCAAGATCAAATGCCCCAGCCTCCCTGCCCGGTCGACCGGCGGCAAGCGCCCGTAAGGCGCGCGAGGGCCCGTGCAGCAGGCGGTTGACCAGAAGCCGCGTGGCCCGCTCGGCATCGCCGCCGGCATCGGCCAAGGCGCCTGCGCGCACCTCCTCGAAATGGGCGCGCAGGCGGGTCAGCGCCGGCGCCGCCTTGCGCTCGGCGCGGCCGTGCAGAAACGCCGCCACCTCGGCATCGATGATCCGCCAAGCGGCGCGGGCCTCGGCCTCGCGATTGCTGCGGCCTTCCATGGCCACGCGCTCAAGGTCATTGAGGTCGTATAGAAACGCCGCGTCGATGCGATTGACCGCCGGCTCGACATCGCCCGGGATGCCGGCGTCGACGATGAACACCGGCCGGCGGCGGCGCTGGCGCAGGGCAGCGGTTACCATGTCGGCGGACAGCACGTGCTGGCGCCGGCCCAGCGATGCCAGCACCACGTCGGCCGCCGCCAGGCGCGACACCAAATGGTCGTACGGCGCGAAATGACAGTTCAATGCGCGCGCCGAGGCCTGAGCGCGCGCCTCGGTCGGATGGATCGCCGTCAGATCGCCAAGGCCGCCTGCCAGGAGTTCGCCGGCCACCAGCTCGCCCATCTCGCCGGCACCGATCAGAAGACCGGCACAGCGGCCGAGGTTGCCGTGCAGATCGCGCGCCAGTTGCACGGCGGCGGCGGCGATCGATACCGGCCGCTCGCCGATGGCGGTCTCGCTGCGCACCCGCTTGGCAACCGCGTAGGCCGCCTGCAGAAGCGCCTCGAGGCCGGAACCGGTCATCGCCGCCTCCCGGGCAATGCGGTGGCCGGCCTTGACCTGGCCCAACACCTGCGGCTCGCCGAGCACCTGGCTGTCCAGCGACGCTGTCACGGTGAAGACGTGGCGCACCGCCTCGGCGTCGCAATGGACGTAAAGCTGCCCGGCCAATTCGGCGGCGTCCACGCCGGCCCGTTCGGCCATCAATGCCATCACCACGCGGCAGGCCGCCTCGCGGTCGGCATGGAAGGCCACCACTTCGACCCGATCGCACGTCGAAAGCACCATGGCATCGCTGAGGCCGGCGACGCGCAGGCGCGCCAGGAAGGCCGGAAGCTCGGCATCCTCGACGAAAAGACGGTCGCGCAGAGAGAGCGAACTCGATCGGTGATTGGCGCCGACGACGATCGGCCGCGCCGTCGTGGGTGTTCCCTCGACCATGGCCGCCCTATCGGAAGCGGCCGAGGTGTTCCTCCAGAGCCGTCAAAGGCACCTCGGCCTGTTCGCCGGAATCCATGTCGCGGACGGCCGCCGCCCCTCGCGCCAATTCGTCGCCGCCCAGGATGACGGCGGCCCTGGCGTTGAGCGCATTGGCCCGCTTCATTCGCTTGCCCAAATTGCCGGAAAACCCGAGATCGACGGAAAAGCCGGCGCGGCGCAGCCCCTGGGTCACGGCGAAGGCCCGCTCCTCCGCCTCCTCGCCGATGGGGACCACCACCAGCGGGCGCGCCAGTTTCGGCGTTCCCTCGACCAGCATGGCCAGCCGCTCGACCCCCGCCGCCCATCCGATCCCCGGCGTCTGCGGCCCGCCCATCTGGCGGATCAGGCCGTCGTAGCGGCCGCCGGCCAGCACGGTGCCCTGGGCGCCCAGGGCATCGGTGGTGAACTCGAACGCGGTGTGGCAGTAGTAGTCGAGCCCGCGCACCAGGCGCGGGTTGATCTTGTAGGGCACGCCCGCCGTTTCGAGACCTTTGAGCAATTCATCGAAGAAGCGGCGTGAATCGCCGTTCAGGCTGTCCGACATCAGGGGTGCCCCGGCAACGATCTCGCGGTCGGTCTCGTCCTTGGAATCGAGGATACGCAAGGGGTTGCGCTCCAGCCTGTCGCGGCTGTCGGCGGACAGCTTGTCCTTGTGGTTCTTGAGATAATCGACCAGGCGTGCCCGGTAGGCGTCGCGGCTTTCGCCGTCGCCCAGGCTGTTCAGTTCGCACACCACCTTGCCGGCCAAGCCCAGCGCATCGAGGATATGGGCGCCCAGCGCGATGACCTCGACGTCGGCCAGCGGCCTGACCACGCCCAGCAGTTCTACCCCGATCTGATGGAACTGGCGCAGGCGGCCCTTTTGCGGGCGCTCGTAGCGGAACATCGGGCCGCGGTAGAAGAACTTCAGCGGCAGGTTCTGGGCCAGCCCCTCCGAGATGAAGGCGCGCGCCACCCCCGCCGTCCCCTCGGGCCGGAGCGTGATGCGATCGCCGCCCTTGTCCTCGAAGGTGTACATCTCCTTGGTGACGATGTCCGAGGTGTCGCCGAGCGTGCGCGCGAACACCTCGGTGAACTCGAAGATCGGCGTCGAAATCTCGGCATAACCGTAGCGCGAGGCGACGGCACGGGCCGTTTCCTCGACATGGCGATGACGGAGGATGTCGTCGGAAAGGATGTCGCGGGTGCCGCGAACCGGTTTGAGCGAGGACATGGGCTTTCTTGGTCCGTTTACCGGGAGGCCGCCGTATCGGCACGGCGATCCGTGTTCTGGCCGGGGTCCGCCGCGGCGGCCCCATAGCGCGTTTCGATGTAGGTCTCGACGATCTTCTGGAATTCGTCGGCGATGCCGGGGCCGCGCAGCGTCACCGTCTTGCGCCCGTCGATGAACACCGGCGCCGCCGGCTCCTCGCCGGTGCCGGGCAGGCTGATGCCGATGTCGGCATGCTTGCTTTCGCCCGGGCCGTTGACGATGCAACCCATGACCGCCAGGTTCATGCTCTCGACCCCCGGATAGCGTTTGCGCCATTCGGGCATGCGGCGACGCACGAAGGTCTGGATGCGGTCGGCCAATTCCTGGAACACCGTGCTGGTGGTCCGCCCGCACCCCGGGCACGACGTCACCTGCGGCACGAACGAGCGGAAGCCCATGGCCTGCAAGATCTCCTGGGCGACAACCACTTCCTGCGTTCGATCGCCGCCCGGCTCCGGCGTCAACGACACCCGGATGGTGTCGCCGATGCCTTCCTGCAGCAGGACCGAAAGCGCGGCGGTCGAAGCGACGATGCCCTTGGAGCCCATGCCCGCCTCGGTCAGTCCCAGATGCAGGCAATAGTCGCCGCGCGCCGCCAAGTTGCGATAGACGGAGACCAAGCTTTGCACGTTGCTGACCTTGCACGACAGGATAAGACGATCACGCCCCAGACCCAGATCCTCGGCACGTGCCGCGCTGTCCAATGCCGAAACCACCAGCGCCTCGCGCATGACCGCCTCGGCCGTCTGCGGATGGGGCGACTTGGCGTTGTCGTCCATCAGGCGAACCAGCAGTTCCTGGTCCAGGCTGCCCCAGTTGACGCCGATGCGCACCGGCTTTTCGAAGCGCAGCGCCATCTCGATCATCGTCGAGAACTGCTTATCCCGCTTTTCGCGGAAGCCGACATTGCCGGGATTTATGCGGTACTTGGCCAGGGCTTCCGCACAGGCCGGATAATCGGTGAGCAGTTTGTGGCCGACGTAATGGAAGTCGCCGATCAGCGGCACCGCCACGCCCTGGGCGTCGAGGATGTCGCGGATGCGCGGCACCGCCGCCGCCGCCTCCGGCCGGTCCACCGTGATGCGCACCAGTTCCGAACCGGCTCGGGCCAAGGCGGCCACCTGTGCCGCCGTTCCCTCGGCGTCCGCCGTGTCGGTGTTGGTCATCGATTGCACGACGATCGGCGCGTTGCCGCCGATGGCCACGCCACCGACGATGACCGAAACGCTGTTCCGTCTCTGATAGGCGTTCATGCGCTGGGCCTGTTCATCAAAGTCGCCGGCCTCCCGGGATGCCGCCGCCGTTTATTGCCGCATCCACGCCCCTGCGGTCAACGGTGGAGTCTCACCCCCGTCGCCGGGGTTTCCTGAAGATATGGAAACCCGCCGGAAGCGGATCAATCGACGACGGCGGTTCCCGCCTTCAGCCGATCGGCTTCCAGCGTCACGTCGCGGCGCACCGCTCCGACGTCGCCGATGGCCGGGACCGGCTCGCCGTCGACCAGGATTTCCAGGCCGCCGGCGTTTCCCGTCAGCAGGCTGAGGCTCGGCTGGTTGGGAACCTGGTAGGTTTCGCCGGCCCGCAGGAGCCGGGTCACCAACAGCCGCCTGCCGACGCCGTCACGAACTTGAATCCAGCTATCCAGCTTGGCCCTGACCACGATACGCGACGAGGTGTCGGCCGGCGCATCGGTCGGAATGGCGGTCTGTTCCGCGGCGGGGCCTTCGGCTGTCGCAGCCGGCGGTACCGGCGGCTGGACCTGCGTCGTCGCCGGGGCGGCGGGCGGTGCCGGCGGCGGCGCGGGCGGCGAGGCGGGCACTTCGCTGGGTGCCGAGACGGCCGGAGGTGTCGCCACCGCTGGAGCCGGTGGGGTCGGACGGACCGGCGACGCCGCCGGTGCTCTCGGTTCGCTGGCCGGCGGCTCGACCCGGGCAACGGGTGGCGTTTGGGAAGGCTCGGACGGGGCCGCGGGAGTAACCGGGGCGACGGCCGGCGGTATCGGCGTCGGCGGAGGAACCGTCACCGGCTTGCTCGACACTTGCGGCTGCGGCGACGGAACAGGTGCGGTACTCGCCGGTGGCTGCGATGGACTGGGGGCCGGCGCGGGAGTGTCTGCCGGCGGGGCAACAGTCTGGCCGGCCGGCGGCGGCGATGCCGGTGCCGCGGGCGCCGCGGCTTCCGGGGCCGATGACGGCGCGCCGCCCGTGGCTTCCGGCGGCATGGTGGAGGGAGTTGTTGTCGGCGCCTCGCCATCGCCGCGGATCATCGCCGTCAGGCGGTCGGGCAGCGGCGAGACGAGATCGTCGAGAAAAGATTGCTTGGACGTCCCCAGGTACCAGGCGCCATACGCCACGGCCGCCATCAGGATGCCGACGAAGACGATGGCGCCGCCCGGCGTGCTGCGCTCCGCAATAGGCGACGGGAAGACCAGATCGCTCCTGCGCTCCAGGTTCTCGGCCTCGGCCTTGAAACGGCGCACCACCTCTTCGCTGTCGAGCCCCAGATGCTCGGCGTAGGTCCGAACGAAGCCAATGGCGTAGGCCGAACCCGGAAGCTCCTGATAGCGTCCGTCCTCGATGGCCTCCAGAAACGGATAACGGATGCGCAGCAGAGCCGCGATATCTTGCAATTCCTCGCCACGCCGCAACCGCGACGCCCTGAGCAGCGCCCCAACGCCGGGCTCGTATCCGTGACCTTGGCCGATCTCAGCGTTCATGATGTCCCTCGCCGAGACTGCATTCTCGCAATCTTGGCCCCTTGGTACAATGTCGTCCCCCGCGAACCAACCCCCGTTCGCATCCCTGCAAAAACTCCCTGCGGGAAAGTATTGGGACGATCAGCGTTTCGCCTTGTTATCCGGCGCACATTCTGCCCCAATATTAAGAAAATTCAAGCAAGAAAGGGCATTAACTTAAATCATCACTCCATGATCCAGCGCGAATGTGCGCAACTTGTCCCTGACGCTGTGATCCGGAGAGTCGGAAATTCTCGCCATATAAGCGGCCAGGGGAGAGAGGGTCAGGCTGCGGATCATAGCCTTGACTCGGCCGACCGAGGAGGGCGCCATCGACAGCCGCCGGAAGCCCAGCCCGACCAACGCCATGGCGTCCAGCGGGTTGCCCGCCATCTCGCCGCACAGGCTGACCGGCACGCCGGCGGCGTCGCACTGGGCAACGATTTCGCTAAGCACTCTCAGCACGGCCGGTGAGATGGGATCGTAGCGGTCGGCGAGGCGCGAATTGCCGCGGTCGCTGGCGAACAGGAACTGCACCAGATCGTTGCTGCCCACCGACAGGAAATCGACCCTTTTCAGCATGCCGGGAAGCTGGAAGACCAGCGCCGGGACCTCCAGCATGGCACCCACGCAGACGCTCTTTGGCATCGGCTTGCCCTGCTTGCGCATGCGGTCGAGTTCCATATCGAGCATGCGGCGCGCAGCATCGTACTCGGCGATCTCGGCGATCATCGGAAACATCATGCGGAGATCGCGCCCGGCGGTGGCAAGGATCAACGCCCGAAGCTGATGGCGCAGGATGAACGGCCGATCCAGACAGATGCGGATGGCCCGCCACCCCATGGCCGGATTGTCGCCGGCCGAACTGTCCCAGTAGGGCAGCACCTTGTCGCCGCCGACATCGATGGTCCGGAAAATCACCGGCTTGTCACCCGCCTGTTCCAGGATCTCGCCGTAAAGGGCGGCCTGGGTTTCGACGTCCGGAAAGTCGTGGCGGACCATGAAGGGGATTTCGGTCCGATAGAGCCCGACACCGTCGGCGCCGGTTTCGACGATCTGCGGAATGTCGATGCGCAGCCCGGCGTTGATGTGGACTTCCACCCTGACGCCGTCGCAGGTCTGGGCCGGAAGATCGCGCACCGCCGCATAGCTGGCCTTCTGGCGGTCGCGCTCGGCGATGCTGTCGCGATAGGACTGCCGCACGTTTTGGCCGGGACGGACCAGGACGCTGCCGTGGTCGCCGTCGACGATCAGCGGATCGCCCTCTTCGACGCGCCCCAGGACACCCTTGGCCTGGCCGACCATCGGAATGTCCAGCGCGCGCGCGATGATCGCCACGTGGGCCATCGGCGAGCCTTCCTCGAGCACCACGGCACGCAGGCGCGAGCGGTCGAATTCCAGCAGTTCGGCCGGCCCCAGATTGCGGGCGATCAGCACCACGTCCTCGGGCAGCGGCACCGAGGGATTCATCTCGTCTTCGCCGACCAGATGCTTGATCAGTCGCTGGGCCAGGTCGTCGAGGTCGTGAACGCGTTCGCGCAGGTAGCGGTCCGATACCTGGCTCAAGCGCGCCCGGATGTCGTTCTGCACCTTCATGACGGCGGCTTCGGCGGTCAACCCGCCATCGATCGCCTCGCCGATACGCCCCAGCCAGCCGGCATCCTCGGCGATCATCCGATAGCTCTCGAGGATACCGCGATGCTCGCTGCCGTCGGCCAGCGTCTCGTCCTTGAGCAGGGCGTCGAGCGCCCCGTGCATGTCGGTGACAGCCAAGCGCAGCCGGGCATGTTCCTCTTCGAGGTCCTCGGCGACCAGGCGGGTGACCTGCACGTGCGGACGGGCCAGCACGGCCAGCCCCATGCCCATGCCCCGGTGGAAACGCGCCGCCGTGATCTGCAGCGGGGCCACCGCGATGCCGTCGGTCGGTATCAGTTCTTCGCCGCCGATCAGTTCGCCGCCGGCCACCATTTCGGCCAGCACCATGGCGATGGTCTGAGCAATCTCGACTTCTTCGGCGACGTACCGCCGCCGGGTCCGGTTCTGCACTACCAGCACGCCGAGCACGCGGCCGCCGCGCAGGATCGGGACGCCCATCAGCGAATGATAGATCTCTTCGCCGGTTTCCGGGCGGAAGACGAAGGCCGGGTGATGTTGGGCGTCGGAAAGCGCCAGCGGTCGCGTCCGCGCCGCGATGACGCCCACCAGCCCCTCGCCGACCCGGAGCCGGGTCTGGTGCACGGCGGCCTGCTTCAAGCCTTCGGTGGCGAACAGTTCAAGGACGTCGCCGGCGCGGCGGATATAGACCGAGCACACCTCGGCCCCCATGCCGCCGGCGATCAGCGACACCACGCGGTTCAGGCGATCCTGGCCGGCTCCCGCCCCCGCCATAACATCGCGGACCCGGGCCAGAAGCTGGCGCGGGGTGATTTTCGACCGAGCGCCGCTCATGCTATGCTGCCCCGGCTTTTTCCCGGGATTCCAGGACCGCTTTCGCCTGGGCCATCAATTCCGCCAGAATCTCGGCCACCGGCTGTTCCCGCGTCACCATGCCGACGCTTTGGCCGGCCATCAGCGAGCCGTTCTCGATGTCACCGTCGATCACCGCCCGCCGCAACGCGCCCGCCCAGAAATGCTCGATGGCAAGATGGGCCTCTTTCGGCCCCATCTCGCCGCGATCGACCTTGCCGATCAACTCGCGCTGCATCTCCATGAACTTCTGCGTACCGGCATTTACCAGGGCGCGCACCGGGATTACCGGAAAGCGTGGATCCAGTTGCACGGTCGCCAATGCGTCGCGGGCCGAGGCACGGATGAAGGCCTGCTTGAAATTGGGATGGGCGATTGATTCGGTGGCGCAGACGAACCGCGTCCCCAACTGGCAACCGGCCGCCCCCATCTCGAGGTAGGAAACGATCGCTTCGCCGCGTCCGATGCCCCCGGCTACGAAAATCGGCACCTCAGTCACGTGCGGCAGGATTTCCTGGGCCAGCACGCTGGTCACCACCGGGCCGATATGGCCGCCGGCCTCCGATCCCTCGATAACCAGGGCGTCGACGCCATTGCGGATCAGCCGCTTGGCGAGCGACAGCGCCGGCGCAAAACAGATGACCTTGATGCCGGCATCCTTGAGTCGGCGAATGGCGGTCCCCGGAGGCAGGCCGCCGGCCAGCACAACATGGCCGACGCCCAGCTCGATGCACACCCCGATCAAGGCATCCAGCTCGGGATGCAGGGTGATCAGGTTGACGCCGAAGGGCTTCGCCGTCAGTGCCTGGGTAGCCGTGATCTCAGTGGTGAGCAGGGCCGGCGTCATCGCCCCGCAGGCAATGACCCCAAAGGCCCCGGCGTTGGACAGCGCGGAGACCAGGTGGCGCTCCGACACCCACGACATGGCGCCGCCCAGGATCGCGATATCGCACCCCAGAAGGTCGCACCCCCGCCGCCAGAGCGAATCCAGTCTCGACCGAGGGGGGTGCAACATCATTCGTTTCGGGTCAGTTGGCGTTCAGGCCATAGGCGTCGTGGAGCGAGCGGAGCGCCAGCTCCAGGTATTCCTCGGCGATCAGCACGCTGACCTTGATTTCCGAGGTCGAGATGACCTGGATATTGATGCCCTTCTCGGCCAGCGCCGAGAACATGGTCTGGGCGATGCCGGCGTGGCTGCGCATGCCGACGCCGATGACCGACACCTTGACCACCTTCGGATCGGAAGTGATCTGCGAGTAGCCGAGTTCCTTCTTCTTGGCCTCGACGGTCAGCAGCGCCCGCTCCAGGTCGGTCTTGCCGACGGTGAAGGTCATGTCGGTCGTCTTGCCGTCGAGCGACACGTTCTGGACAATCATGTCAACGTTGATGCTGGCATCGGCGAGCGGGCCAAAAATGCCGGCGGCGACCCCGGGCTTGTCGGCCACCCCGGTCAGGGTGATCTTGGCCTCGTCCCGGCTGTAAGCGATCCCGCTGATGATTTCTTTTTCCACGATTTCGTCCTCATTCACGACCAGCGTGCCTGGTTCATCGGTAAAACTCGAAACGACCTGGGTGCGCACGTTGTACTTCATGGCCAGCTCGACCGAGCGGGTCTGCAGCACCTTGGCCCCGAGCGAGGCCATCTCGAGCATTTCCTCGTAGGTGATCTTGTTAAGTTTGCGCGCCTTGGGCACGATGCGGGGATCGGTGGTGTAAACGCCGTCGACATCGGTGTGGATGTCGCAACGGTCGGCCTTGATGGCCGCCGCCAGCGCCACTGCGCTGGTGTCCGAGCCGCCGCGCCCCAAGGTGGTGACGCGGCCGTCCGGGCCGATCCCCTGGAAGCCGGCAACCACCGCCACTTCGCCCTGCTCCATGCGGCGGATGATTTCCTCCGAATCGATGTCGGCGATCCGCGCCTTGCCGTGAACGCCGTCGGTGTGCACCGGCAGCTGCCAGCCCAGCCACGAACGGGCCGGCACGCCCAGCTTCTGGAGCGCCAGCGCGGTCAACCCCGAAGTGATCTGCTCGCCGGAGGCGACCACCACGTCGTATTCGCGGGCGTCGTGCAGGCGGTTGATGTCGTCGACGTATTTGACCAACTGGTTGGTCACCCCGGCCATGGCCGACACGACCACCGCGACCTGGTTGCCGGCGTCGACCTCTTTCTTGATGCGCCGGGCCACATTTTGGATTTTTTCGACGTCGGCAACCGATGTGCCGCCGAACTTCTTGACGATACGGGCCATGAACGACGCTCCCTGCCGCATACCAGTGATACTTGCGCGCCCGGCAGCCCTTCGGCCAAAAGATTTCAACAGAGCCGTGTGTAGCGCAGCGCGCGATTTTATATTCATAATGGCTTGAAGAGGCAAGGGCGCCTCTTGCCTCAAACCGGGAGATTTCTGTGACACGCGAATACCGACCCTCCGCCGCATCGACGGCATCTCCCGAGGAGATCGCCCGGTTTTCCGGATTGGCCGACGCCTGGTGGGACCCGGACGGCGAGTTCAAGCCGTTGCACCGCCTCAATCCGACCCGACTTGCCTACATCCGCGATTCGGTAGCCGGCCATTTCGGGCGCGACCCGCTGGCCGATCGGCCGCTGGACGGCCTCACCCTCATCGATATCGGCTGCGGCGGTGGTCTCCTGAGCGAACCGATGGCCCGCCTGGGAGCCCGGGTCACCGGCATCGACGCCGGGGAAAAATCGGTCAGCGTGGCCCGGGTTCACGCCGAGCAGTCCGGACTTGCCATCGACTATCGCCACGCCGTTCCCGAGGACTTCGCCGCTACCGCCGAGCACCACTACGACGTCGTGCTGGCCATGGACGTGGTGGAGCACGTAGCCGATCTCGACGCCTTCCTGGCGGCGGCGGCCGGGCTGTTGCGGCCGGGCGGCGGCATGGTCATCTCGACCGTCAACCGCACGCTCAAATCGCTGGCACTGGCCAAGGTGGCGGCCGAATACGTGCTGCGCTGGCTGCCGGTCGGCACCCACGACTGGCGCAAGTTCGTACGTCCCTCGCAATTGGCCGACGGCCTCCGTGCCGGCGGCGTCAGCATCGCCGATCTGAAGGGAATGATTTACAACCCGCTGGCAGACCGCTGGTCGTACGGTCCCGATCTCGCGGTCAACTACCTGGCCTTCGGGGTTCGCGCCTAGCTTCCGGGGATAGGGGAAGAAGGATCAGTCGTTTCGTCGCGGCCAGCGGACGCGGTGAAACTCGATGCCCTCGTCGGTCAGGTCGGTCGCTTCGTCGTCGGTAGCGCTGCCGTAGATGCCACGCTCGTCGGCCTCGCCGTAGTGGATGCGGCGGGCCTCCTCTGCGAAGCGATCTCCGACGTCGTCGCAATTCTCCTCGACATGACGGCGCAGCCGCTCGGCGGCATGGAAGATCTGCTGGGCCACCTCGTTGGCCTTCTCTTCCATCGAACCGGTCTTCGCCGAGCCCTTGGCCACATAGGGCGCCATCGGCGCCTTCGAAACGTCGGTGTCGCCGCACAACGGACATCCGACCTCGCCGCAGGCGCTTTGCGAGTCGTAGGCAGCGGCGTCGCGGAACCACGCTTCGAATTGATGGCCTACGCCACACTTAAGCTGGTAAAGAATCATTGTCGCTTGTTAAATCCGTTTCATGAACCTGTCGAGTGTAGCGCCTTCCGTCGAAGAAATGGTTAATTCCCACGACAGCGCCATCGGCCACCGCCATTTGAGGATCACCGAGCCTTCGCCATGGGTCAAGCGGTTCGCCCCCTTGATACCGGCTCGGGGCCGGGCGCTCGATCTCGCCTGCGGCAACGGCCGGCATGCCCGTTACCTGATCGGACTGGGTTATTCCGCGATCGCGCTGGATCGCGACATCGCCGCCGTCGCCGACCTCGCCTCGTCGCCGCAGGCCCAGGTGATCGAAGCCGATCTCGAGGACGGCGGCACCTGGCCGCTGACCGGCCAGCGGTTCGACGGCATCGTCGTCGTCAACTACCTGTACCGGCCGTTGTTCCCCCATCTGCTGGCCGGGCTGGCCGAGGGCGGCGTGCTGATCTATGAAACGTTCGCGCGGGGCAACGAGACCTTCTCGCGACCGCGCAATCCCGATCACCTGTTGGCCAGCGGCGAACTGATCGACATCGTCGCCGGCCGCCTGCAGATCGTCGCCTACGAGCACGGGCTCGTCGAAAGCGGACCGCTGCCCGGCGTCATCCAGCGGATTTGCGCCGTCAACGACCGTCGGCGCAGCACCCGCGCGGATGGCCAGCCCGCCCCCCACCCCGTCCAGGCCGGGCGGGATTGAAACGGGAAAAAGCCTAGGCCGGACCGGCCAACTTCAGCGCGGCGTCAAGTCTGCCTACGGCGTCCATCTGGTGGATTTCGGTGCAGTCGCCGATATGCTGGCCGTCGACGAAGACTTGCGGGACGGTTTCGCGACCGTGGGAACGCTCGGTCATTTCGGCCCGTTTGCCGGGGCTCATCATCACGTCGATTTCCTTGAAGGGTACGCCCTTGGCCTTGAGCAGCGCCTTCGCCCGATGACAGAAAGGGCAGAAGGGGCTGGTGTAGATCTCAATATCAGCCACGTCTTGTTCTCCTTAACGCACTTGTGCCGGCATGCCGCCGGCCAAGCGTGCTTGCGATCCTGCTAATATAGGCTGGTTTCCCGTCTTGCTAAAGGGCCGGTGCACCGACTCGGGCCAGGGTAAGCACATCGACCGACACCGCGCCGGCACGGGTTAGGCCGCGCGCGCAGGCGGCCAGAGTGGCGCCCGTCGTCATCACGTCGTCGATCAGCAGAACGCGGCGACCGGCGACGCGGCCGGCCCGACGGGGCGGCACCATGAAGGCACCGGCGACGTTGCGCCACCTGGCCTGGCGTCCCAGATGGCCTTGCGAAGGGGTCCGCCGGCGGCGCACCAACACATCGGGGGCCACCGGCAGGCCGGTCTCACGCCCGATCGCGTGGGCCAGCAGGGCCGCCTGATTGAAGCGGCGGGCGAACAACCGAGTCCAATGCAGCGGCACCGGCACGATGACATCGGCCTCGGCAATCAGCTCGACCCCGGCCCGCACCATCCAGCGGGCAAAGGCGGAGGCTGCCTCGGTGCGGTCGCCGTGCTTGAAGCCGAGAATCAGGCGGCGACTCGTCGGCCCATAGATCATGGCGGCGCGAGCCCGGCGGAACGGCGGCGGATGGGCGGCGCACGCCCCGCACAGAATGCCGGCGCCGGCATCGTAGTCGAACGGCAATCCGCAGGCCTCGCAACAGGGCGGCCCGGCGAACGTGATCTCTTGCCAGCAAGGGGAGCAGAGCACGCCGGCGGCGTCCACCAGGGTCCCGCAACCCAGACAGCGGTGCGGCAGCAGGACGTCGAGCAGCGGCCGCAACCAGCGGCCGGCCATGCCACCCCGCCTTTCGCCCCTGGCCCGCATTTCCGACGGTGTGCCGTCCACAGCCTGCCCCTTTCCCTCATTCCGGGCGTGCACCCGCGCCGATGATACTATATCTACGCAAATTCGCATCGACGCCGGAGCGACGCTTTCATGTCCGATCCGATGACCGTCTTCGACCGCAGAACCGTGCGCCTTCATCGCGACCGCGCGGCGGCGGGGCTGGCGGGGTTCGACTTCCTGTTCAACGAGGTGGGAGAACGCCTGGCTGACCGCCTGGACGACATCACCCGGCATTTTCCCATGGCGCTTGACCTCGGCTGCCACGGCGGCATCCTGGCCGGGCGGCTGGCCGGACGCGGCGGCATCGAGACCCTGGTGGCGTGCGACCTGTCGGAAGCCATGGCGCGCCGGGCCGGCCCCATCGCGCTCACCGCCGATGAGGAGCGGCTGCCGTTCGCCGATGGCGTCTTCGATCTCGTGCTGAGCAATCTCTCGCTGCACTGGGTCAACGACCTGCCCGGCGCCCTGGTGCAGATCCGCCGCGCGCTCAAGCCCGACGGCCTTTTCCTCGGCGCGCTCTTCGGCGGCGGCACCTGCCGCGAACTGCGCCAGGCCCTGGCCGAGGCCGAGATCGCCCAGGAGGGCGGCCTCAGCCCACGGGTGTCGCCGCTGGCCGAGGTGCGCGACGCCGGCAACCTGCTGCAACGGGCTGGCTTCGCCCTGCCGGTGGCGGACGCCGATACGCTGACCGTCTCCTACGCCGATCCCTTGAAGTTGATGGCCGACCTGCGCGGTATGGGCGAAAGCAATGCCGTGCTGGCCCGGCGCAAGTCCCTCACCCGCCGGGCCACTCTGGCCGCCGCCGCCGAGCGCTACCGTGCGCTGTTCGCCGCCGCCGACGGTCGGATGCCGGCGACCTTCGAGGTCATTTATCTCACCGCCTGGGCGCCCCATCCCTCGCAGCAGAAGCCAGCCCGCCCCGGCAGCGCCTCGGCCCGCCTTGCCGACGCCCTGGGCAGCACCGAAATTCCAACCGGCGACAAAGTGAGGCCGCGCTGAGCGCGGTTGCCACAACGCCCCCGGCCCCCCATGTTTGCGCCATGGAGTTTCCCGATCCCCTGCTGAAAGGCACCCTGGTCAAACGCTACAAGCGGTTTCTCGCCGACGTCATTCTCGACTCGGGAGAAGCGATTATCGCCCATTGCGCCAATTCGGGCTCTATGCTGAGTGTCAACACCCCCGGCGCCGAGGTCTGGGTGTCGCCCGCCCGCAATCCCGAGCGCAAGCTGCGCTACACCTGGGAGATGATCCGCATTGGGGATTGCCTGGTCGGCATCAACACCCAGCATCCCAATCTGCTGGCCGCCGAGGCGGTGGCGGCCGGCGCCTTGCCGGAGCTCGCCGGTTACACCGCGGTGCGCCGCGAGGTGAAGTACGGCCGCAATTCGCGCATCGATCTGCTGCTGGAGGCGGACGGCCGCCCGCCCTGTTACGTCGAAGTCAAGAACGTGACCATGCGGCGCGACCTCACGGCCGTCGGCCCCGCCGAGTTTCCCGATGCCGTCACCGTCCGGGGCGCCAAGCACCTTGACGAACTGGCGGCCATGAAGGCTCTGGGCTTTCGGGCGGTCATGCTGTTCTTGGCGCAACGCGAGGACTGTCGGCGCTTCGCCCTCGCCGCCGACATCGACCCGCTTTATGCCGCCGGACTCGCCCGGGCCAGGGCCGCCGGCGTAGAGATGCTCTGTTACGGTTGCCGGCTGTCACCGCTTGAAATTGCCATCGACCGGCCAATCCCTCTGGAATTATAGGCTCACGACAGGGTAGGGTGCACAAGCACGCCCGCTCCGCAGGAACGCTACCGGTCGAACGCCATGCATACGCCCCGCCGCAGCATCAAGATCCACGGCCCGGAAGCCTTCTCCGGTATGCGCCGTGCCGGGCGGTTGGCCGCCGAGACGCTCGACATGATCACGCCCCACGTGCGGCCGGGCGTGACCACCGAGGAAATCGACGAGCTGTGCCATCAGTTCATCGTGGCGCGGGATGCGGTCCCCGCCCCCCTCAATTACCGGGGGTTTCCCAAGTCGACCTGCACGTCGATCAACCACGTGGTCTGCCACGGCATTCCCGGTGACAAGAGGCTGCGCGAGGGCGACATCGTCAACATCGACGTCACCGTCATCCTCGACGGCTGGTACGGCGACACCAGCCGCATGTTTTGCGCCGGCAAGCCGAACGTGAAGGCCACTCGCCTGATCGACGTGACCTTCGAGGCGATGTGGCGCGGCATCAAGGCGGTCAGGCCCGGCACCACCCTGGGCGACATCGGCCACGCCATCCAGGCCTATGCCGAGGGCGAGCGCTGCTCGGTGGTTCGCGATTTCTGCGGTCACGGCCTGGGGCGGGTGTTCCACGACGCGCCCAACGTCATGCATTTCGGCCGGCCCGGCGAGGGCGATATCCTGGAAGCCGGCATGCTGTTCACCATCGAGCCGATGATCAATGCCGGGCGATATGACGTGAAAATCCTCAAGGACGGCTGGACGGCGGTCACCAAGGACCGCTCGCTGTCGGCCCAGTTCGAGCATTCCATCGGCGTCACCGCCACCGGCTGCGAGGTCTTCACCCTGTCGCCGGCTGGCTTGCACAAGCCGCCCTACGACGCCTGAACCGCCATGGCTGAGCAGCCGCACCACGTCGGTCATCGAGGACGCCTTCGCCAGCGCCTGATGGCGGCGGGGCCGGACGCGCTTCCCGACTACGAGCTTCTCGAACTTGTGCTGTTCGCGGCCCAGCCCCGGCGCGACGTCAAGCCGCTGGCCAAAATGCTGCTCGCCCGCTTTGGATCCTTCGCCGAGGTGATCTCGGCGCCGCCGGCGCTGCTGGCCGAAATCGACGGCGTCGGCGACACGGTGATCGCCACGCTGAAGGTGGTGCAGGCGGCGGCGCTGCGCCTAGCCCAGGGTGAGGTCATGGCCCGCCCCGTCATCGGCTCCTGGCAGAAGCTCATGGCCTATTGCCGGGCCAGCATGGCGCATGAAGCCACCGAGCACTTCCGGGTACTCTTCCTCAACCGCCGCAACGAACTGATCGCCGACGAGGTGCAGCAGAAGGGCACCGTCGATCACACGCCGGTCTATCCGCGCGAGGTCGTGAAGCGGGCGCTGGAACTGGGCGCCACCGCCGTCATCATGGTCCACAATCACCCGAGCGGCGATCCGACGCCGTCGCCCGCCGACATCGAGATGACCCGTGAAGTCAAGGATGCGGGCGAAAAGCTGGGCATCCAGCTTCATGACCACGTGATCATCGGCCGGCGCGGTCACAATTCATTCAAGACGCTGGGGCTGATCTAGTCAGCCGGAACAATTCAGGACAACCCGGGGCCGGGCCGTCAGTTGGGCTGTTCGAGACCCTGCAACGGGATGACGCGGGCGCGGAACATCGGGGGCTCCAGTGTGTTTTGCGTCGCAAAATGCAAAGCGAATTCGGGGTCGTGATCGATGATGCGGGCGATCTCCGCCCCCGTCGCTTTGCGGATGGCGTGATTGTTCAAGTAGATCCAGACATCTCCGGCCAGATGCATGTACTTGAGAATGGCTTGGTCCATGATCGCTGTCTCTCTGGCGAAAGGTTTCGACAGAAACAGCGCAAAGGCCGTGCCAGGTGTCGAAAGGGTGGTTGGCCCTATTTGTGGCTGCTCGAGGCCGACCAGCGGTTGATGCCGAGGTTGACCGCGTACTGGTCGATCTCGGCCAGTTCCGCCGCCGTGAAAGTGGGCTTCTCGAGCGCTTTGACGTTCTCGACGATCTGCTCGGGCCGGCTGGCGCCGATCAGCACCGTCGTCACCCGCTTGTCGCGCAAAGCCCAGGCCAGCGCCATCTGGGCTAGCGTCTGGTCGCGCTTCTGGGCGATGGCATTCAGCGCGCGGATTCTGGCCAACGCCTCTTCCGAGATGTAATCCTTCGGCATATACGGCTTGCCGCTGGCGGCCCGCGAGTCGGCCGGGATGCCCTTCAGGTACTTGTCGGTCAGCATGCCCTGGGCAAGCGGCGAGAAGGCGATGCAGCCCATGCCCTCGGCCTCCAGCACGTCGAGCAGGCCGTCCTCCTCGATCCAGCGGTTGAACATCGAATAGGACGGCTGATGGATGAGGCACGGCGTGCCGAGGGCGCGCAGGATGTCGGCGGCTTCCCGCGTCTTGGCGGCGGAGTAGGAGGAAATGCCGACATAGAGCGCCTTGCCCTGGCGTACGATGAGGTCGAGCGCCGCTATGGTTTCCTCCAACGGCGTCTCGGGGTCGAAGCGGTGGGAATAGAAGATGTCGACGTACTCCAGACCCAGGCGCTTCAGGCTCTGGTCCAGGCTGGCGACGAGGTGCTTCCTGGATTCCCACTGGCCGTAGGGACCGTCCCACATCGGATAGCCTGCCTTGGTCGAGATGACCAGTTCGTCGCGATGGCCGGCAAAGTCCTTGCGCAGGATCTGGCACAAGGTCTCCTCGGCCGAACCGGCCGGCGGCCCGTAGTTGTTGGCGAGATCGAAATGAGTGACGCCGCAATCGAAGGCGGCGCGCAGGATGGCCCGCGCCTTTTCGAGGGAATCGGCGCCCCCGAAACTATTCCAGAGGCCCAGCGACAGGGCCGGCAGCTTGAGCCCGCTCTGGCCGCAGCGGTTGTATCTCATCGATTCATAGCGGTTGGCGGCGGGGGCATAGCTCATCGGGGCCTCATCGGGTTGGCGGCGGGTCGGAAGGACGATCCGGCAGGATCGCGGTGGAAGGATCGGAGGGTGGCAGCTTTCCCCCAAGCGGCAATTTGGGACGTGGACGGCGACTTGGCAATCCCCGACCGTCCGCCCCCAAAGTCTCGGCGGTTCCGCCGCCCCGAAAATCCGTTATGATCCCCCTCCCGCCGCCGGCACACGGCCCTTCGGAGCATCGCCTTGACCACCGCGCTTCGCGTCTTCGTCCCCTTCGCCCTTGGTTATTTCCTGTCCTACGTGTTCCGCGTCGTCAACGCGGTGATCGCCCCCGACCTGGTGGGGGAGCTTCATCTCGACGCCGGGGCGCTCGGCCTCTTGACCAGCACCTATTTCCTCACCTTCGCGGCCTTCCAGCTGCCGCTCGGCATCCTGCTTGACCGCTTCGGGCCGCGGCGCACCGAATCGGTGCTTCTGCTGGTGGCGGCGGCGGGGGCTTTCGTTTTCGCGCTGGCGCCCAACGCCGGCACCCTGGTGATCGGGCGCGGCCTCATCGGCATCGGCGTTTCGGCCTGCCTGATGGCCGCTTTCAAGGCATTCGTGCAGTGGTTCCCGGCCGGCCGGCTGCCCCTCATCAACGGGCTGGAGATGGCGGTCGGCGGCATCGGCGCGCTGGCCGCCACGGTACCGGTCGAGGCGGCGCTGACCATCACAGACTGGCGTGGCGTCTTCTGGGGGCTGGGCGCGCTGACGATTGCAGCCGCCGTGCTGCTCTACCTGATGGTGCCCGAGCGCGACGACGGCCCGGCCCCGCACAGCACGTTCCGCCAGCAGGTGGGCGGCGTCGTTCAGGTGATGACCAGCCCGGTCTTCTGGAGGGTCGCGCCGGCCACCTTCACCACCCAGGCGTCGTTCCTGGCCGTGCAAAGCCTGTGGGCCGGCCCGTGGCTGCGCGACATCGCGGGATATGACCGCGCAGGGGTGGCCAACGGCTTGCTGATCATCGCGGTCGCCATGATGGTGGGCTTCATCTTCGCCGGCGCGGTGGCCGAACGCCTCGGCCGGCTTGGCATCAAGCCGGTGGCGGTGGCGATGGTGGCGATGAACACATCGATCGTGCTTCAGGCCGTTATCGTGCTGGAGCTGCCGGTGCCGCCGCTGGTCATCTGGTCGGCCTTCGCCCTTTTCGGCACCAGCGGCATCCTGGTCTATGCCGGGTTGTCGCAGACCTTCCCCAAGCACTTGGCCGGACGGGTCAACACCAGCATCAACCTGCTGGTGTTCGTCGCCAGCTTCCTGTTTCAGTGGGGGGTCGGGGTCGTCATCGGCCTGTGGCCAGCAACCGAATCCGGGGGGTACCGGCCGGAAGCCTATCAGGCAGGGTTCGGGGCCGTGCTGGCGGTGCAGGTCATCGCCATGCTGTGGCTCGTCTTCTTCCGCCGTGCGCCGCTGCCGCTCAAAGCCTGAACACCGCGGTTGCCGATCTCTCGTCTTCCCAACCCTGCACGGTCAGGCGCCCCGCCTGGGCGTTGGCGATGACGGCGACCCGCGTCGCGCTATTGAGGATGGGCGGCCGCACCCAGGTGAAGTCGGAGGCGGCGGACCCGCGGACCCTTTCCATTTGCTGCCAGCGGCCGACGCTGTCGCTGCCGCGCGCGCGGCCCGGCACCTGGAAACAGATCCAGTGATTGGCCGTGCTCACCGGGCCGTCTCGCACCGCCGCGCGGGTCTCCAGCCGCTCGATGGCACAGCATTCCTCGGGCGCCATGCCGCTCAGCGAAAAAAAAGCGGGCAGGCAGACGGGAACGGAGGACAGCATCTCCTTGGCCTCGGCGTAGGTGCGGCACTCGTCGAACACCTTGCGCAACAGATGAACCGGCGGCAGCCCGCCCTGGCGCCAGATGCCCAGCCGATTGTTCATCCAATCGAGCGCCATCAAGGGCGAGGTCCAGCGCATCGGCGGCTGGTTGATGGCCGCGGAAAAACGGCCCGGCGCCATGGCGGTGGTGATGCCGGCGAAGCCCGGCCAAGTGACGTTGCAATAGCCCCCGGCCGCGGTCTCGTGGCGGCTGACCACCACGGTCCGCCCCAACCCATCGAGCGGCCAGTCGAGTGTGCGCATCAGGCGGTTGCCGGGACCGGCGGGATCGGGGCCGACGCCAGCCGTGCACGACCACTCGTAGGAAAGGTTGAGCATGTAGACACCGGGCTCGCCGATGCGCGCCGCCATGCCGGCGATCTCGCCCAGATACGGATTGGCCGTCTTCTCCAGCCAGCGGCGCGACGCCAGGTCGGCGGCCCGCATGGCCATCGGGCCGTATCGCCGGCGGGCCGAGGCCACCAGTTCGGTCAGCCGGTCGGGTGCGGCATCGAGCGCCGGCAGCGATCCCTGCCCACCCGCCTCGATCAGGGGGATGTCGCGCACCATGGCCGGGTTCTCGTCTACGCGCCTGTCCATCTTCTCCCATCATAACACGTCTAGGCAAACGCCCGCCGTTGAGTACAATCGCCGCCTCGCCAAAGCACCAACAACATTGCGGAGACGTCCGATGATCCCCCGCTACTCCCGTCCCGATATGGTCGCAATCTGGGAGGCCGCCAACCGTTTCCGCATCTGGTATCTGATCGAGGCCCACGCCTGCGACGCCATGGCCGGCCTCGGCGCCATCCCCAAAGAGGCCGCCGCCGCCGTCTGGGCCAAGGGCGACAAGCCCTATACGCCGGAGAGAATCGAGCGCATCGACGCCATCGAGGCGGAAACCCGCCACGACGTCATCGCCTTCCTGACCGAACTGGCCGAGCACGTCGGCGAAGAGGCCCGCTTCGTGCACCAGGGCATGACGTCGTCCGACGTGCTGGACACCTGTTTCGCGGTGCAACTGGCCCAGGCCGCCGACATCCTCTTGGCCGATCTCGACAAGCTATTGGCGGCGTTGAAGAGGCGAGCCTTCGAATACAAGCTGACCCCCTGCATGGGCCGCAGCCACGGCATCCATGCCGAACCCGTCACTTTCGGCTTCAAGCTGGCCGGCTTCTACGCCGAGTTCGCGCGCAACCGCGAACGGCTGGTGACCGCCCGCAAGGAAATCGCCACCTGCGCCATCTCGGGCGTGGTCGGCACCTACGCCCACGTCGATCCGGCCGTCGAAGCCCACGTCGCCGACAAGCTCAGCCTGGTGCCGGAAACCCATGCCACCCAGGTGATCCCGCGCGATCGCCACGCCGCCTTCTTCGCGACGCTGGGCGTCATCGCCGCCTCGGTCGAGCGCATTGCCATCGAGATCCGCCATTTGCAGCGCACCGAGATGCGGGAAGCCCAAGAGTTTTTCGCGCCCGGCCAGAAGGGCTCCTCGGCGATGCCCCACAAGCGCAACCCGATCCTCAGCGAGAATCTGACGGGGCTGGCCCGCATCGTTCGCTCGGCGGTGGTCCCGGCGTTGGAGAACGTGGCGCTGTGGCACGAACGGGATATCTCGCACTCCTCGGTCGAGCGGATGATCGGCCCCGACGCCACCATCACGCTGGACTTCGCGCTGGCCCGCCTGGCCAGCGTCATCGACAAGCTGGTGGTCTATCCCAACAACATGGCCGAGCACCTGCACCGCTTCGGCGGCATCCACGATTCACAGCGGGTGCTCTTGTTCCTCACCCAGAAAGGTGTCAGCCGCGAAGACGGCTATCGCATCGTGCAGCGCAACGCCATGAAGGTGTGGCGAAGCTTCGGCATCGACCCCGACAACCCGGACAACCCGCCGGCCCTTTCGCCCGAGGACAGGCTGTCCGCCGAGCACAACAACCGGCTGATGTTCTTCCTGTCCAAGGACGAGCAGCTGATGGGAATCCTCTCGAAGGACGAGTTGGCCGAGCTCTTTGCGGTCGATCCCATCGCCTACCACACCAAACACATCGACACCATCTTCCGGCGGGTATTTGGCGAGGCGTAGAGGCGGGCGGGCCGGTCAGATATTGAAGACCAGCTTGCCCCGCAGATGGCGGGATTCGCTCAGGCGGTGGGCGACGCCGGCCTCGCCCAGGTGGAAGTGCATGATCTCCGGAACCTTGACGGCGCCGGCCTCCAGCAGTTCGACGATCCGCTCCAGATGCGCCCGATCGCGGCCAACCTTGGGCCTCAGCGATCGGACGTCGTCGCGCGGCGGTTCCGGCGCTTGGGCGCCCGAGGCGATGAAGGCCGCCCGTCCGCCCTGCCGGAGCACCGCGAACGAGCGCGTCGCCACTTCGCCGCCGACCGTGTCGAACACCGCATCGACGCCGGATACGACCTTGGTGAAGTCGACGGTGGCATAGTCGATGACCTCGTCGGCGCCCAGCCCCAACACGTAGTCGCGGTTGAAGGCGCTGGCCGTGGTGACGACGCGGGCGCCCAAGTGCTTGGCCAACTGGACGGCAAAACCGCCGACGCCGCCGGCCCCGCCCTGGATCAGGATGGTCTCGCCGGTCTTGAGCGCCAGGGTGTCCTCTATGCTGACCAGCGCCGTCAGGCCGGCCAGGGCGACCGCTGCCATCTCGGCGTGCGAGAAGCGGTCCGGTTTGGGCGCCAGGATGGCGGCGTCGATGGCGATCTTGTCGGCATAGGCGCCTTCCTGGCCGCCGGGGCACACCCCGAACACCGCGTCGCCCGGCTTGAATGCCGTCACCCCATCGGCAGCCTCGGCAACCACCCCCGAGAAATCGCGCCCCAGGATGTAGGGAAACTCGGTGATCGTCACCGAACTGCCGTTGCGAACCTTGAAATCGGCGCCATTGACGCTGGCCGCGTGAATGTCGACCAGCACCTGGCCCGGTCCCGCCACCGGGTCCGGCATCAGGCCGTAAAACAGCTGCTCGGGCCCGCCCTGCGCTTCAATGAATGCCGCTTTCATGCTGTCTCCACCGACCATCCGCTGATTAGGCGCCGATGGTGACGGCCGCACTCTCTCCTGTCAACGCGCCCGCATTTCCCACCGTAACGGCCCCGCTTGACCGCGTCGCCATAAGCCCCCAAGCTTGCGCGCGATGCGTGAAAAATCCGCCCGTTCGCTCTCCTCGGCCGAAAAACTCGACTGGCTGCGCCTCATCCGTAGCGAGAACGTCGGACCTGTCACTTTCTTCCGCCTGCTCGATCATTTCGGCTCCGCGGCCGCCGCGCTGGACGCCTTGCCGCGCATGGCCAGGCGCGGTGGTCGGGCCGGAGCGGTGCGCATCGCCCCCCTCGAGACCGCCGAGCGCGAGATGGAACGGCTGGAGGCCTTGGGCGCGCAGTTGTTGGCCCGGGGCGAGCCCGGCTATCCGCCGCTGCTCGCCCATATCGAGGACGCGCCGCCGCTGATCGGCGTGCTCGGCCATGCGTCGCTGCTCACCAAGGCGGCCATCGCCATGGTCGGCGCCCGCAACGCCTCGGCGGCGGGCAAGCGCCTAGCCCGCGACCTGGCAACCGAGCTCGGCCGCGGCGGCCTGCTGGTGGTCTCGGGGCTGGCCCGCGGCATCGACGCAGCGGCGCATGAGGGGGCGCTTCCCACCGGCACGGCAGCCGTGCTGGGCGGCGGCATCGACGTCCCCTACCCGCTGGAGAACGCGGCCATCTACGAACAGATCCGCGCCGAGGGCGTTCTGGTGTCCGAGGTCGAGCCCGGCACCGCGCCGCTGGCCCGCCACTTCCCGCGCCGCAACCGCATCATTTCGGGCATTGCACGGGGCGTCGTGGTGGTCGAGGCCAACCTGCGCTCCGGCTCGCTGATCACCGCCCGCATGGCCCTCGAACAGGGCCGCGAGGTATTCGCCGTTCCCGGCTCGCCGCTCGACCCCCGGGCGCGGGGCACCAACGGCCTGATCCGCCAAGGAGCGACGCTCACCGAGTCGGCGGACGACGTGCTGCATGTTTTCGGCGAACGCCGGATGCCGCCACGCGGCAACGACGGAGCGGCCCGGCTTTCCGCCGTTTCATCGGCGAAACCAGCGGATTCCGACCTCGATAAAGCGCGTACCGCCATCATCGAAAGTTTGGGTCCGGTGCCGGTGACGGTTGACGAACTCCTCAGAAATGGCCAATTCTCCCCTGCCGTCGCCTCCGCCGTCCTCCTAGAACTGGAATTGGCGGGGCGCCTGGAGCGCCATCCCGGAAACCAAGTATCACTGATCCCTCAGAATTAAGGGTCACCGGAAGTCATTCATGCCCGAAAACGTCGTCGTCGTCGAATCGCCCGCCAAGGCCAAGACCATCAACAAGTATCTGGGCGGCACCTACACCGTATTGGCCAGCTTCGGACACGTGCGCGACCTGTCGCCCAAGGACGGCTCCGTGCTGCCCGAGCAGGACTTCGCCATGGCCTGGGAAATCGACCCCAAGGCCGAGAAGCACGTCAAGGAAATCGCCGCCGCCTGCCGCAAGGCCCGTCACCTGTTCCTGGCGACCGACCCCGACCGCGAGGGCGAGGCCATTTCCTGGCACATGCAGCAGGTCCTGGGCGAACGCGGCGCGCTCAAGGGCGTCGACGTCAAGCGCGTGGTCTTCAACGAGATCACCCAAGGCGCCATCATCGAAGCTTTCCAGCACCCGCGCGATCTCGACGAGAGCCTGGTCGAAGCCTACCTGGCGCGCCGGGCGCTCGACTACCTGGTCGGCTTCACGCTGTCGCCGGTGCTGTGGCGCAAGCTACCGGGCAGCCGCTCGGCCGGCCGCGTGCAGTCGGTGGCGCTACGGCTGATCTGCGAGCGCGAAACCGATATCGAGAGCTTCACCGCCACGGAATACTGGTCGGTCGGCGCCGACTTCCGCAAGGAAAGCGGCGCCGGGATCGCCGCCCAGTTGACCCATTTGCATGGCCAAAAGCTCGACAAGATGGCCATCCGCTCGGAAGCCGAGGCCACGGCAGCCGTACGCACCGTCGAGGCGGCGACGTTCGCCGTTGCCACCGTCGAGCGCAAGAAGAGCCGGCGCAATCCGCCGCCACCCTTCACCACCTCGACGCTCCAGCAGGAAGCGGCGCGCAAGCTGCACTTCAGCGCCAAGCGGACCATGCAGGTGGCGCAGCGGCTGTATGAGGGCGTTGCCATCGACGGTGAGACGGTCGGCCTCATCACCTACATGCGTACCGACGGCGTCCAGATGGCCGCCGAGGCGGTGGAGGCCTGCCGGAAGCTGATCGGCGGCACCTTCGGTGCGCGCTACCTGCCGGACGCGCCGCGCATCTACAAAACCAAGGTCAAGAATGCCCAGGAAGCCCACGAGGCGATCCGCCCGACCGACGTCTTCCGCACACCAGAGTCCGTGGCTGGCCATCTCAACGACGAGCAGCGCAAGCTCTATACCCTCATCTGGCAGCGCACCCTGGCCTGTCAGATGGAGGCTGCGGTGCTCGACCAGGTGGCGGTCGACATCGCCGCCGCCGACCGCTCGGCGGTGCTCCGGGCCACCGGCTCGGTGGTCGCCTTCGACGGCTTCTACACCCTCTATCGCGAGGGCCGCGACGATCCCGACCGCGCCGCGGAAGGGGCCGAGGACGACAGCGAGCGCATCCTTCCCGACGTCAAGGAAGGCGAGCCCCTCGCTACCCAGCGGGTAAAGCCCGAGCAGCATTTCACCCAGCCGCCGCCTCGCTATTCCGAAGCCAGTCTGGTGAAGCGCCTGGAGGAGCTGGGCATCGGCCGGCCCTCCACCTACGCCTCCATTCTCTCGGTCCTCCAGGACCGCGACTACGTACGCCTGGATAGCCGCCGCTTCATCCCCGAGGACCGCGGCCGGCTGGTCACCGCCTTCCTGACCAGCTTCTTCACGCGCTATGTCGAGTATGACTTCACCGCCGAGATGGAAAACCGCCTCGACGAGGTGTCGGGCGGGCGCATCGACTGGAAACGCGTGCTGCGCGACTTCTGGGAAGCCTTCAGCGCGGCCATCGACGCCACCAAGGAGCTCAGGACCAAGGAAGTCCTCGATGCCCTGGACCAACTGCTCGGCCCCCACTTCTTCCGCGCCGACGCGGCCGGCGCCGACCCGCGCGCATGCCCGAACTGCGCAGACGGCCGTCTTAACCTCAAGCTGGGTCGTTACGGCGCCTTCATCGGCTGCTCCAACTACCCGGAATGCCGGTTCACCCGCAAGCTGGTGGTCGTCGGCAACGGCGACGACCCGGCGGAACCGGCGGCCGACGCCGGCCCGCGCGTCTTGGGCACCGACCCGGCCACCGGGCTTGAGGTGTCGCTGCGCAAGGGACCCTACGGTCATTACGTCCAGTTGGGCGAGGCCGAGGGCAAGGCCAAGCCCAAGCGCGCCTCGCTGGCCCGCAACATGGCTGCCGCCGACATGGACCTGGAGCGCGCGCTGGCACTGCTCAACCTGCCGCGCGAGGTCGGCCGCCATCCGGAAACCGGCGAGCCGATTCTCGCCGGCTTGGGCCGCTTCGGCCCCTATCTTCAGCATACTGGCAGCTATGTCTCGCTCAAGGGCGAGGACGACGTGCTGACCATCGGGCTCAATCGTGCCGTCGCCTTGATTGCCGACGCCCCGGCCAAGGCGCCGGCCAAGACGGTGGGCAACCACCCCAAGGACGGCAAGCCGATTACGCTCCGCACCGGCCGCTTCGGTCCGTATGTCAAGCATGGCGTGCTGATGGCAACCCTGCCCAAGGGAGTCGACGCCGACACGCTGACGCTCGAGAAGGCCGTCGAGGTTCTCGCCGGCAAGGCGGCGCGGGGCGGCACCAAGGGCGGCCGCAAGGCGCCGGCGCCGCGCAAGGCCGCCAAGCGAGGAGCCGCCAAGAGCGGTTGATTGCGGATTGGCCCCCTCCCCCAAAACCCTGCCGCCGTTTCCCAGCCGTGAGCAGATTCTCGCCTACATCCAGGATCATCCGGGGCGGGTGACGCGGCGCGAACTGGTGCGCGCCTTCGGCCTGAATTCCTCGCAGCGCCCGCAGTTGCGGGCCATCCTCAAGGAGTTGGAGGCGGGCGGCAACATCGCGCGCGACCACGGCCGTTCCGTCCGTCCCCATGACCGGCTTCCCGCCGTCACCGTGGTCGAGATTACCGGCATCGACGAGGACGGCGACCTCCTGGGCCGGCCACTCACCGAGGTGGACAACCCCGCCCCGCCGGTCATCTACATGGCGCCCGAACGGCGCGGCCAGGCCGCACTGGGGCCGGGCGACCGCGTTCTCGCCAAGTTGACGCGGCGGTCCGGCAACATCTACGAAGGGCGGACCATCCGGCGCATCGCCGCGAAGGCGGAAGCCGTGCTCGGCATCTTCGAGCGGGTCGGCGGCGAGGCCCGTATTCGCTCGGTCGACAAGGGAGCGCGCCACGACCTGGTGGTCGCCCCCGGTGAAACCATGGACGCCAAGCCGGGCGATCTGGTGCGCGCCGAAGTGCTGCCGGGACGCCGGCTCGGCCTCAGCCGGGCTCGCATCGTCGAGCGTCTGACCAAGGGAAATCCGCCGCTCGGCCTGATTGCGCTCTACGACCACGAGATCCCCATCGATTTTTCCGCCGACGCCCTGGCCCAGGCCGCCGCCGCCACGGCCGCACCGCTGGGCGAGCGGGCCGATCTGCGGGATATCCCGCTGGTCACCATCGACGGCGCCGACGCGCGGGACTTCGACGACGCGGTGTGGGCCGAACCCGACCCCGATACCCGCAACCCCGGCGGCTGGCACCTGCTGGTCGCCATCGCCGACGTCGCCTGGTACGTGCGGCCCGACGACGCTCTGGACCGCAACGCCAAGCAGCGCGGCAACTCGGTTTATCTTCCCGACCGGGTGGTACCGATGCTGCCCGAGGCGCTGTCCAACGGCTGGTGCTCGCTGAAGCCCGGCGAAGACCGCCCCTGCCTAGCCGCCCACCTGTGGATCGACGCCCAGGGCCAGCCGCTTCGGCACCGTTTCGTGCGCGGCCTGATGCGCTCGGCGGCGCGGCTTACCTACGAGCAGATCCAGGCCGCCCGCGACGGCGCCCCCGATGCCGTCGCCGCGCCGCTTCTCGATTCGGTGGTCGGCCCGCTCTACGGGGCTTACCGGGCGCTGACGATCGCCCGCGAGAAACGCGGCGTTCTGGAGTTAGACCTGCCGGAACGGCGCGTCGTGCTAGACGAGGCCGGTATCGTCACCGCCGTCGAGACCCGGGCGCGCTACGACAGCCACAAGCTGATCGAGGAGTTCATGATCGCCGCCAACGTGGCGGCAGCCGAATCGCTCAGCCGCTCGAAAGTGCCCTGCATGTACCGCATCCACGACGTGCCGAGCGAGGAACGGCTGGAAGCGCTTCGCGAGGTGCTGGAGGGATTGGGTCTCAAGCTGCCGCGCGGCCAGACGGTAAAGCCCGACCAGTTCAACCGCATCCTGGCCCGCGTCGCCGGGACCACCGAGGGGCCGCTGGTCAACGACATGATCCTGCGCACCCAGGCCCAGGCCGAGTATTCCCCCGACAACATCGGCCATTTCGGGCTGGCGCTGCACAAGTATTGTCACTTCACCTCACCCATCCGCCGCTATTCCGACCTGCTGGTCCACCGTGCACTGATCCGCCGCTTCTCGCTGGGCGAAGGCGCGCTCGAGGAAACGCCGCCGGACTTCGTCGAAGTCGGGCAACGCATTTCGGGGACCGAGCGGCGCGCCGCCGCCGCCCAGCGCGACGCGGTGGATCGCTTCGTCGCCCAGTTCCTGGCCGGCCGCGTGGGCGCGGTGTTCGCCGGCCGGATCAGCGGAGTCAGCCGATTCGGGCTGTTCGTCAAGCTGGCTGAGACCGGGGCCGACGGTCTGATCCCCCGGCGCAATCTGCCCCGCGATACCTACATCCACGACGAGCGGCGCCAAGCCCTGCGCGGCCGACGCTCCGGCGTCGAGTTCCGGCTGGGCGACGCGGTGGAAGTGATGCTGGCCGAGGCCACGCCGATCACCGGCGGCCTTCTCCTGCACCTGATGGACGGCGGGCCGGCTAAGTCTTCCGGTCGGCATACACGAAGTTAAAAACACGTTAAAAAAGTGAGGAACACACGAAAGAAACAAGACGTGACGGAGGTCGAAAAATAGATTAACAATCCCTCCATGATGGGGGGGCAGAGGTCTTTCTTCTTCCGTTGCTTCTTTGTGGCCGCCTTGACGACTGTCGGCGGCTGCATCGGTTCCGACGTGGCGTCATCGGGCGCCGATCCCTTTCCCACCCATGCCGCAGCGGAAACCTTTGCGGCCGGGTACAGCAACATTGCCAGCAAGTACATCGACTCGGTCCCCATCCGCGACCTCGCTCTTGAAGGGATGCGGGGGCTGGGCGTTCTCGACCCGGCCCTGACGGTGCGCGAGGCCGAAGGACAAATCATCCTCGCCGCCGGCGACGGCGATGTCGCGCGCTTCCCGACACCCACCGACGACAACCCCGGCGCATGGGCCGCCATCACGGTCGAGGTCTCGCGAGCAGCCCGCAGGGTGTCCACCGACCTGCGCAATGCTTCGGTCGAACAGATCTACGAGGCGGTTTTCGACGCCGCCCTGTCGAGACTCGACCCCTATTCCCGCTATGCCGGCCGCGAAGAGGCCGGCAAGAATCGCGCCAATCGCGACGGTTTCGGCGGCATCGGCATCCGCTTCAAACTTGAAGACGGACAGGTCAGCGTCACCGACATCATGGAAGAAACACCGGCGGAAGCGGCCGGGCTGGCGGTCGGCGACCGTATCACCCACGTCGACGGTGCGCCGACGGCCGACATGTCGTTGCAGGACGTGACCGAGCGCCTGCGCGGTCCCCTGGAAACACGGGTCGGGATCACCGTTACGCGCGACGGCGCCGAGGCGCCCCTGACCTTCGCGATGAGGCGGGTCCACATCGTTCCCACCTCCGTCACCGCCACTTTCGAGGACGGCCTGCTGACCCTGACCGTACACCGGTTCAACCGGGCGACGGCGGATGTGGCGAGTCGCAAGATAGAGGCGGCGCGCCGGCTCCACGGCGACGCCCTTGCCGGCATCATCCTCGACCTGCGCAACAACCCCGGAGGCCTTCTGAAGCAGGCTATTCGCCTTGCCGACCTGTTCCTCACGCAGGGCGAGATCCTCAAAACCCAGGGCCGCCATCCGGACAGCATGCAGTACTACGAGGCCGAGGACGGCGACGTCACCTCCGGCCTGCCGCTGGCCATCATGGTCGATGGCCGCTCGGCATCGGCCGCCGAAATCGCCGCCGCCGCCCTCCAGGATCGTGGCCGCGCCGTCGTCATCGGCACCACCTCGTTCGGCAAGGGCACGGTGCAGACCGTCGTCCGCCTGCCCAACGACGGCGAGTTCACGCTGACCTGGTCGCGCTTCGTCATGCCGTCCGGTTACCTCCTGCATGAATTGGGCGTGCACCCGACGGTCTGCACCAGCGGCACGTCGGCGGACGGCGCCGACCCGCTTAAGCCCATCATGGCAGCCCGCGAGGAGGCGGCCGGTATCCTCGTCGCCTGGCGCAAGGCGAGCTTCGCCGACGACGTCACACGCCAGCAACTTCGCGCCACCTGCCCGGCCGAGCGCCGCGCCGAACCCGGCGATCTCGACGTGGCGCGGCAACTGCTCAAGGACCGTGCCCTTTACGCATGGGTACTCGCGCTTGCCAACCCGGTGGCGACGGCGGCGGCCATTCATTGACGCTGGGCCTTGACAGGCGCGGCGCGGACTGTATGGTGCGCCGCTTGAAACGCAACTTCTGAACTCGGACGGAATTGGGAAAATGGCGAAGCCCAGCACCATTCTCGTGAAACTGGTCAGCTCGGCGGACACGGGCTTCTACTACGTGACCAAGAAGAATCCGCGCACCCAAACCGAGAAGCTCCAGCTCCGCAAGTACGACCCGGTGGCGCGCAAGCACGTTGTCTTCAAGGAAGGCAAGATCAAGTAGCATCGCCCTCGGCTACGCGCCGCGGATTCGGTTTTAAGCCGCTCCGCCCCCAGTACGGGGGGCGGGTGTTTTTTTATTGTCCGCTGACAGCATCCGAGCGAGGGCCGCCGGCCACGCGGGCGGCAGCAGGATCAGACCTGGAAAGCCCTCGATTCCCGAGGCTCGATGGTTTCGGCCTCGGCTTCCGAGCCCCTTCCTGCCGGGGTGAGCTCCTTGCGAAACAGCATGTAGCGACCGAGTTCGTCGTAGCCGAGCGCGGCCAGCCGCTCGCGCAAGCCATGCAGGTTCGGCGAGACGTGCATGAATTCCGGCTCATGGTCGTCGACATTGGTGACGATGAAGCCGCCGGACCGTAAAGCCGCATCCAGGCGCTCCAGCGCCGGCAGCGGATCATGGAGATGCTCGAATATCTCGACGGCGATCGCCACGTCCGCCGGCGGAAAGCTGGGCAGCGGATGCTCGCGCGTGCAGGCCAGCGTTTCGCAGGACAGGTTCATCCGGCGGCACAGCCAGGCGACGAAATCCAGCCGAACGGTCGGGATGTCCGCCAGGACGAGGTGCGGCTTCGCCCCCTTGTCCCGCAGCGCCAACGCCAGCGCGATCGAAGACTGCGCAACGCCACAGCCATAGTCGACGATCACCGGCGCCGGCATGGTCGCCAGCCCCCGCACCACCGGGTGGTCGTCACCCCAGACCGGCACCGGTTGGCTGATCTGGCGCAGCAGGAAAAGCCAACTGTGAAGGGTGTAGGATTCGTAGACCTCGGCCGGCGAATCATCGGCGATGACGCTGAGCACATCCATCTGCGTCTTGCAAACCCTGCGGAATTCGGCGCCGCCATGGCCGCCGGGCAATACCTTCCACGAGGCGCGGTAGCGGCGCTCGCTGTCGGCGACCGAGATGCCGAGGCGTTCGGCATTCCAGGCGCAGAAACCCGCCTGCCACGAATTCAATTGTTCGATCCCGCTTTGGATGCGGGGATCGCGATAGGGCCTGACAAGCCTGAGGACTCGACGGCCGATCTTCCGGACCACACCGTCCTTGGCGAGGGAATGGTAAATCATGACGCTGCCCCGGGATTGTTGGCTGTCCGCCACCATCTCAGCGGCTCGGGATCAGGTCCTGTGAATAGTCCGTGACCATGGCAAAAAACTGCCGTCGCGACAGCAAATGACCGGATCGGCTTATGCCAAAAACCGGCCGAGGGTCGCCAACAGCGAATCGATGGAAAACGGCTTGGCGAGGAAACCGTCGCACCCGGCGGCACGAATTTCCTCCTCGTCTTCGACCATCGCGCACGCCGTTACCGCCACCACCGGAATCCCTTTCAAGGCGAGGTCGGCCTTGATGGCGCGTGTGGCATCGAGGCCCGAAACGCCGGGCAGCCGAATGTCCATGAGGATGAGATCCGGGGGATTGCGCCGAATCGCCGGCAGCGCCTCTTCGCCGTTGCGGAAGCATACCGTGCCGTAGCCTTCGGCCTGAAGGAGGTCTTCGAGCAGCTTCAGATTGAGCTCGTTATCCTCGACGATCAGAACCGTTCGGGTCATGGCACGTGGCATCCGGTCAGCCTCCCGCCCCGCCGACGGGCCGGCCGTCGCCGATCATCCGGAACGCCACGGGTCCTGTCAAACCCCCGGGCAAAAAAAGAGGCCGCAACGCGCGGCCTAGTCTGCTCTTGAGGGAAGATCGAATGGGGAATTCCGGGAAGAGGACGATGACCTCGTAAATCTGCTCAATTCAGCGCGACGATGAATAATTCCGTCGACGACAGGAAGGCCATCCAGACGAGGACCAGTGAAACGGCGACTGCGAATGCCTTTGCGGTTGCCATGGCTTCTCCCCTTTCGGTCTTCCGACCGGCCACACGACCGGACCGTCAGTGTCGATAGGATGACGCAAGACACCCGCCCTGCATGTGACGCCAGTCACAGGCCCCGACAAAATCTCCGGCAGCGCCGAACGGCGCGACAACCTTGCGATGATGGGAATCGATGCCGCCGGCCCGTCAAAGGCCGCGGACTTCCTCGACCATTTCCTCGAGGCGCTCGACGTCGCGGATGACCAGCGAGTCGCGGGTCCGCTCGAGGATTCCCTGTCGGGTAAGGTCGCTGAGCACGCGCGCCACCGTTTCGCGCGTCGTACTGACCCGGCTGGCGATGTCCGAATGCACCGGAATCGGCGTGATGACGGCGGTGTTGTCGGCGGTGTTGTCGTCCTTCACGGTATCACGGGCCTGACGCAGCAGTTCGGCCTGTACCCGGTTGTTGGCGGCCAGCGTGCTGAGGTCCATGATGCGTTCGGTCGAGGCGCGCACCATCCGGGCCAGCCGCTTCATCACGCGAACCGCGATCGAGGGATACTTTTCCAGCGCCTCGATGAAATGTCGCTGCGGCAGGGCGACGATCAGGCTGTCCTCGACGGCCAGCACGGCAGCCGATCGGGGCTGGCTGTCGATCGCCGCCAGTTCGCCGAAATGGCCGCCCGCCCCGATGTCGTCGAGCGTGATCTCGCGTCCCGACATCGAATAGTTGACGATCCGGACACGGCCGCGGACGACGAAAAAGACATCCCGGGTGTCGGCCTGGCGATCGAAAACCTGCGTGCCCGCCCGGAAGGTCTTGAATCGGCAAAGTTCCTCGATCTCCACCAGTTCATGTGGCAGAAGATCCTTCAATAAATCCACGCCTTTGAGAAGCTTCGGGCCCGGTTCTGCCAGAAGCGTCTGCGTGTCGCCGACCATCCATCCTCCAGGCCATTAAGGCCGGACCCCTCGTGTGCGTACCCATTTGTGCGGGAGGCGCGTCACCAAGTATGGCATCCATTTTAACCATTGGAACAGCAAAAAAAGTGCGAGGTTAACCCTTGGAGAACCGCGGGCAGCCACGGAACCCACTACCGGTCATCCCTTTCCCGATCGGTAGGCGGTCGCCATATTAGGGGCGCCATGAGAGCCCACCTGCTTCCCTTCGTCAGCCTGCTGTGTGCCTGCGCCGCCGGCTCCGGGTCCGGCGGCGACCCCGCGGCAAGCGCGGCCTGCCCGCCGGCTCCCGGCCGTTGGCTGGCGCCCGCCATGGGTGGGCCGGTTGCCCTCCCGGTCCTTCTCGATACGTTGGCCGGGCGTCCCGCCGTGGTACTGGGTGAAACCCACACCAGCGCCGAAGACCACCGCTGGCAGCTGCACACCGTGGCAGCCCTGCACGGCCGGTCCCCCGGCATGGTCCTGGGCTTCGAGGCCTTTCCCCGGCGCCTGCAGCCGGTTCTCGACCGCTGGGTAGCCGGCGAGATCGACGAACGGACCTTTCTGGAACAGTCGGAATGGGACGGGGTTTGGGGCTTTCCGTCATCGCTTTACATGCCGCTGTTCGATTTCGCCCGCATGCACCGCATCCCGATGGTGGCGCTCAACGTTGAGCGGACGCTGATTGCCCGGATCGGCAGGGACGGATGGGATACCGTTCCGGCGGACGCCCGCGAAGGACTCGGGACGCCGGCGCCCGCCGGCCCCCCTTACGTCGCCGCCCTCGCCCGGGTCTTCGGCGAACACCGGCCTTCGGCGGTGGCCGACAAGACGGCTACGGACGACCCGGCCTTCCGGCGGTTCGTCGAAGCGCAGGTCACGTGGGATCGCGCCATGGCCGAGGCTATAGCCGCCGGCCATGGTCGCCCCGGCCGGCCCCTGGTCGTCGCCGTCGTCGGACGCGGCCACGCCGAATACGGCTTCGGCATCCCCCATCAGCTGGCCGACCTCGGGCTTCATGGCGCCGCCGTCCTCGTCACCTGGCCGGCCGGGCGCGATTGCGCCGAGCTGCTCGCCGAGAACGGAACCGCGGTGGCGGACGCCGTTTTCGGAGTCGTTTCCGAGGACGCCGAGGCCAACCCGCAGGGGCCCCGGCTGGGCGTCCGCCTGGGCCAAGCCGAGGGCGGCGTACGCGTCGATGAGGTCACGGCGGGCAGTGTCGCCGCGGCTGCCGGCCTGAAGGCGGGCGACATCGTCCGCGAGGCGGCCGGCAGCCGCGGCGAC
>JACZKS010000032.1 GCA_014859895.1 Rhodospirillales bacterium
CCGAAACCAACCGCTTACGAAGATCTTTGGAAAGAGGTTCGGGCATGCGGGCTGGCCTCCCTCACCAGCCCCTATCTTGAATCAGATTTCGACCCCTTTGGGAATCCCTCTCGATTCCAACCGACCGGAAATTGCTCTAGCAGGGCTGCGCAGGCAAGGCATTATCTTGAGGTGTACCAAGCATTTCCATCTGCGGATCCCAACAAGGTCAAGTATATCGGCGGGTGGATGGCAAAAGCTGCTGGCGATACGCAGGGAGCGATTAGCACATTTTATGACCTCGATTGCTCGGACGCTCGAACAAGCGTCCTTGCGATAATTGGCGAGCGTGACGGGAACACCGCCGCAATCGAATGGTTGGCCGACAACCGACCTTATGACCACGGACTGCTCAATCCTGTAGGTTGGCGTAATGCAGTAGTTATGATGGCCGAAAATAGCGGGTGGGCTGAGGGCCTGCGCACGCTTGAAGTATTGCCGACCGAAATGAAGGAAATTTGCCCGGACCTATTATTCGTGGAAGGTGTTTTGCACGCTGGTTTCCTGCTGCCCGAGCCAATTCGTGCGTGGCTATTGAAGGACTCGAACATAGACTTCAAGGGCTCTGTGCAAGGAGGAGCGGCGGCCACTGGTCACAGAAATGCTGCCATTGTCGCTCTCAAGCGCGCACGAGAATTAATGTTAAAGCTCGGGGCCGAAAAACGAGCGAATGGTTGCGAATATCATTTGACGTGGCTTCGCCTCACCGACCCTGCCGAACGAGAAGCCGCGATGGCAGACCTAATTGAGCGGATGAAGGACGGCGAGTTCGCGGCTTTTGTCTTGGATATAGCCCTGAATTTTGAGGTTCCGTTCGACCGTGAACCGCTTGAAAGATACCTACGGCGTCGTAAGCGTGAGGGGCGGGAAGCGCCACAGGACCAGGCAGCGAAGCTTCGTCTCCTTCAACATTTTGGCACACCAAGTGATGTCCTCGCCCACCTAGAGCGCGAAGAAAATACGTTAGAAAAGGTGCTAACGCCAACGACGCTAGCGGCGCTCAAAATCCATGCCATCACGAATGACGGGAGGATTGCAGACGCTGAGAAGGAGCTTGAAAGGTGCGGTGAGCTTTTCTCTCCAGAAGAGCGTGAGCGTTTTCATCTTATGTTTTCCGACAGAAAAGGGCATGAGTTAGAAGGGCTTGAGGCCCTTTATAGTCGAACAGGCGATTATGACGACCTGTTGAACCTCGTCCGCTATCTTGAGCGTAGTCAACAATGGAATTCCCTTATTCCACATGCAAGAACTTTGCTCGGAGCGCGCCGGAGTACTAGCACACTGAGAATACTAATTCATGCAATGCAGAAGGCGAATGTCCCTAACAATGAGATCACTGATTGCGCAGCCGAAAACCGCGATCTGATTGTCGCCAACACCCCCGAGGGGGATGATGTCCTTCTCGCTGAAGGCTGGGCATTGTTTGGCCTGGGAAAATTCGTTGAAGCGCAGCAGATTGCCGAGGATTTGGCCATTCGTACCCATGGTCCAGGTCCATTATCACTTGAAATAAATGTCGCTCTTCGTACTGGGCAATGGGAGCATTTTCCAACCATCATTGATCGTGAGTATCCGCGGCTTCATGAACTGCCGTCGAACCTCCTGTTGCAGATGGCGTCTGTTATTGCTGATCGAGAGCAGGAACGGGCCATAGAAATTGCAGGAATCGCTGCAAATAGGGACCCTGCGGATGGCGTCGTTCAGGCAAATGCATATTGGCTTGCTTCTCAGATTGGCCGCGAAATAGACGCCTCATTGTGGCTTAAGCGCGCAATTGAACTCTCCGAGCGAGGAGAGGGGCCCCTGCAATCAGTATCCTTGCGTGAGATGGTTGAAGCAATGCCGGCGCGCGCAGAGCAGCGTCGAGAATGGGAGAGGCAGTATGCTTCAGGCGAACTTGGAATACATCCTGCCGCAACACTTCTGAATATTCCAATTGCCCAAATCCTAGTGGGTGAAGCTCTCCGAAATGAACGTGAATCCGATCCGAGGCGCAGATCGGTAATTCCAGTCCGCCATGGTGGTCGGAGGACTGTCGATCTAACGGGCGTGCACAAGCTTGCATTCGATTTATCGTCACTTCTGATCCTTGAGAATCTTGATGTTCTGCAATCACTTCTCGATGCGCTGGAAGGCGTTCTTCTCTCCCCCCGGCTGATGGATCTTCTCTTCGTCGAACATCGTCAGGTGCGCTTTCACCAGCCGTCTCTCGTTGAGGAGGCCAAGCGTATTCGTGAAATGATTGCGAACACAGAAATACGCCTGCTACAGAACGTACGTCCGCCAAGGGATTTGGTTAAGGAAGTCGGCGAAGAAATGGCTTGCTTACTCCATATGGCCCATACATCTGGCGGGCGTGTTCTTTCCACACTTCCAGTACCTAAGGTCGGCTCATTGGAGCAGGATACCGCTGATCTAGGGCAGTATGGTCAATTCATTTTAAAAACGACCCAGCTACTTCCGGCGTTTAAAAACGTTATGACTGCTGATGAATATGACAAAGCTATGGATTTCCTTTCATCAGTTGATCGTGGTGAAAAGCTCGGGCCAGATGATTTGGGAAAAGGGCCGCTATATGTTGACAACTTGGCTCTTCGGTACGTTGATACGGCTGGCATTCTTTATAATTTGAGGTGCGTCGGGTGTGACGTCTTCGTCTCCGCGTCAGTAGGCGAGGATGCAAAGGAATTGATCGAAGGCGCGCACCACGGGGCCCACGTGGCGGTGCTGATTGATAGACTTAGAAAGCGGATTCGCGACAGCGTGCGCAACAAAAAGGTGACATTCCTTCCCGAATCTAGTCACCGCGAAAATCACGACATGTTTCACCATACCAATGCACTGCTGGATCTTTTTGACTCTGTTGGCGATGGAGATGGTGTGTGTGTTGATGATCGGGTCATCGGAAAACATGCGAGTATGACTGATAGGCAAGGTCGCAACGTTCCAATTGTGGGAGCCGTTGACGTATTGGAACACCTTTTGACGCAGGACGTAATTACCAAAAATAGAAAAGAGTCTTGCGATTTCCGGTTGCGAAAATGGGGATTTGCTTTTCTTCCGCTGGATCCCGATTTCTTGTTGGCTGCCCTGAAAGAAGCGGCGGATGTTGAACAGGGACGGTTTGTTGAAAATCGCGACCTAATAGCTATTCGAGAGAACGTCCAGCGAATCCGTTCTACAAAAATACTTCGCTTCCCCGACGAGGGAACGTGGTTCTGGCAAATGGCGGAAGCCACCCGATGGGTAATTTCACAGATTTGGACCGATGCAACCATTGGGCCAAAGATGGCCGAGAGCGTGTCTGATTGGGTCCTGGATATGCTGGCCCCGCTGCCGACCTCGTGGCAAGACTCAGTTATGGCGACCGAAGAAGAGGTGAATGATCCCACAAAGATTATGCTGCTTCAATTCATCAGTTTGGGAATGACGCTAAAGGGCATTAACCAGCGAGAAGCATATGCAAAGTGGGTTGATAGGCGATTGGTCCAACCACTACTAATGGCGAACTTATATGTAGTGGAGGAACTCAGCCTAATTATCGGCCGTAATGTTTCGAAAATAGCTAAGGATATCGCGGATGAGTCTGAGTGACGCCGTCGCACTTCTTAGTTTGAGGGCGCTTCCAGCCGCCATTCAATCGCGTATCCTTACAAATTTGGACTTCCAGAGAGAAGTAGGGATCAATGGGACTACCGCTCCGTTCAACGATGCCGGTCGCATCCGCCTTGGCGATTTACTTGATGCAGCGCGAGAGGTTTATGCCACAAATGAAGCGCACACTGTGCGAAATCTCGAGGGCAATGAGGTTCGATTAGAGTTGTGCGAAAACCATGTATTAATCGCAAGCCTCGGCAGTAATGTTGAGGGAAATAAAGCAAGACGAATAGAATTTGATTTTTTATCACCAAAACTAGAAGCGCGTAGAGAGGCCTTGTCTGCAATAGTGGACCTTTTCGGTGTTACAGGGCCACGTTTATCTGATTGGCTAGATATCGTTGAACATAGGCCTCTGTCAAATGTAGAAGTATCATCTATTCATGACGCCATATCACGAAGCGTGGAATATTGGTGGTCAAATACGCAAGTAAAAATTGATTTAGGCAAAATGCAACCTAATGACCTTGTCCCACAAAATGTAGAGTATTTCACCGCGTTATGCGGGCCGCTACCGAACGCTATGAACGTTAACGAGTATGTAAGTGGCCCACTGGCCCGGCACAGAAGGATGCTTTTGACCGAGAATTTTCATGAAGGCCTTTCCCTATCGTTGGCGGGTAGCCTGCGGGAGGACGCAGGCATTGCCCATCAGTTGGAAACGTTCTCTGACGAAGAGGTGTGGGAAAGCGCTAATCAACTTACGCGGATGCCGGATCCGTTTACCGTGCTTGGTCTCATTGAAGTCTCCATAAGACGTCGAAAATCGGGAAATGGATTTGAAGCGCTTGCGGCTAACTTGATAGAAAAGTTGTGTGGTGAATCGCTTCCGCGCCATGACGGTATGGACGTGTTTGCCATCTTTCCAGCGCTTGTTGGGGCAACCCATCGATGCCTTCGCCGCATTGACGGTATGATGGAACAGCCTGCTTACTGGCATTGGCTATGTGCGTTTACACATGCGGGGGTAGTCACCCGCCTACTGGATAATCTCGAATTTGATCCAAACCAAATGGCGGAATGGCTTGATGGAATGCGGAAGCCAAGTGATGGTTTGGCCGATATTCTCGCCCTTCGCCATGAGCCGACGTGGCGCTTCGATTTGTTGTCGCGTAATCGCCTCCAAGCGGAGATTATTGGCCGCCTAAAGGGAATGGCACAGAAAGAGGAAGCTCAAGAGCGAAGCTTTCCTAACTCGGATCTCCTCGACAAACGTGTGGATGAATGGCGATCGCGAGGATTTTCACCGTTCCGGCCCGGTCCCCTTGAGGGATATTTGCGACCTAAGGATCGTATGGAGCAAACAGCGCTATCAGATGACGAGGTTGACCGCGTTCTAACCCAATTGAGCGAAGCGCCAAGCGAGTTTCCGTGGGCGGGCCTAGATAATCTTTCGGCCATAACCCTGTTGCCGGACAAGATTAGGAGAGCTATCAGCGAAGCCCTTCCGACAATTGGGCTACCCCAAGGAACCTTCTTAGAGCGCACGAATGCTCTGGCTACCGCAGCGTTGATCGCGGCAACGCACTTGGATCGAGTTATGGCCGACGCAATATTTGAGCGTCTACTCCAAGAATTTGAAGGAGAGAACGATACGCAAACGGCGTTTCTTGTAACGCTTATCGCAAGTGCTGCGGTTGATGGTGAGGCATGGAACGACTGGTTTGCAGACAAGGTTCAACGTCTCGCATTTATGGCGCCGCCCGGGTTGCCTCTGAGGGTTCTGAGTTCGCTTATCGCAGATCTGAACTCTCTCCTTCCAATCTCTCAATGGAGGTTTGGAAAAGCGCACGCCCTATGTATGTCAGCAATTCGCGAGTAGGCAGTTTTACGATTGGCCGAGCGAATCACTAAGAATCGCGCCATTCCCTAGCGAACATCAGGGTGCTGCCCAGGTAGTGGAAGGACCCTTCAGACCCCCTGCAGCCTGACGCAGGCGCCGCCTCGTCGGGCCGCCGGCCCGCTGGCACGCTCCTTGCTTCATAATATTCGGGGGCAGAAGCCCCCACGGGGTGGGAAGACAGAATGGAACAGGCAGACCCAATGAATTCTATCCTGGCAGTGTGGAAATCGATCGTCGAGAAGCCGCTCCATGGCGTTTCGGATTGGCTCGCAAGGTTCCTCAGGGCAACGCATTATCACCCGGAGAAGGCCTACATGCGGGCGCGGCGGGATGACGGAGGGCGGAATCGCCCTATCCGCCCGGACGGCGGAACATCGATCCGGGGAAGTTTCTAGGCCCCCCGGGCGCGACCAAATTGCGACGCGGATCGCAACGGGTGCGCGGGGGTGACGAAGAAGCGGATCGTCAACCCCTCCACCGGCCTTGACGGATGGGCGCCGGGCCGGCACTTTGCGGGCCTCGTCCCCAACCGCGATCGCCTGCCCGCCCATGTCCCTCATCAGCCCGGCCGTTTCCGCCCCGCCGCCCGCCGCAGCCGCCGCAGGCAAGCGCGCCCGCGTGCTGGTCATCGGCAACGAGAAGGGCGGCAGCGGCAAGTCGACGGTGGCCATGCACCTGGTGGTCGGTTTTCTTCGAGCCGGGTTCAAGGTGGGCAGCCTCGACCTCGACGTCAGGCAGGCCTCCCTCACCCGTTATCTGGAAAACCGCGCCGCCTTCGCCGCCGGGCGCGGCGTGCCGCTGCCGATGCCGACACACCGGCGCGGCCCCAACCCGGTGACGCCCGCCGACGCCACCGCCGAGGTGGCGGCGCTGACCCAAGGCCATGACCTGGTGATCGTCGATACCCCCGGTCGGGTCGACGACGTCTCGATGGCCGTCCACGTGCTGGCCGACGTCATCGTCACCCCGGTGGGGGAAAGCCACCTCGACCTCGACCTCATCGGCGCCATCAACCGCCGCCGCGACCGTGCCGTCAAGCCCGGCCCCTATGCCGAATTCGTGTGGAGCGTGCGCCAGCAGCGGGCGCGGGCCGGATTGCCGCCGTCCGACTGGTTCGTCTGCCACAACCGCCGCCGCCAGCCCGAAACCCGGGTCGGCCGCGAGGTCGGCCGCGCGCTGGCCGACCTGGCGTCCCGCTTCGCCTTCAAGCTGATCCCCGGCTTTTCCGAGCGCACGATCTTCCAGGAACTGTTCCCCGACGGGCTGACGCTCTTGGACCTTCGCGAGGCCGAGACCGGGGTCGGGCTGACGATGTCGCACGTCGCCGCCCGCGCCGAGATCCGCCGCATGGTCGAGGCCCTATCGCCGGCCGGGACTTTTACGCTATGAGGATATCCGAGCTAAACTAATTTCGGGGACAGCATACTTAATTCCGTGGTTCAGACGGTTCGTTCACGGCGCCGGAATTAAGTATGCTGTCCCCGAAATTAAAGAGGAGGAAAGCGCCATGATCAACATCGACGACACCCTGACGTCCCGCGACCTTGGCAAGGGCATCAAGGAGCTTTGGGCGCTTTCCGGCATCAAGATCCGCCGCCTGGCCGAGCGCTGGGCCCCCGAGAAGGGGGCGCCGGTGTTCACCATCAAAGGACAATACGTCAACCGCGGCTGGACCGAATGGACCGAGGGCTTCGTCTACGGCTCAGGCCTGCTGCAATTCGACGCCACCGGCGACAAGTGGGCGCTGGAGTTCGGGCGCAACGGGACGCGCGAGCACATGGGAAAGCACGTCACCCACGTGGGCGTCCATGACCACGGCTTCAACTGCGTCTCGACCTACGGCAACATCCTGCGCCTGATGGCCGAGGGACGGCTGCCCCAGAAGGCCGACGAGAAGGCGTACCTCGAGATGGCGCTGGCCTCGAGCGGCGCCGTGCAGGCGGCGCGCTGGACCGACCTCGGCAAGGGCAAGGGCTACATCCATTCCTTCAACGGCCCGCATTCGCTGTTCGTCGACACCATGCGTTCGCTGCGCTCGCTGGCCGTCGCCCACCTGCTGGGCCGCGCGCTCAAGGGCGAGCACGACCAGTCGATCTCGCTGCTGGACCGCCTAGCGGCGCACGCCGCCGTCACCGCCGAGACCGCCGTCTTCTTCGGCAAGAAGCGCGACACTTACGACGAGTGGGGCCGCACCTGCCACGAGGCCATCTTCAATGTGAACGACGGCCAGTTCCGCTGCCCCAGCTCGCAGCAGGGCTATTCGCCCTTCACCACCTGGACGCGCGGCCAGGCCTGGATCACGCTGGGCTACGCCGAGGAGCTGGAGCTCTTCCAGGCGCTCAAGGCGGCCGGCCGGCCGGAGGCCGACGCCTACGGCGATCTCGTCGACATCATGACCGCCTGCGCCCAGGCCACCGCCGACCACTACATCGCCAACACCCCCACCGACGGCGTCTGCTATTGGGATACCGGCGCCCCCGGGCTGGCCGCCATGCCCGGCTACCAGGACCGCCCGGCCGACCCCTATAACGACTTTGAGCCGGTCGACAGTTCGGCCGCCGCCATCATGGCCCAGGGCCTGCTGAGGCTGGCTTCGGTGCTGGAGGCCGAGGACGAAGCCGCCGCCCGCCGCTACCGCCAGGCCGGCCTGACCGTCGCCAGGACCCTGCTGACCCCCACGTACCTTTCCGGCGACGAGGACCACGAGGGCCTGCTGCTCAATGCCATCTACCACCGCCCGAACGGCTGGGACCACGTGCCGGCCGGCCGCAAGGTACCCTGCGGCGAAAGCTGCCAGTGGGGGGATTACCACTTCCGCGAACTGGCCCTGATGATCGCCCGCGACGCAGCGGGCAAGCCGCCGTACCGGTTCTTCACGGGGCTGGTGTGAGGCGGCCTTCCTCCAACACGTGCAGCAGCGGGTCCATGCGCTCGTGGAGGACACGGAGCACCACGATGCCGTCGCCGCCGTCCGCCATTCGCCCTCGGACGTAGTAAACAAGATGGGAGGCGGCGCCCCGGCGTCCGGCCGCCAGTTCGACATGAAACGAGCGCACGCCCGCGCATAACTCCTCGCGCGGGCGGGACCCCGGCCGGTCCGGCTCCCCGGCCACCCATTCCACCGCCTGTTCGATGAGGCGCGCGTATCTCTCTCGCTGAAGGGGGCCGAACAGACGGCCGCTCTCGGCGAGAATGCCCTCGATATCGCTATCGGCCGCCCGGGTGAGACGATACCGGCCCTTCATTTGGAGGAAGTGTCGGTCCCGCGAAATGAGGCGGCGATATCGCCGATCGAGCGGTCCGAAAAGTGCCCCGCCGCGGCCTGTTCGACGCCGACGCGCACCTCGCGGCGCAGGATGGCCAGGCGCTCTTCGCGGCCCGCCTTTTCCCGTTGCAACAGGCGAAGGCCGTCACGCACGACCTCGCTGGCCGTGCCGTACTCGCCCGAGGCCATTTCGCGTTCCACGAATTCGACGAACTCGCGCGACAAACTGACATTCATCGTCGGCATGAGTCTTCCCCGCTCGCCAGACCTCACACAGAAATAGGCATTTTGGCAAAAATTGTCAACGAATGGCCGCGGGGCTCACTCCAGTCGTCATTCCCGCGGAAGCGGGTGTCCGAAGGTGACGCGCAGCGTCAATCCAGGCGGAGCCGGGCCCTGGACTCCCGCCTTCGCGGGAGTGACGGGAAACCTTTGCGTTTCAGCCGGCGGCCGCTTCCTTCTTCGCCCTGCGCCCCGCCGCGTAGCGTTTCCACACCGGGGTCTGGCCGATCAGCAGGCCGACCGTGGCGGCGGTCAGGACCAGCGAGATCGGGTTGACCAGGAGGTCGAGGAAGAAGTCCCCGAGGTCGCCGCGCACCGTGATGATGGCGCGCCTGAAGCTGATGTCCATGATCGGGCCCAGGATGACCCCCAGGATGATCGGCCCGATCTGGAAGCCATAGGTCTTGAGGAAGTAGCCGAAGATGCCGAAGGCCAGCATCCAGTAGACGTCGGTCAGGCTGTTCTGGATCGAGTAGGTGCCAACCACCGAGAGGATGACGATGATCGGCATCAGCAGCGCGGGCGGCATCTCGACCATCTTGGCGAAGGCCCGGATGCCGGTCAGCCCGAAGATCAGCAGGAAGACCGAGGCCATCACCAGGTTGCCGACCGTGAACCAGAAGAGGTGCGGCGTTTCGATCATCAGCATCGGCCCCGGCTTGAGGCCGTGGATGTAGAGCGCGCCGATGAGCACGGCGGTCACCGCGTCGCCGGGGATGCCCAGCGTCATCATCGGGATGTAGGCGCCGCCGACGGCCGAACTGCAGGCGGCTTCGGGGGCGACCAGGCCTTCCACCGCGCCCTCGCCGAAGGGACGGGTCGGTTTTTTCACCGAGCGCACCGCGTGGCCGTAGGCCATCAGGGCGGCGATATCCCCGCCGGCCCCCGGCAAGGCGCCGATGATGGTGCCGATGGCCGAGCAGCGCAGCGACAGCGGCAGGTGCTTCAAGATGACGCTCCACGAGGGCAGGATCTTGTCGACCTTCTGCTTGATGATCTTCTTTTTCAGGTCGAGGGTCTGGACCAACACCTCGGAGATGCCGAAAAAGCCGATCATCGCGGCCACGTAGTGGATGCCGCCCATCAGCGCCATGGACCCGAAGGTGAGCCGCGGCTGGGCCGAGATGGGGTCCAGCCCGACGGTACCGATAAGGACGCCGAGAACGCCGCAGAAGATGCCCTTGGCCAGCGATTCCCCGGACAGCGCGCCGATCAAAATGATGCCCAGGATGGCCAGCAGCAGGTAATCGCGTGGCGCGAACATCAGGGCGAATTCCGAGACGATCGGGGCGGCGGCCGCCAGGATGGCGATGCCGAAGAGGGCGCCGAAGAAGGAAACGGTGGTGGAGACGCCGATGGCCATGCCGGCCAGCCCCAGCTTGGCCAGCGGATAGCCGTCGAAGCCGGCGGCGATGGCGGCCGGTGCGCCCGGGATGTTGATCATGATGGCGGTGCGCGAGCCGCCGTAGACGCCGCCCAGGAAGACGCCGGCCATGACGGCCAGGGCCTCGTTGACGTCCCAGGTGAAGGTGAAGGAAATGAGGATCGACACCGCCATGGTGACGGAAAGCCCGGGAATGACGCCGACGTAGATGCCGGCGAAGGTGCCCGCCGCGGTGAGAAAAATCAGGTAGGGGTCGGTCCACGCCATTATGAAGTAGGAAAGCGACTGTTCCATGTCAGCCTCCCAGCCCGATGAGGCTCAGGTCCAACCAGTCCGCCTCGGGGAGGATGACGCGAAAGACCAGACGGAACACGATGTAGATGGACACCACGGAACCGATGCTCAGCCCGAGGGCGAGCCAGATTCCCTTGCGATAGAGATACCAGAACGAGCCGAACAGGAAGAGAAACGAGCTGACGTTGAAACCGAGCGGCAGGACGAGCAGCATATAGAGAACGATGATGCCGACGTAGCCGATCAGCGGGTAGGGCGGCGCCACCTCGCGGCGGAAGCGGCGCCATTCCCCGGCCGGGCCCGCGGCCTCGACCTTCGGCGAGCGGCGGTTGCGAATGACGACGGCGACACTGCTGATCACCATCAGGGCGGCGGCGAACATCGGATAGGCGCCACCGGAATCGATGCTGGAAAAGCCCGCGATCTTGTAGGTCTGATAGAGCAGGAACAGGCTGAAGGCCAGCATCAGATAGCCGAATGCCGTTTCCCCGGGGTTGAGCCGGCGCATGAGGGTCTCCCTTGTCGCGTCGTCAATAAAATGGGGGCCCCGGGGAGATCCCCGGGGCCCGGATAGGGAGAAGGCTCAGGGCTTCGGAATGCCGAACTTCTCGGGCGATTCCTTGGTCACTCCGGCGTCCTGGAGAATCCACGAGCTGACCGAGCGCCATTTGGTCAGGAAGGTGTCGGCCTCGGCGCCGGAGATGTTCATCATGACGTTGCCGCGGCCCTGCATCATCTCGGCGAACTTGGGATCGTCGGCCGCCTTCTTGAAGGCGGCGGTCAAGGCCGTCTTGGCGGCGTCGGGGGTGTCGCGATTGACGAACACGCCGTAGAACGGACCCCACGGCAGGTATTTGCCGAAGTCCGGGAAGTCGGCGACGATCGGAGGAACGCCGGGCATCGAGGGGACGGATTCACCGTTGACCACCGAAAGCGCCCGGACGCGGCCGGATTTGACGTGCTCGGCCGCCGCGCCGATGCCGACCGGGATGAACTCGATATGGTTGCCGAGCAGCGCGGTGATGCCCGGCCCCTCGCCGTCGAACGGCACGGCGGTGACGTCGAACTTGATCACCGTTTTCAGCATCGAGCCCACGGTGTGCGGCAGGCCGCCGACGCCGGTGGTGCCCATCTTGACCTGGCCGGGCCGCTTCTGCACATCGGCGACCAGATCCTTGAAAGTCTTCCACGGCGAGTCGGCGTTGACCACGACCACGGCGACGCCGCGGGCCAGCACGTTGACGGCGTAGTAGTTGTCATAGTCGATTTCGGCCAGGCCCAGCACCTTGTACATCTGCGGGTTCTCGGCGCCGTAGAGCATGGTGTAGCCGTCCGACGGACGGGAGCGCACGTAGGTGGTGGCGATCGCCCCGGTGCCGCCGGTCTTGTTGGTCAGCACGATCGACTTGCCGAGCGCGGCCTCGGCCAGCGGGGTCACCGCGCGCGCCACGACGTCGGTGGCGCCGCCGGCGCCCCACATGATCACGCCTTGCAGGTCCTTGGCCGGAAAATCAGCGGCCATTCCGGCTCCCGCCGCAACGGTCATGGACAGGGCCGCAACGGCCCCGATGAAATGTTTGATGTGCATGTCAACTCCCTGTTTCCAACGTAATGCCCATACGGGATGCGGTGGCCTTGTAACCTGCCTTTTTTTGGTTTTGTTGGATTTTTGTCGCCGACGGCGATGCCGGCGGCGTAATGGCTATCGGATCGCGACCTCCCCACCCCGATGCGGATGCGTGAATGACCCTTCGACAGAATGCGGACGGCGCTTTTTTGAAGCCTTTCCGCCACAAGAGTATTCGCCGACAGGAAAATAACGTCAATTAACGATTCGACCCAAACCCTTGCCCTTTGGTTAAATTCTCAACGCCAGGCGCGGTTGTCGACCGATGCCTGCATTTCCTCCCGCAGGATCCGGATCGTGTCGTCGGCGAAAAGCGACTCGGGGACGTCGGCGTTCACCGCGGCGTAGGCCTGGATTTCCGTGGGCTCGACGATCGGCAGGCGGACGATGCCCTGGACCGTCGGCGCCGCCACCGAGAATTCGTCGATGACGGCGATGCCCAGGTTCTGGCGCACCAGCGAAAGCACGGTGTAGGCGAAGCGCGCCTTGATGGACAGCTCGAAGGGCTGGCCGTTGCCGGTGAAGGCCCGGGCGATGATGTTGCCGTAGGGATCGCCGGCATCGATGCCGATCAGCGGAAACCGCGCCAGTTCGGCGACCGACACCTCCGAACGGGCGGCCAACGGATGGTCTTCCGCCACGATGGCCACCAGCTCGCCCTTGGCCAGGGGGTGGAAGACCATGCCGGGGTGGTCGAGGCGATAGCTCATGGCCACCAGCTCGCCGCGCCGGAACAGCAGGTAGTCGATGGCCTCCTCGATCTTCAGGATGTCGATGTTCATCACCAGGTCGGGGTACTTCCGGCTCAGGCGCTGGACGGCCCGGGGCATGACGAACTGCGCGATGCTGGGCACCGAGGCGAAGGAAAACACCGAGGCGGCGCCGCGCTTCAGCGAATCGATGGAGAACTGGAGGTTTTCCACTTTGCGGTAGATGTCGTTGACCTGATCGACGATGCCCTTGGCCTCGCTGGTTGGGATGAAGCGGCCGTGGCGGCGGGAGAAGAGGCGCATCCCCAGCACGTTCTCGGCATGCTTCATGACCCGGCTGACGCCGGGCGCCGAGACGTTGAGAAGCTGGGCCGCGCCGTTCACGGTGCCGGCCACCATGATCGCCCGGATCACCTCGATCTGCCGCAAAGTCAACACGCCCCGCCCCTCCCTTTGGTTTGAGAGGAAATTAACATTTTGTGCGGGAAACGCCAATGTCGATCGCCGGGGTTAATTGGCTGAAGGAAGACGTGGATGCCTCCTTGCCCCCTCTCCGCCCTCCCGTGGCGGACTTGCGCGGCGCGGAATGATGATATATCTTTTTGATATATCTCTCTGAGAAGGAGGTGGGCAGTGAATAGGGCAAAGCTCTTTTGGTCCGGTCGTTCCCAGGCCGTGCGCCTGCCCAAGGAATATCGCTTTGACGCTTCCGAGGTCCGCATCCGGCGCCATGGCAAGGCGGTCATTCTGGAACCCGTCGCCAGCGATTGGGCGTGGCTGGATCCGATCATCGGCCCGGTGGATGAGGATTTTGCCCGGGCTGCCGCGGAGCAGCCGGCCGAGCAGGACCGCCCGGCGCTTGATTTTTTCAAATGAAGTTCCTTTTGGACAGCAATGCGATCATCGCGATCCTCAAGGGGCATCCCGCCATACTCAAACGCCTGCGGCGGCATCGCCCCGACGACTTCGGCATCCCCGCGATTGTGGCCCATGAGCTGTATTTTGGAGCCTACAAAGGTCAACAGACCAGCAGCAATCTGGCGCGGGTCGACGCCCTGCAATTCGAAGTGGTCGCATTCGATCGAGAAGACGCACAGCGCGCCGGCGAGATCCGGGCGCATCTGGCGGCGACGGGAACGCCGATTGGTCCCTATGACGTTCTGATAGCCGGCCAGGCCCTAGCCCGAGGGCTTGCCGTCGTGACCCACAACATCCGCGAGTTTAAACGTGTCCCCGGTCTTTCCGTCGAGGATTGGGAGTAAAGAGCCACGGCAGTTGAGCGTGGCGCTACAAGGCCAGTGCGAACGGCGGGTCGGCCCGAAGTCGTGGATGCCTCCTTGCCCCCCTCTCCGCCCTCGGGGGCGGAGAGGGAAGTGCGGGCGACTACGCCAGACCCAGGTATTCCGCGTAGATCGCGAGTTGGCCGTCGAGCATGCGCTGGCCGGGGACGACCTTCATGCCAAGGGCGGTGGCCCGGGCCAACAGCGGGGTGACCGGCGGCTTCATGATGATTTCCACCACCGTGGCGTCGCCACGCAGGCCGCCGGGCTCGAAGGGCAAGGGATCGCCCGCGTGCAGGCCGCAGGGCGTGGCGTTGACGGCGATGTCAAACGCGCGGAGGTCGGGCCAGCCGCGGCTTACGCTGACGTTCGGGAAGGCGGCGGCGATGTCGGCGGTCAGGCGGTCCAGACGCGCGCCATCAAGGTCGGCGATGGCAAGCACCGCCGGATTTTCCTCGGCGAGGGCCCAGGCGATGGCGGTCCCGGCGCCGCCCGCGCCCATGAGCCCGACCGTACGCCCGGCGATCGCCACCCCGCTCACGCGAAGGCCGGCGACGAAGCCGATGCCGTCGGCGATGTCGCCGACGAGCCGCCCGTCGGCCTCGCGCCGGATGAGGTTGGCAGCGCCGCAGCGGCCGACCCGCGGGCTGACCTCGTCGAGCAGCGGGACGATGGCCTGCTTGTGCGGCATGGTCACCGTGAAGCCGGCCAGGTTGACGAGCGCGCGCGCGCCCTCGACGAAAGCCGCCAGGCCCTCGGGCCGGACGTGGAACGGCAGCCACACGGCGTCGATGCCGCGTTCGGCGAACCACGCCCCCATCGATTCCGGCGCTTGGACATGGGCGACGGGATCGGCGATGGTCCCGGTCAGGATGGTCGAGCCCTGGATGGGTTTTCGCGTATCCGCCAAGGCGGGCGACAGACGGCTTTCCGGCACCATTCGCTCCCTATTTCCTGCCCGCCAGATGATCGACCAGGCCTTCGAGCGCCAGCAGGTAGCCGATCGGGCCGAGCCCGCAGATCATGCCCACCGACACCTTGGAGATGTAAGAAAGATGCCGGAACGGCTCGCGCCTGTGGATGTTCGAGATGTGGACTTCGATCACCGGCAGTTCGACGCTGGCGATGGCGTCCATGATGGCGACCGAGGTGTGGGTGTAGGCGCCGGCGTTGATGACGATGCCGGCGTGCTTGCCCTTGGCCTCGTGAATCCAGTCGACCAGCGTGCCTTCATGGTTGCTTTGGCGGAAGTCGATGTCGACGCCGAGGGCCTTGCCCTTCGCCTGGCAGTCGCGCTCGACGTCGGCAAGCGTGGTGCGGCCATAGACTTCCGGCTGGCGGGTTCCCAACAGGTTCAGGTTCGGCCCGTTGAGAACCAGAATGGATCGGCTCATGGAATGTTCCCTCTTGGTGGGTCCGGATATGGATTGCGGCCTTTTGCCCGGGGCGGCATCGTTCCTTGACGCCGCGCAGCCCCGGAAGGAGGGTCGCCAAGTTGCGTCGTCGATCAGTTCTTGAGGCGGTAGGGCGTTTCGTCGATTCTGCTGAACTTCGCCGCCGCATAGGCCTTCGCCGATTCCAGGCAACGGAAGGCGTGCTCGGCGTAGCCCATTTCCCGGACCCGGGCAAGGTTCGGCAGTTCGATCGAATAGACCATCGGCGGCAGGCGATTGAGGATGCCGGCGATATCGACGCCGCCCTCGCCGACGTAGAGCCTTCCTTCGCGCATGATGCGGGTCATCTCCTCGGGATCGGCCGGCATTTCGGTCGGCGCGTCGCAGAGATGCGCGAAGTGGAACCATTCGGCGGGCAGGCCCTCGAGGTCTTCGACCTTGTCGTGGGCCCGGTGGAAATGATGGGTGTCGATCATCAGCCCGGCGTTGGGGCGGCGCACGGTGCGCAGCACGTCGACGGCGCCCGCCAGCGTCTTGACCCCGGCGATGGGCACGTATTCGAGATCGACGGTCAGCCCGAACGCGTGGGCGAGGTCGCAGACCTCGGCGAACTTCTCGATGGCGTAGCCGCGGTTGGTCGTCCAGATGCTGGACAGCACCGCACGCGCGCCCAGCTCGGCCGCCACTTCCATGGCCGGCAGGTAGCGGGTCGGGTGCATGTCGTCGTAAATGCGCGCCAGTTCGATGTCGTGAACCTTAAGCCCGGTGACGGCCAGCGCCCGCTTGGTCTGGCGCAGCATCTCGGGGTTTTCGGCCAGCGCGTAGTTGCTTTCGCCGGGCAGGCCCATGTGGATGATGCGCGGGCTGACGAAATCGTAGCCGGCCCGGGCCGCGATGTAGGTCATCTCGGGCGGCGGGCAACCCAGCACCGTCAAATGGGCCAGCGAATACTGGGGCTCGGTCCCCCGCTTCGCGGCGGTTCGGGCCTGATGCGAGGACGTCACCATGCCGGCGCTTTCGATGTCGCCACGACGGGCGCCTGTCGCAATCGCCGCCAATTTTTCCGCCGAAGGCATGGATCGGCCCATGGTCTGCTCCTTCTCCCATCGATCCCGTTCAGCGGAATCCGATGCTCTTGTCTGCCATTATGGCGTTCGTTATTGACCATCCCATGATCAAGATGGGCATGAACCCCTACACGATGTTAATTTTTGGCCGCACTCGCGCAGACGCCGCCGGCCAGGTGGGCCATGCGGCCGGGAAGCGTGCGGCCCACCGCCTGCTCGATTGCCGGCACCAGGGCGGCCAGGCGGCGCCAGTCGATGCCGGTGGCGACCCCCATTTCCTCCAGCGCGAAGACGGCATCCTCGGTGGCGACGTTGCCGGTGGCGCCGGGAATGAACGGGCAGCCGCCGAGACCGCCCAGGGCGGCGTCAAAAACGGTCGCCCCGCCCTCCAGCCCGGCCACCATGTTGGCGAGCCCCAGGCCACGGGTGTCGTGCAGGTGCAGCGATACCTCGGCCTTGCCCCCCAGGATGTCGCGGGCGCGGGCCGTCATCTCGTAGACGGCCTTGGGGTTGGCCAGGCCGACGGAATCGGCCAAGTTGACCTCGTCGGCACCGAGATCGCGGTACATCTCGACCACCCCCAGCACGAATTCGGGGTCGATGGCCCCGTCGTAGGCGCAGCCGAAGGCCGACTGGATGCCGGCCCGGACCGTGATGCCGGCTTCCTTGGCGTGCGTCACCATGTCGCGGACCCGGACCTTGGCCTCGTCGCGGCTGCAATTGGCGTTCTTGCGGTTATGGCTTTCGCTGGCCGACATCGACATGCTGAGGTGCGAAACGCCGGCCGCCCGCGCCCGCTCCAGCCCCTTGTCGTTGAGGATGAGGGCCGTGTAGACGACGCCCCCGGTGCGCGGGAGCGCCGCGAACACCTCGTCGGTATTGGCCATCTGCGGCACCCACTTGGGATGGACGAACGAACCGACCTGGATGCGCCTGACGCCTGCCGCCTCCAGCCCGCGCACGATGTCCAGTTTCTCGGCGACCGGGAAGATCCTCTGCTCGTTCTGCATGCCGTCGCGCAGGACCTCGTCCTCGATGACGACGCGGGCGGGTAGCTTCATGTCGATCTCCCGATCAGTCGGTTGCGACGTGGGACACGCTCTTGTCCGGCGAGTAGATGTCGAGGATGTTCCAATGCCCGCTGGTCGGCGTCGGGTTGTTGATCATGGCGACGTCGATGACGGTCGGCTTGCCGGAAGCCAGCGCCGCATCGAGGGCCGGCTTGAAGGCCTCGGCCGAACGCACGCGCACACCCTCCACCCCATAGGCCTTGGCGACCTCGGCGTAGTTGGGGATGTATTCGTCGCCGTCCTTGGGGAAGGTGGTGCCGTAGGTGAGCCCGTAGTGGGCCTTCTGGAGGCCGGCGATGGTGCCAAACGCGTTGTTGTTCATGACCACCCAGACGACGCCCAGATTTTCCTCGCGCGCGGTCGCCAGCATCGCCGGGTTCTGGCCGAAGCCGCCGTCGCCGACCAGCGAGAGCACCGTCTTTTCCGGGCAGGCGATCTTGACGCCCAGCGCCGCGGCCGGGCCGAAGCCCATGGTGGCGTAGCCGCCAGGCGTGATGAAGCTGCCCGGGGTGAAGATGCCGAACTGCTGGCCGACGCCGTTCTTGTTCCAGCCGACGTCGGTGGTGATCAAGGCGTCGCGGGGCAGCGCGGCGCGCACGTCGGCCAAGATGCGCTCGGGCATCATCGGGAAGGCGTCGCTGGTCGCCATCTTGACGTTGGAGGCCGCGAACTCCTTGCGGTAAGCCGCGATCTCGGCTTCGAGACCCGGGTTGCGCCGGGCCTTGGGGTAGATCTGGCGGGCCACCTTGTTCAGCACCTTCAGCGCGGCCTTGAGATCGGCGACGGCGCCGATCTCGGTCGGGAAGTTGCGCCCGATTTCCGAAGGATCGATGTCGATGTGGATCAGCTTCGACGGCGGGAAATTGAAGGTGTAGTCGGGATACCAGGACGAGCAGTCGGCCTCCTTGAAGCGGGTGCCCAGGCCCAGCACCCAGTCGGCCTTGAGGCACTGCTGGTTGATGAACTTGGTGCCCCAGAAGCCGCTCATGCCCAGCGTCAGCGGATGGTCATCCGATAGCGCCCCCTTGCCCATCAGGCTGTGGGCGACCGGGATGGCCATGTGGTCGACGAAGTCCATCAGCTCGTCGGCGGCCTTGGCCAGCACGATGCCGCCGCCGACGTAGAGCAGCGGATGCGCCGCCTCGCCCAGCGCGCGCACGATGGTCGCCGCCGTCTCCTCGTCGATGGAAGGCTTCTTCAAGGACTTGGCGTTGCCCTTCAGGCGCTCGAAAAGGGCGACGTCGATCTCGGCCGAGAAGACGTCCATCGGCACGTCGACCAGCACGGGGCCCGGCTGGCCGCTTTCGGCGAGAAGGAAGGCCTTCTCGATGATCTCGGGGAAGAGTTCCGCCTTGTCGACCCGCCAGGCCCGCTTCACGAACGGGCGATAGATCTCGTACTGCGAGCCGTCGGCATGCAGGTTCACTTCCTGGTGCGGGTGCTTGCCGAAATAGTGGCTGGGCACGTCGCCGGCGATCACCACCATCGGCGTGCAGTCGAGCGCCGCGTTGGCGACCCCGGTGGCCGCGTTGGTGAGCCCGGGGCTTAGATGAGTCAGCAGCACCGAGGTCTTGCCGGTGGCCCTGGCGTAACCGTCCGCCGCGTGCGCCGCGATCTGCTCGTGGCGCACGTTGACGAACTTGAGCCGGCTGTTGGCCATGGCCGACAGCACGGCGATGTTGGTGTGCCCGCAGAGCCCGAAGATGTGACGGACGCCCCGGTCTTCGAGGTATTTCACGAGTTGATGGGAAACCAAGTCCTTCATCGTGCTCTCCTGGCCGCCGGCGCCGGCCGTCACAGCGTTTCGGTGTTGTAGAACTCGCCGAACAGGTCCTGCTCGCTGGGCTTGTCTTCCGGGATCGGCCGGCTGACCCAGGTGTATTGCAGGTAATGCTTGAGCGAGATGTTCTCGTTGGTGATGTTGCCGCCCCACACCCCGCAGCCCAGGCTCGAGGTCATCGGCATGCCGTTGGTGAAGGACCCGGCGTTGGCCTTGGACTGCGGCTGGCGCACCATCATGCGGCTGACCGGCGCCACCTGGGCCAAGCGGTGGATGTGGTCGTCATCGAAGGAATAGATGCCGCAGGAATGGCCCTTGCCACCGACGTCATAGATCGCCCGCACCATGCTGAGCGCCTCGTCGAAATCCTTGAACTTGTAGTAGGCCATAAGCGTGGTCAGCTTCTCGCCCGAGAACTTGTGCTCCTTGCCGATCCTGTCCTGCTTGACGATGATGAACTTGCGGTCGGCCGGGATGGTGAAGCCCGCCTTCTCGGCCAGCTTGGGGGCCGCCTGGGCGATGGTTTCCAGCGTGCGGCCGCCGTGGTCGTCCCACATCGCGGCCTGGAGCTTGGCCTTCTCCTCGTCAGTAGCGAGGTACCCGCCCTCCTTGATCAACTGGGCCAAAAGCGCGTCGTAGATCGAGGCGTGAACCAGCAGGTTGCCGTCGGCCGAGCAGCCGGAGCCGAAGTCGGACGTCTTGCTCATGCGGGTGTTGCGCGCCGCTTCCTCGATGTTGGCGGTCTCGTCGATCACCATGGTCGAGTTGCCGGCGCCGACGCCGTAGGCCGGGCGGCCGGAACTGTAGGCCGAGCGCACCATCGGCTGGCCGCCGGTGGCGATCGTCAAATCGCAGATCGCCATCAGCTCCTGGGTCAGCGGAATGCTCGGTGTCTCGACGCACTGGAACAGATCCTCGGGCGCGCCCAGGCGGCGCAGCGTCGCGCGCATGATCTCGACGTTCTCAAACGAAGTCTTCTTCGTGCGCGGATGGGGCGCGAAGATGATGGCGTCCTTGGCCTTGAGCGCCAGGACGCCCTCGCCCGAGGGGGTCAGCGTCGGGTTGGTCATCGGCACCACGCCGCAGATGACGCCGGCCGGCTTGGCGTATTTCGCGATGCCCTTTTCGGGGATCTCCTCGACGATGCCCATGCTCTTCTGGCGCAGGCAGTCGCGCAGGATGCCCATGATCTTGAAGCGCTTGCCGGGCCGGCCTTCCCAGTCGCCGATGCCGCTTTCCTCGACGCCCTGGCGGCACAGCCGGGTGAAGGTCTTCTCGTTGGCGGTGGCCCAGCCGACGGCCTGGCACAGGCGGTCGATCTTCGCCTGGTCGTAATCCTCGATCGCCTTCATCGCCGCCCTGGCCTTGGCCAGAAGCTGCTGGGCGTATTCCTTCTCTTCGGGGCTAATCGGTCGGGCCATCGTCGGACACTCCTCGCCTCAATCCTTGGAAAAATGGTGCGCCGCGCACGTCTGGCTCGGCTTGAAAGCTCGCCCTCGAAACGGGCGTCAGCCCAATTCTATTGACAGAAATCATAAAAAATCGATATTTTTTGTGCAACGGTATTTTTTGAGTTTTAACCTAAAAAATTGGAAATGGCGGATTTCCGCGACAAGTCCTCCCTTTCCTTCCGCCGGGGATGCCCTAGACTGGGGCCAACGGTCATTGAGGAAGCCCTGAGATGAGTTCAGAAGCCCCACGCCCCGGCACGTCGGATCATTCCAACACCCTGATCGGCAAGGCCTTCGAGTCCATCCGCAAGGACATCATCGCGTCCGAGCTCAAGCCCGGGGAAAAGCTTCGCATCGCCCAGCTGCGCACCCGCTACGGGGTCGGCACCAGCCCACTGAGGGAAGCCCTGTCGCGCCTGGTGTCCGAAGGCCTGGTGACGGCCAGGGGCCAACGCGGCTTCTGGGTGCCGCCGGTGTCGGTCGAAGACAGCGAGGACATCGTCGAGACCCGGGTCGTGCTGGAAACCTATGCCCTGCGCGCCAGCATCAAGGTGGGCGACGACGAATGGGAAGGCCAGATCGTCGGCGCCTATCACAATCTGCGTCGCGTCGAGCAGCGCTTCGCCGACGAGCCCGCCGGCAGCTTCGCCGAATGGTGGGAGCGCAACCGGCTGTTCCACGAGGCCCTGATCGCCGCCTGCCCGCTGAAGTGGCTGCTGCGTTTCCAGCACATCGTGTTCGACCTGCACAACCGCACGCACCGTTCCTCGATGCAGACCCCGAACCTGTCGCCCGACCTTTTCGAGGACCACCGCCTGATCATGGAAGCGACCCTGGCGCGTGACGCCAGGAAGGCCGTCGAGCTGCTGGAACACCACATCCGCCGCCCCCCGGAACCGGCGGGGGAGTAACAAGAAAGACGTGGATGCCCGGATCAAGTCCGGGCATGACGCTTAAAAGATCCCGTCATGGCCGCACTTGTTGCGGCCATCCACGCCTCCGGGCCGACGCTAGAAAGAAAGACGCGGATGCCTCATTCTTCCCGGAACGAGTGGGCGAAGCTGTCGAGCAGCGGCTGAAGGATGTAGTCGAGGAACGTCCGCTCGCCCGTGACGATGGCAACCTCCACCGGCATGCCGGGGTAGAGAGAGACGTGCGGAACCGTGGCCATCTCCGAGGCGTCGACGGCGACATTGGCCGTAAAGTGGGTTTCGTCGCTGCGCTCGTCGACGACGGCGTCGGCGGACACCAGCGTCACCGTTCCGGTCAGCGTCGGCGTGGAGCGCTGCTTGAACGCGACAAGGCGTACAACGGCGGGCATTCCGACGCGCACGCTGTCGATGTCGAGCGGCCTGACCTTCGCCTCGATCACCAGCTCGTCGCTGAGCGGAACAAGATCCATGATGGCGCCGCCCGGCGGAATGACCGCCCCCGGCGAGAAATAGCGCGAGTTCATCACAATGCCGGCCCGGGGCGCGAGGACGGCGCCACGCTCCAGCCGCGCCTTGGCCATGCGCAGCTGCTGTTCGAGCACGCTCTTTTTCGTCTGGATCTCGCGCAGTTCCTGCGAGACTTCCATGGCGTGAATGGTTCGCAGCGAGGCCATTTCCATCTCGGCCCCGGTAATCTTTTCGCGGAGCACGGCGATCTTGCCCCGCGTGTCCGAGATGTCGGATTCCTTCTCGGCGACCCGGCGCTCGAGCGAAAGGACATGGGGTTTGCGCCCGTAGCCGGCCTCGTAGAGCGTGCGGGCGTCGGCAAGCTCCTCCTTGAGGAGGGCGTGCTGCCGGCCGTGCGTTCCCAATGCGCTTTGCAGCGTGGCAATCTCGGAACGGTGCTGCTCGACGCGCTGGCCCAGGAGGCCCAACCGCGCCTCGAGCGTCCGGCGCTGGTTCTGGAAGATCCGATCCTGGCCCGCGATGATGTCCGCGATCGCGGGAAGGTCGCGCCGCCCCACCAGGCCGTCGGGATAGGTCACGCTCTTGTCCCCGTCGCGCTGCGCCAGCAGCCGCGCCTCCTGCGCCATGAGAGCGTCCAGTGCGCCCTGCTGGGCCGTGAAGGCGGCGCCCGTTTCAACGTCGTCGAGCTTAACCAGGACATCTCCCTCGGCGACGGTGTCGCCGTCGCGCACCAGCAGCTCTCCGACAATCCCGCCTTCCAGGTGCTGAATCGTTTTCCGGTTGCTGTCGACCTTCACCACGCCCGGCGCCATCGCCGCGCTGGACAGCGGCGCCAGGGCCGCCCACGAGCCGAAGCCGCCGAGCGCGGCCGCCGCGATCACGAAGCCGGCCAGGATCCAGCCCCGTAC
>JACZKS010000033.1 GCA_014859895.1 Rhodospirillales bacterium
CCGAAACCAACCGCTTACGAAGATCTTTGGAAAGAGGTTCGGGCATGCGGGCTGGCCTCCCTCACCAGCCCCTATCTTGAATCAGATTTCGACCCCTTTGGGAATCCCTCTCGATTCCAACCGACCGGAAATTGCTCTAGACTGGAAGGAGGAGCACAGGGATGCCTGAGGAACAGAAGGGTGAGGGCATGGGGCAGGAGAAGCCGGATCGACAAGTGCCGGATCCGGGACCATCTTGGGGAGATGGTCAGGGGGACGGTTGAGGAAGCGTTGAACGCGATGCTGGACACTACCATCTGCAGCTCCTTGGGTTCGCCCGCGCCCTCGTAAGCCCGCCGCACCAGATCGGGCGGGATTCTGCTGGGGGCCGTCTGGGAACCTGCTCTTTCTCCAGGATCAGGAATCATCCCATACATCCAAGAATTGATCAGCCCGACGGCGGGTTTCCTATCGTCCCGGCGGGTCGGCAAAGTGGAGAGCAAGGGTGGCTGGGGATTCTGTGGTGCTGTGGTGGTTGGAGGTGGAAAGCGTCGCCGCCGCCGATTGGCCACGGATTGAAGCCCTGCTCGACGACACGGAACGCGCCCGCGCCCGCCGCTTTCATTTCGAGCGCGACCGACTGTCCTACATGGCCGCCCATGCCTTGGCGCGCGGGTTGCTGTCGGCCTGGGCGGGCGGCGAGCCGTCTGCATGGCGATTCACCGTCGGCCCCCATGGCAAGCCCGAGGTACTGACGCCGGTCACGGCGCCCCGCCTGCGCGTCAACCTGTCCCACACCCGCGGCTTGGCGGCGGCGGTTGTGGCCGAGGAGCATGACGTGGGGATCGATGTGGAATGGCTGGATCGCCGGCCGGCCAGCGGCGATTTGGCCCGGCGGTTTTTCGCCCCCGTCGAATGCGCGCAATTGGAGGCATTGCCGCCCGCCATGGCCGACGAAGCCTTCCTGTCCATCTGGACCTTGAAGGAAGCCTACATAAAAGCCATCGGCAAAGGGTTGGCGCAGCCCCTCGACTCTTTCGCCTTCATCTTGGATCCGTTGGCCATCCGGTTCGAGGCGGGTATGGAGGACGATGCCGCGGACTGGCTGTTCCGGCAATTCCGTCCAACCCCCCGCCACCTGATGGCGCTGGCGTTACGCCATCCTCGCCCCCATGGCGTGACGATTACGGCGTCGGCAGTGAATGCCGACCGGCTGTGCCGTCAGCCCGAGGCCGCCGGGCCGGGAAGGATTTCGCGCAGGTAGTGGGCCATGCCCAGGCGCTGGTCCCACTGCCTGGGGTGACCCAGGGAGACCTCCTCGAAGCGGGTGCCATCGCGCCAGTCGGTGCGGCGGACATGCAAATGCCCGCTGACCACCACGCGGGCGCGGAACCGCCGGTGCCAATCGGCGGTGGCCGTGGTGCCGCACCAGGGCGTGAAACGGGGCGCCCGCGGGATATGGACCAGATCCTCGCGCAAGGGAAAGTGGTTGATCAGCACGGTCGGAAGCGTCGGGTCCAGTTCGGCCAGCCGTTCCTGCGTCCATCGGCAGCGATCGGCGCACCAGGCTTCGCGCGAGGCGTGGGGTGCCGGGTCGAGCAGCATTTCGTCGGCGCAGACGTTGTGGCGGGCGTCGGCCCACGAGACCACCTCGTCGCGGGCGACCGAACCGGGACGGAAGCTGTAGTCGTAAAGCAGGAACAGCGGCGCAATGACGCAATTGCCGCCAGGGCCGGTCCACAGCGGGTAGGGATCTTCGGGCGTCACCACACCGAACGATCGCGCCAAGTCCACCTGGGCGCGATAGCGCGCCACACCCCGCGGCGGCGGTTCGTTGCCCTCTTCGGGGACACACCACAATTCATGGTTGCCGTGCACCCAGATCACCTTCTGGAAGCGTTGAGTGAACGCGGCGAAGGCCAGGCGCAGGTGTTCGAAGCGCTCGGCGACGTCGCCGGCCAGGATCACCCAATCGTCGGGAAATTCCGGCAGGGCGGCCAGGGCATCGCTGTTGGCGGCGCTGGCCAGATGCAGGTCACTGATGGCGAACAGCTTCATGGGTGATGCTTACCAGAGGCGGCCGGCGGCTGCAAAGTCACATCCGCCGGCCAGCCTTGACCCTGCCGCCGGCATGGGTGAAACTCGCCGCAATCGTTGGATGCGATGAATCGATTGACCTGAATTTTTACCGGGGGAGGTTGTCCATGCAATCCGCGACCTTGCCCGATGGCCGGACGGTTTTTTGCGTCAACGCCTATGAAGTGGATTTCTCGGTCCACGAAATCTTTTCCGAGGATCTGGGTGCCCACGGACTGCAGTTGCCGGCGGCCGGAACCTTCCTCGATGTGGGCGCCAACATCGGCTTGTTCTCGCTGTATTTGCGCGACCATTGTCCGCAGGCACGCATTGTCGCCTTCGAGCCCATGCCCACCGTGTTCGCCGCGCTGGAACGCAACCTGGCGGTGATGGATCCGCCGGGAATGGCGGTGCCGGTGGGCCTTGGCGCAAAGGCAGGGTGGGCCGAGTTCGACTATTTCCCCGGCGTCGCCGCGTTGTCGACGCAGAACCGCGAAGTCGGACGGACCCTGTCGGCGGGCCTGCGCCGCCTGCTCGGCCGCCAGCAGGCCGGGGGCGGCATCAAGGATATCCTGGACAAGACCGGCGCCACCCGGGTGGCCGCGGACGAGGCGTTCCTGGACGATTTGTTCCACCCCGAAACGGTGCGCGCCCGGATCGACACCCTGTCGGCGCAGATGGCCGCCCTGGGAGTGGCGACGGTCGATCTGCTGAAGATCGACACCGAGGGGGCGGAACGCGAGGTGTTGGCCGGACTGGACGAATCCGACTGGCCGAAGATCCGCCAGTTGCTGGTCGAGGTTCACCTGGGCGGCGAGGTGACCGAAGTCATGGCCGCCGACTTGCGCGATCGTGGTTTCCGCACGTCCATCGGCAAGCATCCCCTGTCCCAGGGCGGGGCGGCGGTCTTTCACATCTACGCGGCGCGCTGACCGCCAGGGGAGACGGGACGATGGCAGAAACCACGACGGCGGCGGTCACCGGCCACGATTGGTGGGGCATGCTGACCGACCAGGTCTTCCTGGAAAATCCCTACCCGCAGTTGCGCCGGTTGCAGGAGCAGGGGCCCATCCATCTGGACACCCAGTCGGGCATGTATTTCATCCTTGGCCACGCGGCTTTCGCGCGTGTGGTCAAGGCGCCGGAAATCGGCCGCGACACCCGCCACTGGAAGAACGGCTGGTGCAACGAGGAATACCGCCGTCGCGATCCCGTCGGCTATCGGCTGTTCGACGACTTCCAGCATCAGATGATCAATCGCGACGGGATCGATCACAAGCGAATGCGCGGCATGTGGCAATCGTCATTCTCGGCGCCGGCCATGAACGCCCTGGCGCCGATGATCCAGGCCGAGGCCGACCGCCTGCTGGGCCGGCTGTCCGACCAGGGCGAGTTCGATATCATCGATGAATTCGCCGGCCCCATGCCGTTGCGGGTACTGTGCAACCTGTTCAACCTGCCGGCGGCGCTCGACGACGACATCCGGCGCTGGAGCGCGTCGCTGATCCGCGTGGGCGACATCATGATGACGCCCGAACAGAAGCAGGAAGCGCTGGACGCCTTGAACTCCTTCAAGGATTTCCTGAGGGACACATTGGCCGAGCGACGGTCCAAACCGGACGATAGCCTGCTTTCCGTCGTCATCCGCGCCCAGGACGACGGCGTGCTGAACGAGGAAGAGACGCTGGTCAACATGGTGTCCATGCTGGTCGCCGGACACGAGACGACGGTTACCCTGGTCGGCAACGGGTTGCTGCTGCTGCTGCGCGATGACGGGCAGATGACGCGCCTGCGCGGGGATCGTTCGTTGGTGCGCCCGGCCGTCGAGGAATTCCTGCGCTACGAGCCGGGCGGCAACATGGTCCTGCGCGTCGCGGTGAAGGACGTCGATGTCTGCGGCACGCTCATTCCGGCCGGCTCACCGATCATCGGCATGATCGGCGCCATCAACCGCGATCCCGCGCGCTTCGAGCGCCCGGACGATCTCGACGTGGGCCGGCCGGGCAATGCCCACTTCACGTTCGGCGGCGGCCCGCATTTTTGCCTGGGGGCGCCGTTGGCCCGGCTGGAGGGTCAGATCGCCTTTGCCTCGCTGCTGGATCGCTGGCCGTCCATCGCCCTGGCGGGGCAACCGGAATGGCGGCTGGACCGTCTCAACGCCCGGGGTCTGCGGACGCTGCCGGTGAAGGTGGGGCGCGCCTGATGGTCATGGCCGTCGGCATCGAGGACCTGAACGTCTATGGCGGCTCGGCCTGCCTGGACGTGCGGGAGCTGTGCGTCCATCGCGACCTCGACATCGCCCGCTTCGAAAACCTGCTGATGCGTGAGAAGGCGGTGGCGCTGCCCTATGAGGACCCGGTCAGCTTCGCCGTCAACGCGGCCAAGCCGCTGCTCGACGCCATGAGCGAGGCCGAGCGGGCGCGCATCGAGATGGTGGTGACCTGCACCGAATCCGGGATCGACTTCGGCAAGTCGCTCAGCACCTATGTCCACCACTACCTGGGCCTCGGCGGCAACTGCCGCCTGTTCGAGATCAAGCAGGCCTGCTACTCAGGCACTGCCGGGCTGCAGATGGCGGTGAATTTCGTCCTGTCGGGCACGTCGCCGGGGGCCAAGGCGCTGGTGATCGCCACCGACCTGTCGCGCTTCGCGCTCGCCGATGCCGCCGCCATCCAGGAATGGGCCTATTCCGAGCCGAGTTCCGGGGCCGGCGCGGTGGCCATGGTGGTCGGCGATACGCCGCACGTGCTGCAAATCGATCCCGGCGCCTATGGCAATCACGGGTTCGAGGTGATGGATACCTGCCGCCCCGGTCCCGACACCGAGGCCGGCGACGCCGACCTGTCGCTGATGGCCTATCTCGATTGCTGCGAGCGCGCCTATCGCGATTACGCCCGGCGGGTCGACGGCGCCGACTTCCGCTCCTCCTTCGCCTATCTCAGCTTTCACACCCCGTTCGGCGGCATGGTCAAGGGAGCGCACCGTCATCTCATGCGCAAGCTTTACAAGGCGCCGCCGGCCGAGATCGAGGCGGATTTCAACCGCCGCCTCGGCCCCAGCCTGACCTTCGGCCAACGCGTCGGCAACACCGCCGGCGGCTCGGTGTTCGTGGGCCTGGCCGGGCTGCTGGAAAGCGCCGAATTGGCGGGACCCTGCCGGGTCGGGATGTTCTCGTATGGATCGGGCTGCTGCTCCGAGTTCTTCAGCGGCGTGATCACGCCTGAGGGTCAGCGCCGCCTGCGCGCCCGGGGAATCGGCGCCGAGCTCGACCGGCGCCATCGCCTGAGCATGGAGGAATACGAGCTGCTGCTGCGAGGCGAACAGGTGATCCGCTTCGGCCAGCGCGACGCCACCATCGATCCCGGCACCGTTCCCGCCGTTTGGGCCGCCCTCCAAGGTACGGGGAGGCTTGTATTGGACGGCATGGCGGGCTACCACCGCCAATACCGCTTCGTCTGATCGATTGTGCAAAAGGGGGCCGGCTTGGACCGCGACAGCATTCTGGCCATCATCATCGGGCAGGTCCGCGAGGTCGTGCCCGACCTGGGCGCGCAGCCGATTTCCGGCGGCGACGCCATGGCCGACCTTGGCGTCAATTCCATCGAGCGCAGCGAAATCGTGATGAATTCGCTCGAAGCGATCGGCCTCGACCTGCCCATGGTGCAGACACACGGGCCGCGCAACCTCGGCGAACTGGCCGATCTGCTCCATGCCAAGCTCAACCGCACCTGAGATCGTCGTCACCGGCATCGGCGTCGCCAGCGGCCTCGGCCATGGCAAGGACAGCCTGCTGGAGGGCCTGCTGGCGGGCCGCGACGTGTTTTCGGTACTGTCCCGCCCCGGCCGCCAGGCGCCCGACGGCCAGACCGCCTTCATGGGCGTGGAAATGCCCGAGCCGCCGGACCTGCTGCCCAAGCGGGTGGCGCGCACGGCGGGCCTCGGTGCCCGCGTCGCCATCTCGGTGCTGGACGAGGCCTGGCGCGAGGCCGGTTTGGACGATGTGGACCCCGAGCGCATCGGGCTGGTGGTCGGCGGGTCCAACCTGTTTTCCCGCGAACAGCTGCTGGCTGTGCGCGATTACGCCAACCGGCTGGCCTTCATTCCGCCGCGCCATGGCCACGTGTTCATGGACAGCGACGTGTGCGGCCTGTGCGCCGCCAGCTTCGCCATCCGCGCCTTCGCCAACACCGTGGGCGCCGCCTCGGCCAGCGGGGCGGTGGCGGTGATCCAGGCGGCCGAGGCGCTGCTGGGCGGCCGGGTCGATGCGTGCATCGCCCTGGGGGCGTTGCAGGACGTCTCCTATGTCGACCTGCTGGGGTTCCGGGCGCTGGGCGCCCTGGGCTCGGAGAAGTTCGCCGGACAGCCCGGCCGGGCCTGCCGCCCCTTCGATGCCGAGCACGACGGCTTTCTCTATGGCGAATCCTGCGCCGCCCTGATCCTGCGCCGGGCCGGCGAGGCCGGGCCGGGGTATGGCTCGCTTGTCGGCGCCGCCCAGGTCGCCGACGGCCAGCGCGGTCCCGAGCCGGACCCCGAGGGGCAGCAGCGGGCCATTGCCGGGGCGCTGGCCCAGGCCGGCCTACGCGCCGCCGACATCGACTATGTGAACGCCCACGCCACCAGCACGCCCAAAGGCGACGAGGTCGAACGGGAGACCTTGCTGGCGATGGGGCTGGAGCATGCCTGGGTCAACGCCGGCAAATCCATCCTGGGCCATGGACTTTCGGCCGCCGGCGCGGTGGAACTGGCCGCCGTGCTGTTGCAGATGCGGGCCGGCCGCCTGCACCCCATCCGCAACCTCGAACACCCGCCGGAGCCGGGGCTGCGCTGGGTGATGGGAGGGCCGCAAACGCACCGCATCCGCCATGCGCTCAAGCTGTCGTTCGGCTTCGGCGGCGTCGATACGGCATTGGTGTTGCGGGCGCCTCAAGGGGAAAACTATGGGCTATGAAACCCTGGCTGTGGATTGCCGCGACGGCGTCTTGACCGTGCAACTCAACCGGCCCGAGGCGGGCAACGCCATCAACGCCCGGCTGGTCGCCGAGTTGGGCCAAGTGGTGGCGCAATGCGAGGCCGCCGACGGACCGTCGGTTCTGGTGCTGAGCGGCTCGGCGGAAGTCTTCTGCGCCGGCGGCGATTTCCAGGCGACGGCCGCCACCGACGTGCCCGAGGACCCGGAGCCGCTCTACGATCTTTGGCTGCGCCTGGCCACCGGCCCCTTCATCTCGCTGGCCGTGGTGCGTGGGCGCGTCAATGCCGGCGGGGTGGGGATGGTCGCCGCCTGCGATATCGTGCTGGCCGACAGCACCGCCAGCTTCGGCCTGTCGGAAATGCTGTTCGGCCTGTTCCCCGCCTGTGTGCTGCCGTTCCTGATCCGCCGGGTGGGGGCGCAAAGGGCCCATTATCTGACCCTCACCACCCAGCCTGTCGGCGCCGCCCAGGCCCTGGCCTGGGGCTTGGTGGATGCCGTCGAAGACCCGGTCGAGGGCCTGCTGCGCCGGTACCTGGTCCGGCTACGCCGGCTGGGCAAGCCGGCCATCGGCCGCTACAAGCGTTACATGGCTGATGTCTCGCGCCCATTGGCGGAGGCCAAGCCCGCCGCCCTGGCGGCCAACCGCGCCCTGTTCGGCGACCCGCAAATCCGCGCCGACATCCGCCGCTATGTGACCGAGATGAAGTTCCCCTGGGAAGGGTAGGGGAGGCCGGTTCGAGGGGCGGCTTGGTGCCGGGAACAGCACAACCCGCGCCTCCGTTCTGATACGACCGAATTGGCCGAACGGAAGGACGGCTTTCGGGCGCCGAAAAGGAAAAGCGGACGTGGCCGCAGAGAGGGGGGTTGGGGGCCACCGAGCCCAAAGCGACATTCCAAACCGATGCTTCGCATTCGCAAGCGGATGGTACCTACACCCATACGGAAGCGTCGATCAATTCCGTCGTCCTGAGACCCATGTATCTTACTCGCCCAGCGAAAGCAGCTCCGCATCGGACTTGGCAACCAGCAAGTCGACGAGCCTTTGGGCAGCCGGAGACAGATAGCTGTTCTTGCCGTAAACAAGGCAGAAGACGCGGTGCAGTGTCGTTTCAGGCAAGGCAACCTCGCGAAGGAGGTCACCATCTTCCAAGCCCGAGAGGTTCCTGCGCGAGAGAAGGCTGAGGAGTTCCGTGCCGGCGATGAGCCGCGGCAGGTAGAGAATGGAGGTGGCCTCCAACTGGGCCTGCGGTGGCGGGCAGTTCTGCTTGGCCAGCGCTGCATTGAGCCATGGACGCGTGGCCGACGATCTGGGGAGCACCCAATTGTAACGGGCAAGGTCGCGGACCGTGTAGGGTCCGTCGAAGATGGGATGGTGCTTGCGGGCAACGACGACGATATCGTCCCGGACCAGAGGCACGACCTCGTAGCGCTCGATGGGCGCCGAGACATGGGTCAGGACGAGATCTAGAAGTCCTTCCCGCAGCAATGCCAAAAGATCGCCGCTCACGCTTGAGTGGAGTTCCATGGTGACGCCAGGGGCCTGACGAAGAAGATCCGGCATGATATCCGGGAGAAGAAACTTCACCATGGTGGGCGCACAGCCCAGGCGGATGTGACCGAATTGTCCGTCGGCGTAGCTTTTCACCTCCCGCGCCGTATCGTCCATGATCTGCCGCAAACGGTAGGTGCGCTTCAGCAAGATGTGTCCCAGTTCCGTCAACGCAATGCGACGCCCCATGCGCGCAAACAGCGGTGCACCGATCTGCTCCTCGAGGCGCCGTACAGCCTTGGTCAGCGCCGGCTGGGTCAGGAACAGGCGTTCGGCGGCGCGCCCCATGTGTTCGCACTCGGCGATGGTCTGGAAGTAAAAAAGATCCCGCACATCCACAGACTAATTCCTATGGGTTATCAATTAATGAGAAAAAGAAAATGGACGTTATGAAATATTTTTGTCAAGAGCATATGGCGGGAGGGGCCGGCACAACGCGCCGCGTCTCAGCAGAGCCGCCGAAGCGGCCACCGCACCGGAATCTCGGGGAACTAAGATGATCAAGGGCTTTTCGCGTGAGCATGGAACGAAAACGGCACCACGAATGGGCGTAGAGGGTTCGGGATACGCAGCAGCACGCCGATACCGGCGCTCTCTTGTGGATGCTGCCACGAAAATAGTGGCTGCATGGCTCGCCGAGGAAACGATTGCGTAGAAACCTGTTAGAGACTCAGCCAGGAGACTCCGCCATGCCCGGCAGCACCCTCGCAGAAAAGATCCTGAGCACCCATGCGGCGAAAAGGGCTCGGGCCGGCGACATCGTCGTTTGTACCATCGATCTCGTCATGGGCCATGACGCCAATGGCCCGATGGCCATCAAGGCCTTCGAGAACATGGGCGGCAAGGCCGTATATGACCCCGACAAGGTCGTCTTTGTTCTGGACCACATGGCCCCCGCTCCCTACGAGCGGGCCGCCAACCTCCAGGCCCTCGTCACCCGGTTTTCCGAGGATCAGGGCACCCATTGTTTCGGAATAGGACAGGGAGTCTGCCACCAGGTGTTGCCGGAGCATGGCTTCGCAAAGCCCGGCACCCTGATCCTCGGTAGCGATTCGCATACCTGCACCTATGGCGCGTTCGGCGCCTTCGCGACCGGCGCCGGCGCGACCGACATAGCGGCGGCGCTGTTCACCGGCCAGAACTGGTTCAAGGTGCCTGAGACGGTCCGCATCGAGCTCGACGGCGATCTGGCGCCGGGCTCTTCCGCCAAGGACGTCATCCTGCACGTCATCGGAGCCATCGGGGCCGACGGTGGCAACTACATGTCCTTCGAATTCTATGGGCCCTGGCTGAACAGGATCAGCCAGGCAGACCACATGACGATCGCCAACATGGTCGTGGAAATGGGGTGCAAGTGCGGGTTCATCTGCCACGCCAATCTCGGCATCGCCGCTGACCCCGACGCCCAATACCGCGATATCATCCGCTTCGACCTAGCCAAGGTAGAGCCGGGGGTTGCCAAACCGCATACCGTGGACAATTACGCCCCCGTTTCCGAAGTGGCGGGGCTTCCCGTGCAGCAAGGCGTCATCGGCAGTTGCACCAACGGCCGTATCGAGGACCTGCGCATCGCGGCATCCATTCTTAAGGGCAAGCAGATCGCCAAGGGAGTACGCTTCCTGATCACGCCGGCATCAAGGCGCGTGTTCCTTCAAGCCGTGGAAGAGGGCCTCGTCACCACGCTCATCGAGGCGGGAGCGGTCTTTTTCACCCCCGGCTGCGGCGTCTGCGTCGGCACCCACGGCGGTGTGCCGGCGGACGGCGACACCGTCATCGCGACCACCAACCGCAACTTCAAGGGCCGCATGGGCAACAACAAGGCGTCGATCTATTTGGCCTCGCCAGCGACGGTTGCCGCATCCATGTTGACCGGCGTCATCACCGATCCCAGAACCATAACTCAGGAGGTTGGCGATGCCCTTTAAAGCCCTGAAATACGGCGACGACATCAGCACTGACCTGATCATTGCCGGCAAGTACACAAAGTCGCTCAACGTCCAGGACCTGGCAGAACACGCCATGGAGGACCTCGACCCGGACTTCAAGGCGAAGGCCAAGGACGGCGCTGTTGTCGTCTGCGGCAAGTACTTCGGGTGCGGATCTTCTCGCGAACAAGCGCCGGTGGCGCTGATGGCGGCGGGAGTCAAGGCGGTCGCCGCAAAGTCGTTCGCCCGGATCTTTTATCGGAACGCCATCAACATCGGCTTGCCGCTCCTGGAGTGCGACACCGACGGCATTGACGACGGGGACATCCTCGATTTCAAGGCCGGCGACGACTTCGTGCTCAACGTGACCAAGCATGCACGGATCCCGGTACGTCCGATGCCGGAAATCATGGTTCGAATTCTCGATGCGGGCGGCGTGGTGCCGTTCCTCAAGAAACATGGTCGCTTCTAGCGCGGCCCAAGAAGCCCGGGACCCAGGTAAGGACAAGGGAATGTTCGAGAAATATAGGGATGCCTTTGGCGGGGGCGTGATCCTGCTGGTGGCCGTCGCCATGTACGGGGCGCTGCCGGCGGCGGGAGAGACGGTAATGGCCGGCGTCGATTTAAGCCTCGCGCCGAGGCTTGTCGCTATGCTGCTGGGCGGGCTCAGCCTGATTCTCCTCCTCAAGGGGCTGTACGCCGCCTTCACCGCGCACGCCGGCGGTACTGGAAAAGCGGTTTTCAACTATCCCGGCAAGCTGGTCGGAACCATCGCCGTGACCACCCTGGCGGCCATCGCCTTCGACACTCTCGGCTTCAAGCTGACCGCCATGCTTTATCTATTCGCCGAGGGTTACATCCTGAGCTACCAGAAGGGCGAGTTTAAACCACTGCCCATGGCGGCCATCGCCTTGGTGACGCCCTTCATCATCGATTACGTCTTCGGCGCGTGGCTCTCCATGCCGCTGCCGGAAGGCCTGTTCTAGGAGGGCCGGCCCATGTACGACACGATCCTGGCCGGCATGGCCCAGGCGTTCAGCATCGAGTGCATCCTGCTGATCGCCAGCGGTGTGACGATCGGCATCATCTTCGGGGCGATTCCCGGGCTCACCGCCTCGATGGCGCTCATCCTCTGCCTGCCGCTGACTTTCACGATGACGCCGATCAACGGCGTGTCGCTGCTGTGCGGCCTGTTCATCGGCGGCATCTCGGGGGGGCTCATCCCGGCCATCCTGCTCAAGATCCCGGGCACGCCGGGGTCCGTCGCGACACTCTTCGACGGCTATCCCATGGCCATGAAGGGCCAAGCCCACAAGGCTTTGGGGGCGGGCATCCTGTTCTCGTTCCTGGGTACGCTCTTCGGAATCGCCGTATTGGTGTTCTGCGCGCCCATGCTGGCGGAATTCGCCCTGCGCTTCACGCCGTTCGAATACTTCGCGGTGACTTTTTTCGCCCTCACCCTGATCGCCAGCCTCAGCTCCGGCTCGATGCTCAAGGGCTTCATCAGTGGCCTCATCGGGATCGCCTTCGGCATGATCGGCATGAGCCCGGTCGGCGGCATCCAGCGTTTCACCGCCGGCACCGTCGAACTGCAGGGCGGCTTCGAGATGGTGCCGTTCCTGGTCGGGCTGTTCGCGGTGTCGGAACTGTTTCACAACTGCGCGCAGGGCTTCATCCCGCTGGCCATGGACAACGGGAAGGTGGTCCTCAGGGGTTTCGGGATCTCGCTTAAGGAATTCGTCGGCAACCTCAAGACCTACGGCGTCTCCTCCACGGTCGGCACGATCATCGGCATCCTGCCGGGCATCGGCGTCAGCACCGCCAGCATCATGGGCTACCTGGCGGCCAAGAAGACGTCGAAGCATCCGGAAAAATTCGGCACCGGCATCGTTGATGGCATCGTAGCCTCGGAATCGGCCAACAACGCCTGCATCGGCGGCGCCCTGGTTCCGCTGCTGGCCCTCGGCATCCCCGGCGACACCGTCGCCGCTATCCTGCTGGGCGCGCTGGTCATGAACAACCTGCAGCCCGGCCCGCTGCTGTTCATGACGCAGGGAACACTGGTCTACGGAATCTTCACATCTCTGGTCATCGCGTCCTTCTGCATGTTGGTGATCGAGTTGTTCCTGATCCGCTTCTTCACCCGCCTCATCCAGACGCCCAAGAACATCCTCATGCCGCTGGTCATCGTCATGTGCATGGTCGGGGCCTTCGGCGTGAATAACCGGGCATTCGACGTGTGGTCGGTGCTGCTTTTCGGCGGCCTCGGCTACGCCCTGCATGTTTTCAAGTTTCCGCTGCAACCGGCAGTACTGGGCTTCATCCTCGGCAACATCGTCGAGATGAACTTCTACCGCGCCCTGATGGCGTCGAAGGGAGACTATCTGCCGTTCATCACGCGGCCCATCAGCGCATTCTTCGTCATCATCGGTGTGCTCTTCATCGTCTATCCCCTAGTAAGGCCGCTGCTCTTCAAACTGCGAAAACCGCGAATTCAATCGGAAAGCTGAACCACGAAGAATAGGAGGAACAGGATCATGTCTGCAGTTTCGCTGAAAAACACCATCGGCTTGCTCGCCTCGGCGGCCATGCTTGCCGGGCTCTCCACGGCAGCTGACGCCGCCGACGCCTATCCGACCAAGGCGATCCAACTGGTGGTGCCCTACAATCCCGGCGGAGATACGGACCTTCTGGCCCGGGTCTTCGCCAAGGAATTCGAAAAGACCCTGGGCAAACCGGTGGTGGTCGTCAACGTCGCCGGCGCCGCGGGCAGCATCGCCACGACGAAGGTCAAGAATGCCCCCGCCGACGGCTACACCGTGCTGTTCCACCATTCCGGCGTACTGGTCAGCATGATCACCGGCGCCATCGATTTCTCGTATAAGGATATGGCCGTCCTGGGCTCCGTCGCCCTTTCCGAGGGAACCATCTGGGTAACCAACGCGACTTCGCCCTACAAGGACATGGCGGATATCGCCAAGGCCGCCAAGGCGGCGCCCGAGACCGTCAAGAACGGGCTCAACTTCGGCAGCCAGTCCCATGCTCACGTGGTGGCCTTCGAACGGGCGGCCGGCGTTAGGATGCACAACATGGACGTCGGCGGCATCGCCGAGAAGATCGTCGCCATCCTAGGCGGGCACATCGACGTTTCCGAGGTTCAGGCCGGTACCGTGTCGAGCTACATCCAGGCCGGCCGCATGCGGGCCCTGGGAACGCCGGCGGCCAACCGCTTCGCGGGCCTTCCCGAGGTCAAGACGTTCAAGGAGCAGGGCATCGATATCACCATGCCCGACCGCCTGTTCTGGCTGGGCCTGCCGCCGAACACTGCGGCGGACGTGATGAAGACGCTGACCGGCGCCCTGGAAAAGACCGCCAAGAGCCCGGACATCGCGAAGGACTACGCCAAGATCGAGATGACCCCCTTCTTCAAGAGCGCCGTTGAAGCCACGGTACTCCTGGACGAGGAGTATAAGTTCCTGGTCGAGTACAAGGACGTCTTCCAGAGCCCCAAGAAGAAGTAACCAGCCGTCCGGAACGGTGGACCCGCGGGCCTGCGCTCCGCGGCCACCGGTCCGGCCGCCATCCTGTCTGATGGAACGATAGACGAGGCGACGTCGATGCGGGGTTCCCGCCCGGGGCCTTCGGCGAACGGCGGAGCGTGCCTTCGAATCGGCAGGAACCGGATCTTCATGTTAGCGAAAGGCGATCATCCCATGCCCCTTCCCACCGCCGTCGTCATCGAGGAAGACATCCTGCGCGACGGCCTCCAGAACGAGGAACGGATCTTCTCGGCCGACGAGAAGCTGGCCATCGTGCGCGACCTGGAAGCGGCCGGCGTCAGGCGCATCCAGGTCGGTTCCTTCGTCCACCCCAAGTGGGTGCCGCAGATGGCCAACACCGACGAGGTGTTCCGGGCGCTGGAGCGCCGCCCCGGCGTGACCTACACCGGCCTCATCCTCAACGCCAAGGGGCTGGAGCGGGCCCTGGCCTGCGGGGTCGGCCACCTCAGCATGTCGGTGTCGGTGTCCGAGCAGCATAGCCGGCGCAACGTCAACCGCTCGGTGGACGAGGCCCTCGCCGAGATGGTGGAACTGATCCGCCACGCGGTCGCGGCCGGTATCGCGGTGCGGGCCGGCGCCCAGTGCACCTTCGGCTGCGTTTACGAAGGGGCCATTCCGAAAGAGCGTGTCGTCCGGGCACTCGATCGGATGATCGAGGCCGGAGCGCAGGAGCTGAACCTATCCGACACCACCGGCATGGCCAATCCGGTCCAGGTCCGCGAATTGGTAGCCGAGACGCGCGCCCGCTGGCCGCACGTCGGCGTCTCGTTGCATCTGCATGATACCCGCGGCCTGGGGCTGGCCAACATGGTGGCCGGTTGCGAGGCGGGAGCGACCGTGTTCGATACGGCGGCCGGTGGCCTCGGCGGCTGCCCGTTCGTCAAGGGAGCGGCCGGCAACGTCCCGACCGAGGACGCCGTGAATATGCTCCAGGCCATGGGCGTGGAAACCGGCATCGACGTGACCGTCCTATGCCGGGCGGTCGAACGACTGGAGAGCCTGCTCGAACGACGGCTGCCGGGAAGGATGCTGCGCGTGCTGGCGCCTGCGCGCTCACCATGCGCGGTATCGGCGTGACATTTGACGGGATGTGAAATCGTGGAACCAAAGAATCTTCCCCTCGAGGGTATCCGGGTGCTCGAGTTGTCGCTGGCGGTGATGGGGCCGATGGCCGGCGTGATCCTTGCCGACATGGGAGCCGAGGTCATCAAGATCGAGCCGGCCCCGAACGGCGACGAGACGCGGCGGCTAAAGGGCTTCGGGACGGGCTTCTTCCCTTACTACAACCGCAACAAGAAGAGCCTGGTCGTTAACCTGAAATCGGACGACGGCCGGCGCATCCTGGAGCAGTTGATCGGCACCGCCGACGTGCTGATCGAGAACTTCGCTCCGGGGACGGTCGAGCGCCTCGGCTTCGGCTGGGAACGGGTACGCGACATCAATCCTCGCCTGGTCTACTGCTCACTCAAGGGCTTCATGCCCGGCCCCTACGAGAAGCGACCGGCCCTCGACGAAGTCTGCCAGATGATGGGTGGCCTTGCCTATATGACCGGGCCGCGCGGCCGGCCCCTGCGGGCGGGCGCCTCCATCATCGATGTCATGGGCGGCAGCTATGGCGTCATCGGCATCCTGACAGCGCTCCTTGACCGCCAGAGCACCGGCCGGGGCCAGTTCGTCAAGGCGACACTTTTTGAATCCGTCGCCATGCTGATGGCCCAGCATATGATTGTGCTGCCGCTGACCGGCGATGCGGCGCCGCCGATGCCCGAACGCGGCCGTTCCTGGTCGGTCTACGACCTGTTCGAGACGGTCGACCGAGAACAGGTCTTTCTGGGCATCACCAGCGACCGGCACTGGACCCGCTTCTGCGAGGTCTTCGGCTTCGGCGATCTGTTTGCCGACCACCGGCTCGACACCAACCAGGGGCGGGTCGAACAGCGCGAATGGTTCCTGCCCGAACTGAAGAAGCGCTTGGCCGCTTTGCCGCGTGACGAGATCATGCGGAAGGCCGAGGAAGCCTGCATCCCCTTCGCCCAGGTCGCCCGCCCCGAGGACCTGTTCGAGGACGAGCACCTCAACCAGTCGGGCGGCCTCGACGAGTTGGTCCTGCCCAACGGGACGGCTGCCAAGCTGCCGAAGCTCCCCCTGCGGGTTGGCAACTACGACTTCGCCTTCCGCAGCGCGCCCCCCGAACTCGGGAAGGGCAGCCGGGGTCTTCTGGAAAGTCTGGATTTCTCGGAAGAGCAGATTTCCAGCTGGTGCCGGGACGGGGTTCTCGGCCCGGTCTGCTGAACCATGAGCCAAGGAATCCGCAGCTCTTGGTCAGGAAGAGCGCTTGGGGAGGAGGCATCCTTGCACTCCGCGCGTCCGGAAACCTGATTTCCACACCGGGCCTCCTCTCCCTCGGTTTCCGTTGCCGATGTGATAACGGCTCGCGCAAGAGTTTTTGACGGCGCTGCATTCTCGGATGTCCGCTTTCGAGGATATGTCTTGTGCACTCGTATGGCCGCAAGGGGGGCGCACACCGGACACTATCGTGACTGGCCATTCCAAGAGAGGCTACACCACCCCCCGCAAATCCACCGCCCTCACCAGGGGGGGAAGCGCGCGCTGGGTTTCGTGCCCGGCCACGCCGTCGCGGCTGACGAATTGGCGGTGCAGCAGGGCGATGGACAGCAGGAACAGGAAGGTCTGGTTTTCCTTGGTGCTGATTTCGGCCGCCGGCCGGGTCAGCACCTTGGCTGTCAGGCGGCGGGCGAAGTTGACGTCGAGGAAGGGGAGCTTGGCCAGTTCGCTTTCCGATTGCACCAGCTCCAGATAGACGGGGCGGGTTTCGGCGAAGGCGGCGGCGTCGGGGGCGCGATAAGGGAACTTGCGCTTGTTGACGATCGATTCCGGCAGGCGGCCGGCAAAGGCCTGGCGCAACAGCCGCTTTTCCTCGAAGCCGTCGTCGAAGCGCAGATTGATGGTCGAGGCCAGATCCACCACCGCCTGATCCAGGAACGGACAGCGGTTCTCGATCCCGTGGGAAAGCGCCGCCCGGTCGCCCTGGGTGGACAACAGGTAGCCCGGCAACAGGGTCTTGTATTCCAGCCATTGCGCGCGCTGCACGGCAGACATGGCGGCCATTTCGCCATGTTCGGCGACCAGGGCGGAAATGGCGGCGAAGGGATCGCCCGCGTCCTTGATCAGGCGGGCCGAGAAGCGGCCGTTCTGGAACTTGAGTTCGTGCGAGAACAACCCCGGCATCTGCTCTCGCGAGAACTGCTGGTAAAGCCCGGTCAGGGCGGCGATGTCCTGGGGGCCGTAGTGGTCGAGGTGGGGGTAAAGCCGGGCCAGACGCCGGCGGCGGGTGTCGTCGTCGATGTCGTTCCACTGGCAGCGCAGAAGGGTTTCCTTGAACAGGTCGTAGCCGAGGAAGGCTTCGTCGGCGCCTTCGCCGCTCAGGATCACCTTGATGCCGCATTCCTGGGTGCGCCGCGACAGCAGGAACATCGGAATGAAGGCGCTGCGGAAGGCCGGCACCTCGGCGTGGTAGATGGCGTCCGGGCAGGCGGCGGCGATGTCTTCATGGCTGACGCGCAAGGTATCGTGGCGCGTGCCGAGGTGCGCCGCCATGACCTGCTGTTCGGCGGATTCGTCCAGCGCGGCATCGTCGAAAGCCACCGAGAAGGTAGCGGGCGGCCTGCCGCTGATGTCGCGGGTCAAGAGCGCGACGATCGCCGAATCGATGCCGCCGCTGAGATAGACCCCCACTTCCACGTCGCTGCGCAGTCGAAGGGCGACGCTGGCCTCCAGATGCTGGCGGATCAGCTCCTTGGCCTCGTCCTCGCTGGCCGGCGCCGGGCCATCGGGGAAGGCCAGCCGGGCATAGGTGTGGCGCTCCAGCCCGCCCTTATCGAACGACAGCCATTCGCCCATGGGCAGCGCCTGGATGGCCCGAAAGCCGGTCTGGTCGGGCAGCGGCGTCCATTGCCCGAGGATGGAGGCCAATTGCGCCGGGTCCTGTTCGAAGGCGAACCCGGGCACCGCCAGGAACGCCTTCATTTCCGAAGCGAACATGAACGCGCTGCCATGGCGGGCATAGAACAGCGGCCGCTTGCCGAAGCGGTCGCGGGCCAGCACGAGGCGCCGCTCGCGGCGGTCGAGCAGGGCAAAGGCGAAGCCGCCGTTGAAGCGGGGCAGGCATTCCTCGCCCCAGGTCATCCAGGCGGCCAGCACGACCTCGGTATCGCAATGGGTGCGAAAGACCACACCCTGCGCTTCCAGGTCGGCGCGCAGCTCGCGGTAATTGTAGATTTCGCCATTGTAGCAAAGCCAGAACCGGCCACTCGGATCGCCAAGGGGCTGGGTTCCACTCTCGATGTCGATGACGGCCAGCCTGGCCGCGCCCATGGCCCAGTCGTCGCCCACCACATAGCCCAGGCCGTCGGGACCGCGATGCGCGATGGTTCCCAGCATGTCCAGGAGGGTGTCGGGCAGCGCCTGGGAGGGCAGGGTGGTGTCGATCAGGCCGGCGATTCCACACATGGTCTAGGCGGGTTCCTCGCCGCTCCGGGCCAGCTTGCGCTCCACGGTTTCCCTGATCTGGGTCAGGCTGACCAGGACGTTGCCGGTCATTTCGGCCTCGGTGAAGGTGATGGCGAATTCCTTTTCCAGGAACCGGCACAATTGCACGTATCCAAAGGAATCCATCACGCCTTCCTTGAACAGGTTGATGTCTTCGGGAAAGCTCTCGTCGAACTCCACCAGGAACTGGTCTTCGATGAAGGCGCGTATCTTATCCATGCGGCTCACGGGCTCGGGAGACAGGGGTGCGCTGAAAAAAGAATGGTTAGCACTTATACAAAAGTTGGACCAGGGCAACAGGCCATTCGGTTGCCCAGCGCCGCGATGGTCTTGCGCAGGCGCCTGATGTTATCGCCGAACGGCGAGACGACCGGCAGCAGGCGCGACGGCGATTTGTCGCCGAGGCTCTGGCGAAACACCGCCGCCAGGGTGCCTGACGGACTGAGATCGACATAGATGGCGCCGCCCTGCTGTTCCAGCGTCAGCAGGGTCTGTTGGACGTGCATCCTCTGGCGGACGATGCGCCAGGAGAGATCGGGCGTCGCCGGCCCGATGACGCCGCCGGTGCAGCTGGACCACACCGGCCAGAAGGCCGCCTCCCTTCGCTGTTGGCCGAACGCGCCGCGCCAGGCCTCCTCGGCGGCATCGATGAAACGGGAGTGAAAGGCGAACGGCACCGGCAGCCGCTGGAAGGCGACATCGCAGGCCGCCAAATCGGCCTCGATGGCGGGCAGGTCCCCGGCCAGGGCCGAAAGCACGAAATGGCCATCGGCATTGACCCCGGCCATCTCGCTGCGCGCGGCAAGCAGGGGGCGGCGGGCATGCAGGTCGGGCGAACCCAGGACGGCCACCATGCCGCCGGCCGGGCAGGTACGCCGGAACAGGGCGGGTTGGTCCGCCACCGCGCATAGAGACGTTTCGAAGGACATCATGCCGGCCACGCTCTGGGCGACGATTTCGCCCAGGCTGGCCCCCAGCAGCATGTCGGGACGCAAGCCATGATGCTGGAGCGTTTTGGCCAAGGCGTATTGCACCAGGAACAGAGCGGGGTGGCTTGCCTCCATGCGATCGAACGGGGTGGCCGGCCGGCGGCCTTCTCCATAAAGCTCGGCCAGGATCGAAAATCCGTGCCGTTGGGCGACGACCGCATCGCCCGACTGCATCCAGTGGCGGAAGACGTCCTCCTCCGCCATCAGATCGGCGGCCATCCCGTAATATTGCGATCCCTGGCCGGCGAAGCAGAAAAGGACGGGAAGCGGATCGCTCATCACTTCGACTTGTCCCGTCGGGCCAGGGCATCGTCGAGAATGGCGATGCATGCATCGAGGTTGGGATGACGCAGGACGGAATAGTGGTCGCCGGGCACCGTGCGAAGCGTCATTCCGGCCCGCGCCAGCGCTCCCCATCCGCAGGTCTCGTCATCGAGGGCAACGCCGGCCGTGCGCAACAGCGTCATCGCGACGTCGCAGGGAGCCGGGTCATAGGCCATCAGCGCGGCACTGTGGGCGCCATAGAGGTCATGCAGGCGGCGCAGCCGGTCGGCATCGCCGGCATCGAATTGCCCGGCGAGCGCCGGCAAGGCCAGTAGGGTCGTCGCCATGTCCCGGCCCTCGGGGATCGGTGGCGGCTCGGCGATGCCGAGGACGTCACGGGCGAAAGCGCGGGTCAACGCATTGCCGTTGCCGTCGACCTCCATCAAGGCGTCAAAGCGGCGCAGCAGCGCGGGCGTGTAGCTTTCAATCAGGCACAGCAGGGCGACATCCTCGCCGCTCTGGCGCAACTGGCGGGCCATTTCGAAGGCCAGCACCCCGCCCAGCGACCAGCCTCCCAGGGAGTAGGGGCCGTGCGGCTGAACTTGGCGTATCGCCTGTAGGTAGCGGCCGGCCATCTGCGGCAGGTCGACAACGGCGATCGCGGCGGCCGGATCGTCCGCTCCCGGTGCTTGCAAGCCATAGATCGCAACCGGCGTGGCGAGCCGGCGGGCCAGATCCACATAGCAGGAAACCGTCCCCGCCGCCGCATGCACCAGGAACAGCGGTTGTCCGGCGCCGGAAGGTTCGGGCAGGCGCAGCGGCACCAGCACCTTGTCCTGGCCGGCCGGCATGGCCGGGCCGCCTTCCTTCACCTGATGGCGCAACACTCGCGCCTGCTCGGCGATGGTCTGGGCGGCCAGGAAGTCGCGGGCCGAAGGACGATAATGGAAGGTCCGCTCGATTTCGGCGAGCAGGCGGACCCACAGCAGGGAATGGCCGCCGCAGGCAAGGAAGTCATCGTGGATGCCGATGGAGGCGCCGTCGCGCCCCAACACCTGGGACCACATCCGCAGTAGGCGTTCCTCCATCCCGTCGCGGGGCGCGTCGCCGCTCACGCCGTGGGGCCGCGCATCGGGCAAGGCGGCGCGGTCCAGCTTGCCGCTGGCGGTGAGGGGCAACGCATGCAGGCGGACGAAGGCGGCGGGAAGCATGTGCGGGGGCAGGCGGGCCGCCGCGTAAGCACGCAGGGCGTCCTCGTCGATGGTTTCCGATCCGGGCACCACATAGGCGACGAGCACCTGGCCGCCGCTGGCGTCGACCTGGGGCACCACGGCCGTCTCGCGCAGGCCGAACGCGCGCAGCACGGCCTCCACTTCGCTCAGCTCGACCCGGAAGCCGCGGATTTTGACCTGATGATCGACACGTCCATGAAAGGCGATGATTCCCTTGCCCCCCGGCACGAACGCCGCCATGTCGCCGGTACGGTATAGCCGCGGTGCCGGCTTGCCCGACGGAGGTTCGACAAAGCGTTCCAAGGTCAGGTCGGGGCGGCGGTGATAGCCGAGCGCCAAACGGTCTCCGCCGATATGGAGCTCGCCGATGACCCCTTCGGGAACCAGGTTGCCGTCGCGGTCAAGGATATAGGCCCGGGTGCCGGGCAAGGGGCAGCCGATGGGAACAGTCCCGCCCGGCAGGGCGGCATCCACCTCATGGGTCAGGCAGGTGATGGTCGCTTCGGTCGGGCCGTAGGCGTTCAACAGCCGCGTGCCGGCCAGCGGGCTCTCCAGCCACAGCCGCACGGTGTCGGGAGGCAGCGCCTCGCCGCCGACGATGCACAGGCGCAGCGATGGCGGCGGCACGGCGGCCGCAGCCTTCCAGGCCAGCAGGACTTCGCGCAGATAGGCCGGCGGCAGGTCGGCCACGGTCACCCGGTGGTCGGTCAGGATGCGGCGAAGGTGGTCGGCGGTCCAGATCGTGTCGGTGCGCATCAGCAGCCGGGCCCCGGCGGCCAGCGTCGGCAGAATCTGCTCCAGGGCGGTATCGACCACGTGGGGGGCGAATTGCAGGACGACGTCGTCGGCGCTCAGGCCGTATTGGTGAATTACCACTTGGGCATGGTCGGCGATCGCGCGGTGCGACACCAACACCCCCTTGGGACTGCCGGTCGAACCCGAGGTGTAGATCATATAGGCCGGGTCGTCCGGCGCCGGCCGGATTTCCAGCGCGCGGGCGGGACGCTCGGCGATGGCCGCGCCGTCCCGGGTCAAGTCGACGACGGTACCGGGCAATTCGGCCAGTTCCCCCAGGCGTCCGGCCAAACTGCCGTTGGTGACGATGACCTTGGCGCCGCTGTCGGCCAGCATGGAGGACTGGCGGCGGGCCGGAGCGTCGCCGTCCAGCGGCACCCAGACGGCGCCGGCGGTCATCGTCGCCAACAGGGCGACGACGCTGTCGGTCGAGCGGTCCAGCAGAACCGCCACCGCGTCGCCGGGTTCAACGCCGCACTCGCGTAGATGCCGGGCCAGGCGGTTGGCGCGGCGGACCAGCCGGCGATAGCTCAGGCTGTCGTCATCGGCCATCACCGCGACGGCATCGGGGTGTTCCTTGGCCTGGCGGGCGATCCACTGCGGCAACAGCCCGTCGCGGGGAGGCAAGGCGGGCGGCTTGGTCCAGGGTCCAAGCAGGCGCTTGCGCTCGCCGGCCGCCATCATGTCGAGGTCGCGGACAAGGGAACCGGGCCGGGCGCAGATGGCCTCGGTCAGGCGGGCGAAGCGGTCCAGCAGGTGCTCGATGTTGGCGGCGTCGAAACGGGCCCCGTCGAAGCCCGCGACCAGGCGCAGGGCGCCTTCGTCTTCATACGCCTCGATGCCGAACGGACAGTCGCCCTCCTGGCGTATTTCCGGCAGGAAGGTGGCTTGGCCCACCTCCGCCGGCAGCGCCGAGGGGGCGCCGATGGGAAAGTTCTGATAGGCGAAGCTGACCTGATACGGCGGTTCGCCGTACAGCGAGCGACCGAGGGCCCGCGCGATGGCGGCGAAGGGGTATTCGCCGTGGTCCAGGCCGTCGATCATCCGCCGATGGACGTCGCGCAGCACCGTTTCCGCCGCCATGTCCCCGGAAACGGTCGCGCGCAGCGCCAGCATGTTGACGAAATAGCCCACCGAGCGTTCGAACCGGCGTTCGGGTCGGCGCAGGGTCGGCACCCCGATCAGCATGTCTTCCTGGCCGGTGTGGCGGTAGAGCAGGATGGCCATCACGCCCAGGAGCAACGACGCCGGCGTGATGCCCAGTACGGCGGCGGTCCGTTTTGCCGCCCGGGCGAGAGAGGCCTCCAGCACGCGCTCCAGGCTGCAACCGTCGATGGCTTCGCCCGGCTGGGCGGGGCGGTCGGTGGGCAGTTGGACCACCGGCAACTCGCCGTCCAACTGGTTTCGCCAATAGGCGTGCTGCGCTTCGCCCGCCGGGGAGTCCATGAACCGGCGTTCCCAGGCGGCGAAGCGGGCGAAATCGGCCTGCTCGGGCGGCGGCGGCGCCTCTCGACCTTGCGAGAAGCGGCCATAGGCGTCCCACAACGCCGCCGCCGTCACCGCGGCCGAGGCCCCGTCGAACACCATGTGATGGACGGTGAGCAACAGGATTTCCTGGCTGGCGCCCAGGGCGCCGCCGTGCAGCAATTCGAAACGGGATGGCGCCGCCGCGCTAAGGTCGAACGGTTGCGCCGCCCGCTGGCGGGCGAAAACCAGCGGGTCCATGCCCTTGGGAACCTCGATCCGCTCCAGCGGCTGCGCCACCGGCAAGGCGGCCAGCGACGGCTCGGCCCCGTCCTCGACCACGCGGGCGGTCAGCACGGGAAAGGCGTCCAGCAGCCAGCGGCAGGCGCGGCCCAAGGCCTCGTGGTCGATGTCGCTGACGCGGAACGCCAACGGCACGTTGTAGGTGCTGGAGCGGGGATGAAGCGATTGTACGACCCATAGCCCCTTCTGACCCTCGGTCATCGGCGCGTGCCAGTGTCCGGGCGAGGTCTCGGGCTCCGCGGGGCCGGCGTGGGCCGGGACCACGGCCTGCAACGCCGCCACCCGGCCGGCCAGCAGGTCGGGGGTGGAATACTGCTCGAAATCGCCCCGCACGAGGCTGACACCGCTGGCCTCCTCGATGGCGTAACCCAGGCGCAGGGCGATCATGGAATCGAGGCCGAGCGCGGCGAAGGAGGCGGTCGGTGCCAGGGTGTCGGCGGCCACGCCCAGTTCGCCGGCCAGCACGCCGATGATCAGGTCGCGCAGGGCGGCCGTGTCTGAGGTGGGCGCGAGGGTGGTGCCTGCTGTCGCGATCTGGGGCAGCCAATGGCGCACACGGGCAAAGGGATATCCGGGCAGGACCAGCGGCGGGCCGGCTTCTTCCGGCCCGGATTCGGGCATGGCCTCGGTTGGGTCGCCGGGGCGGGCAGTCTCCAGCTTGGCGATCAAATCATCGCGGTCGCCGGCAACGATCTCGATGGCGTGCTCCATGGCTTCGCGGCCGTGGAGCAGGGTATGGGACAACCGGCCTAGCGACAGGTCCGGAGTCCGGCGAACGAAATCGGCCAGCCGCGAGCGCAGCTCCGCCAGTTGGTCCGGCGTGCGCGCGGACAACGGGAAACGTCGGCGGCGGCGGGTTTCGGCTGGCACCGGAACGGCCGGCGCCTCCTCCAGGATCATATGGACGTTGGAGCCGCCGGCGCCGAACGAACTGATGGTGGCACGCCGCGGCGAGGCTTGACCATCCACCTCCGTCACCGGCCAATCGGCCCCCCGCCATTGCGGATGGAAGGGGGTGGCGTCGAAGTCGATGGCGCGGTTGGCCTGGTCGGGCTTGAGCGAGGGCGCCAGCCGCCGGTGCTGCAACTGGAGTAGCACCTTGGTAAGCTGAGCCATGCCCGAGGCGGCCTCGGCGTGGCCCATGTTGGATTTCACCGAGCCGATGGAACAGGCGCCGTTCTCGACACCAAAGGCGCGGAAGGCGCGGGTCAGGGCCCGTATCTCGATGGCATCGCCCAGGTGGGCGCCGCTGGCCGCGGCCTCGACGTACCCGATGGTGCGGGCGTCGATATTGGACTTGCGCAGGTTGTCCTCGATCAGCCGCGCCTGGGCCTCGGCGCTCGGCACCCCGAAGCCGGCGGAATGGCCGCCATGATTGGCCGCGCTGCCCTTGATGACGGCGATCACCGCATCGCCGTCGCGCAACGCGTCGGCCACCGGCTTCAGCAGCACCGCCCCCACCCCTTCGGCCGGCAGGTAGCCGTCACCCTCGGCGAAGCTGCGGCTGCCGGGATGGCTGCCCACCAGCCCGGTGCGGCTGAGGCCGATATACTTGGCCGGAAGCAGCGACAGATTGACGCCGCCGGCGATGGCCAGCCGGCATTCCCCCATCCGCAGGCTCTGGCAGGCCTGATGCACCGCCTGCAATCCGGACGAGCACATGCTGTCGACGGCGACGCTGGGGCCTTGGAGGTCGAAGAAGAACGACACCCGGTTGGCGATGCCGGAATAGGAATTCAGGAGCAGCAGCGATTTGCTCCCGGCGTCGGTATCGAGGGCCCCGTAATGCTGGTACATGGCGCCGACGAATACCCCCACCTTGGCGCCGTAATGATCGCGCAGGCGGGCGCGGGTGTGGCCGGCGCGCTCCAGCAGGTGCCAGGTGGTTTGCAGGAAAAGCCGCTCTTGCGGATCGGCCAGATCGGCGGCGCGCGGCGAATAGCCGAAGAACTCGGCGTCGAAGCCATCGACGTCGCTCAGGAAGCCGCCCCACTTGCAGTGGCTGGCGCCGGGCTTGCCCTTGGCCTCGGAATACCGCGGGTCCCAGCGTTCCGGCGGCACTTCGGTGACGCAGTCGCGACCCTGTTCCAGCACCGTCCAGAAGTCCTCGATGGTGTCGGCGCCGGGATAGCGCCCGGCCACCGCGATCACCGCGACGTCGCCCTCGGCGCCCGACGGCCCCGGTGCCGGTTGGGCGGCCGGCGTCGTGCCGATGGCGGCGAGCGCGTCGGCAAGCTGGGCAATGGTGGGATGCTCGAACAGGATGGTCGGGGGCAGCGGCCCGACCTGGCGTTCCAGGGCGGCGACGATCTCCATCGCCGAGACCGAATCGACGCCGAAGTGGTCGATCGGCGCGTCGGGCGCCAGGCGGGCGGCGGGGATCTTCAACACCTCGGAGAAGCAGGCGGTAACCAGGGCGGCCGTCGGCTTCGACATCGCTGTCTCTGGCTTCGTGTTCGAAGCCGGTGCCGGCGCTTCGGGCGCGGCCGACTGCAACGCCTTGCGCATGCGGTCGTGGTCGCCGTCCAGCACCAGGATCTCGTCCTCGTCCTTCAGGGCCAGGGCGGCAGACAGGGCGGCGAAAGCGGGACCGTCTTCCAGCGGGCGGACACCGACGTAGCGGTCCATGGCGGCGATGGCTTCGTCGGACATCTTCATGCCGCCGTCCCGCCAATAGGGCCAGTCGATGGCGAGCGTGCGTCCCCGTCGTTCCCCGCGCGCCACCCGGCGGTTGCGGTGGGCGGCGAAGGCGTCGAGCCAGGCGTTGGCGGAAGCATAGTCGGCTTGCCCGAGGTTGCCCAACGCGCCCGTAGCCGAGGCGAACAGCACCATCATGTCGAGGTCCAGTCCGGCCGTGGCGGCGTCGAGGGCCAGGGCTCCCGCCACCTTGGGCGCCATGACCGCCCGCAGGTCGGCCTCGTTCTTGCGCACCAGCATCATATCGCGGGTCACCCCGGCCCCATGGAGGACGCCGTCCAGCCGGCCGTGCGCGGCCCGGATCTCGGCCACCAGCGCGGCCACCGCCGCGTGGTCGCCGATGTCGACCTGGCGATAGGTCACCTGGGCGTCGATCGCGTCAAATCGCTGCCGTGCTTCGGCCGACAGCGGCGAGCGTCCGACCAGCCACAGGAACGGGCGGCGGGCAGCGGCGGCGATACCGGCGCACACATGCCGGCCGACACCTCCGGCGCCGCCGGTGATCAGATAGACGCCGCCGTCCTTCCAGGGCGACGGGGCGACGGGAGGGCTCAGTTCCTGCCATTGCCGCACCAGCCGCCGGCCGTGGTCGTGACGGACGTCGGCGTCGGCCTGCGCCGCCCTCTGGTCGGCTGCCAGCAAAGCGGCGGCGTCACCGTCGCGGTAGTCCAGCGCCACCATCTGGCAAAGCACGCCGGGCCGCTCCTGCCGGGCGACCCGCAGCATGCCGGCCAGGCCTTCCAGCAGGTTTGCATTGCCGCTCAGCGGCACCGCGACCTGGACGATGGCGGCATCGGGACGGTCCCTGAACAGGTCCTGCAACAACTTGAGCAGCCGCGCCGCATGGCCGATGAAGTCATCGCCTTCCCAGACCGTCACGTCGGCCGGGGCCAGGGCGCCGGCAAGCCGGGCAGCCAGTTCGGGCGGCGGCGCGCACAACACTACCAGCCGTCGCCGGGCGACAGCCTGCCCCTCGGCCGCCTTGTCGCGCCAGCGCGGGGCGAACAGCAGCGGAAGCGCGACGGTCGCCGGGGCGTGCTTCGGCGCCTCGCCGCCCGGCACCCAGAAGCGTTCGCGGGCGAACGGATAGGCCGGCAGACCGATGCGGGGAGGCCGGGATCGGCCGGCATGGAGGGCGTTCCAATCCACTTTGGCGCCGCCGACCCAGGCCGCCGCCACCGCATCCGGATCGCCGGAGGAAAGGGAAGGCTTGCCGCGTTCCGCCCGGCCGCGATGGGCGCCGGGGCCGTTGGCGGCGCCGCCCAACACCTTGTCGAGGGCGGCCATCAGCGGGGCGCGGCCGTCGGCGACGAACACCAGACGTTCCTCGAACGCCTCGCGTCCGCTTTGCAGGGTGTGGGCGACGGCCGCCATGTCGGACTCGGCCAGGCCGTCCAGGGATCGGCGGAAGCGGGCGGCCATCTCGATCAGCCGCTCGGGATCGCGGGCCGACAGGGGATAGACGCCGCGCCGGGGCGTCGTCGCGGGCGGCGGCGGCGCGACGTATTCCTCGAGGATCAAATGGGCGTTGGCGCCGCCGGCGCCGAACGAGGACAACCCGGCGATCCGCAACCCTTCGCGCCCGTCCACCACCGGACGGCGCCATTCGGCCGCCTGCTGCTGCACCACGAAGGGCGTCGCGGCGAAATCGATGCCGGGGTTGAGGGTTTCCGAATGCAGCGAGGGAACCAGCCGGCGATGGCGGAACTGCAGCAGGACCTTGGTCAACCCGGCCATGCCGGCCGCGCTTTCGCAATGGCCGATGTTGGATTTCACCGAGCCGATCGCGCAAAATCCGGTGTCGCCGGTGTGGGCGCCATAGGCCTTGGCGAGCGCGGCGATTTCGATCGGATCGCCGAGGCTGGTACCGGTGCCGTGGGCCTCCACATAGCTGACCATGCGCGCCGAAACGCCCGCCGCGTCCAAGGCCTTGCCGATGACGGCAGCCTGGGCGGCCGGGTTGGGCACGGTGTAGCCGTTGGTCTTGCCGCCGTGGTTCAAGGCCGAAGAACGAATGACGCCGAGGATGCGGTCGCCGTCGGCCACCGCCTGGTCCAGGGGTTTCAGCAAAACGGCGCCGACGCCTTCGCCTGGCACATAGCCGTCGCCGCCGCGCCCGAAGCTCTCGCAACGGCCGTTGGAGGACATGAAGCGACCCTGGGCCAGCCCCAGGTACTTGTTGGGATGCAGGCTCAGGTTCACGCCGCCAGCCAGCGCCACCCGGCACGAGCCGGCGCGCAGGGCGTCGCAGGCCAGATGGATGGCCGACAGCGACGACGAGCACATGCTGTCGACCGCCAGGCTGGGGCCGTGAAAGCCGCAGAAATAGGACACCCGATTGGGGATCGACGCTGGGCTGCCCGACAAGGCCAGTGGCTGGCCGGCGGCGGTCCGTTCGGCGCCGTAGAGCTGGTATTCCTCGTACATCACGCCGACGAACACGCCGACGTCGGCGCCGTCGAGCGGCGGCCGCGCGGGCGCGATGGAGGCGCGGGTATAGCCGGCATCCTCCAGCGTTTCCCAGGCGCATTGCAGGAACAGGCGCTCCTGCGGGTCCATGTACTCGGCCTCTCGCGGCGAAATGTTGAAGAACAACGGATCGAAGCGGTCGACGCCGTCGAGGAAGCCGCCCCACTTGCTGTTGGTCTTGCCGGGCCGGCCGGGGGTGGGATCGTAATAGCGGCTGTGGTCCCAGCGGTCGGCGGGCACCTCGGTGATGCAGTCGCGCCCCTGTTCGAGGTTGCGCCAGAACTGATCGAGGTCGCCGGCGCCGGGATAGCGGCCGGACAGGCCGATGATGGCGATGGGCGCGCCGGCCGCGGGCGGCGGTGTCGGGGCTTCGCGCCGGGGTTCCGGGGCGCTCGCCGGCGGGGCCGGCGGTTGGGGGGCGGCACCGTCGAACAGCCGGCCGAGCGCCGCCGCGTGCGTCGACAGGAAATAGCCGGTCAGGGCCTGAAGCGTGCGGTACTCGAAGAACAGCGTCTTGGGCAGGGGGCCGAAGTCCCGTTCCAACGCGTCGGTCAGGCGGGTGATCATCACCGAATCGATGCCGTAGGCCTCCAGTTCCGCCTCGGCTTCGATCTGATCCACGGCAATCGCCGCCTCGCGCGCCACCAGGGCCGCCAGATGGCGGGAGGTGGCGGCCTCCAGGTCCTTCGCCGGAGTGGCCCGCTTGAGGACGCGGAGGGTGAAGCCGCGGAACCGCACGCGGACCTGTCCGTCGTCGTCGGCCAAATCGAGGTCCAGCTTGTGGATGCCGGCGCCGCCGGGGACCTTCCGCAGATGGACCCACATGGCGTCGGTGGTGGGCGCCAGCGCCTCGACCCGTTCCATGCCGAAGGGCAACGCCACATTGCCGTCGCCGTCCTCCTGGAAGAAGCCGATGGCGGCCTGGAACGCCCCATCCACCATGCTGGGATGGAGGGCAAACGATGAACCGGAGGCCGCCGCCGGCAGGCGCAACCGCGCCAGTACCTCGCCCTCGCCGAGGCGGACCTCCTCCATGGCCCGGAAGGCCGGGCCATAGTCCAGGCCCAAGGCGGCATAGGTGGCGTACAACCGTTCCGTCGCCAGAACCTTGGCGCAGCGCCGCCGCAGCCCATCGACGTCGATCCGTTGAGGTGTGGGATCGTCCAGGGGGCCGACGGTGCCGAGCACATGGGGGAGGGAATCGATGCCGCCGCTCAACAGCTGGAAACCGCTGGCGCCGTCCTGGCCGGGAGCGAGCGGGATGGTCACCGACACGCTGCCGGCGTCAAGCCGTAGCGGGTACTGCCAGACGACCCGGCCGAGGGCCACGGGCGCGAAGGGACGGCCGGCGGCGAAGGCCGCGCGCGCCAGTTCCAGCCCCATGGCGCCGGGCAGGATGCGGGCGCCGCGCACCCGGTGGTCGCTGAGGTAGAACGCCTCGGCTTCGAGGCGCTGGGTGTAATCGGCCGTCGCCGTGGCCATGACGCCGGGCGCCGATCCCGCGAACGCCGCGTTGACGTGGTAAACATCGCGGGCGAACGGATAGGTCGGCAGCCGCAGCCGGCGCCGGGGCGAGGTGTACAGGCGGGGCCATTCCACGGTGTCGCCGGCCACCCAGCGGGCGGCGATGACATCCGGCGCCGCATGAGGATCCACGGCGGGACCGGAGGCTTTGTGCCCGGCATCCAGCTTGCTGGTGGCGACGCCGGCCGTGTCGCCCGCCAGGAAGGAGTCCAGGCGGTCTCTCAACTGCGCCAGCGAAGTCACCACCGTCGCCAAGCGGTGCTTCATGGCATCGCGGCCGACCTGAAGGGTGTAGGCCAGATCGGGCAGGTCCGCCTCGGCCAGCCGGCCGCCGGCAATGAACGCCGACAGATTGCGCGCCTGGTCCCTCAGCCTGTCGTCGTCGCGGGCCGACAGCACGGCGATCACCGGGCCGCCATGCGCCGCGGGCGTCCCTTCGACGGGCCACTCTTCAAGGATCACATGGGCGTTGACGCCGCCGAAGCCGAAGCTGCTGACCCCCGCCCGCAGCGGCAAGGGCCGCCCGGCGGCATCGCGCACCGGCTGCCACGGCTGGGCTTCGCGGATGATGCTGAACGGACTGTCCGACAGGTCGATGTAAGGGTTGATCTCGGCGCAATGCAGGCTGGGCGCCAGGGTGCGGTGCCGCATCTGCAACAACACCTTGATGATCCCCGCCGCGCCGGCAGCCAGTTCGAGATGGCCGATGTTGGACTTCACCGAGCCCAGGCCGCAACCGACGCCGCTCATTTCCTCGGCTCCGGCGGGGGCGGCGCGGAAAGCGGCCTTGAGCGCGTTGATCTCCACCGGATCGCCAAGCGCGGTTCCGGTGCCGTGGGTTTCGACATAGCCGATGGTGCTGGGGTCGATGCCCGCGCGCGCCTGGGCCTCGCGCAGCAGATCGGCCTGGGCGGCGGTGTTGGGGGCGGTCAGCGAATTGGCGCGGCCGCCGTGGTTGACGGCGCTGGAGCGCACGACGGCCAGGATGGGGTCGCCGTCCAGCCTAGCCTCGGACAGGCGCTTCAGCACCACCATCCCCACGCCCTCGCCGCGCGCGTAGCCGTTGGCTTGAGGCGAGAAGGTCTTGCAGCGGCCGTCGGGCGACAGCATCCCCGCCTTGGCGTAGGCGATGTGGGCGGCCGGGGTGATGATGGTATTGACGCCGCCGGCCAGCGCCATGTCGCAGTCGCCGGCCCGCATCGACAGGATCGCCCGGTGGAGCGCTACCAGGGAACTGGAGCAGGCGGTTTCCACCGGCTCGCTCGGGCCATGCCAATCGAGGAAATAGCTGATCCGATTCGGACCCACCGACGGCACCGCGCCGGTGGCGGCGTAGCCTTCGGCCCCGGCATCGTCGCCGGGGATCTCGTGGTAGCCACTGATGGTGGTGCCGACGAACAGGCCGACCCGGCGCCCCGCCAGGCTGCGCGGGTCATGGCCGGAATCCTCGATGGCCTTCCACGCATGCATCATCAGCAGGCGCTGTTGCGGGTCCATCAGCTTGGCTTCGCGCGGAGATATGCCGAAGAACAGGGAATCGAACTCGAACACCCCGTCGATGAAGCCGCCCCAATGGATGTTGGTCTTGCCCTGTTCGGCCTTGGGGTCGCCGTCGAAGGCCCGCCAATCCCAGCGGTCGGCCGGAATGCGGGTGATGCTGTCGCGCCCGGCGCGCAGGTTGTCCCAGAAGGCGTCGCCGTCGAGGGCTCCGGGGAAGCGGCAGCTGTAGCCGACGATGACGATCGGATCGTCGATGGCGGCGGTCGGCGCGGCCGACGGCGCCGGGGCGGCCACGCGGGCGGGGGC
>JACZKS010000034.1 GCA_014859895.1 Rhodospirillales bacterium
CCGAAACCAACCGCTTACGAAGATCTTTGGAAAGAGGTTCGGGCATGCGGGCTGGCCTCCCTCACCAGCCCCTATCTTGAATCAGATTTCGACCCCTTTGGGAATCCCTCTCGATTCCAACCGACCGGAAATTGCTCTAGAAAAAAAGCACGAAGCATGAGGGGGATGCCGCCGATGCGGGCGACAATTTTGAATCGATCCTTATACAGGGAGAAGATCGTTTAAAAACAATGCGTTGGATCTTGAAAGTATAATGAAAGTCCTATGAAAGTCAACACGATTTGGGCTGAATTTTATACTTTGCCTCGCCGCTAGTGTAAGGCAGCATCTCGGAAAAAAGGCTCCCGTGAATTTGTGCGGCTAAACCAAAAAAATTCTTACACTTGGGTTGCGGTCGGTGGTTCTCGATCGGGAGGTTGACGATGTTTGGAGGGCGGGGACGATATGGCTGCCGAGGTGGCCGACCTGTAGGAAAACGGCCTCTGCGGCGGCACACCGCCTAGCCATCTGCCGCCTCTGCCTCGATCGCCATCCAGCAAACCAACCCAATGTCGTCGGGCTCGATCGGCGGCATGACGGGCGGCGGCTCCAAGGGCTCCAGCCCCGTATCGATGATCCGTTCGACGAGGAGCCCCGACTTGTCGCCCCCTTGTGCACTCTCGTCAGCGAACCAGTCGCGGAGCATGATTTCCTCGCGTCGCGGCCAAGGTGATTCGAGGATGTCGAGGGCCTTCTGAAGTCGTTCTTCTGCAGTGTCTCTCGGGGGATTGGCACGAATGAACTCGGCGACGCGATGGTTCAGGGGCCTGACCCTCGGCTGAAGATTCGCCGGGTCGGTTTCGACCATCCAGGACTGCCAGATGTGGGTGCGAGCGGCGTCCCAGAAATCGAAGACGGAATCTTCCATGCCATACGGTAAGTCGATGGGTGTATCGGCGGTGCACTCGATGAGCCGCAGACAGGTGCCGATCTCGCTCAGGATGCTTGCAGCGTCGGAGTTCGGTCGCCATGCCTCGTTGGCCGGCACGAACCGTAAATAGGTGCGTTCCCCCACCATAGCGCAGAAGAACACACCGCGCTCCTTCCCCTTCACCATCCCGGTGCCTGACTTCAGCGGAAGGTTGATGATGGCGTCCCTGTTCTCCATGAGCGCCTTGCGCAACGTCTGGCGATACTCTTCGCCTGTTTGCGCCGCGCCGGCAGTTCCCCCGCGCTCGTAAAGCGACGGGTCCTCGGCAAGTAGCTTCTCGATCTCCTCGCGGGTTTCGGCGAAGACCTGGGTTCCGTGCGCGGCCCCCTCAATTGGCGCCGCGACGCCAACGCTCGCCGCCGCCATCGCCAACTTGTCGAGGATCCTCTGCTCGAGGTTAAGAAGCTGGTCCAGCCTGTCGGTCGGAAAGATCGTGCGCAGGAAGACGCGCGTATGCTGGCTGCCGATGCGGTCGATGCGGCCGTGCCGCTGCACCAGGCGCATGGGGTTCCATGGCATGTCGAAGTTGATGATGTTCCGGCACTGCTGGAGGTTCACGCCCTCGGCAAGCACGTCCGTCGTCACCAGGATGTCATAGAGGTCGGCATCTTGACCCGGAGACGCCTCTGATGAAATCGGGGCGAAGCCCTGCACCGCCTGCTGCCGAGACACCTCGGCAAGCTCGCCCGATCCACTGACTGCAACGATTCGGTTCCTGTAGGCAGCCAAGCTGGGCCGCTGCCGGATCGCTTCGCCGAGATTCTTGATGATCCATTCAACCGTGTCTTCGAAAAACGAGAAGATCAGGACCTTTCGCTTCTGAGTTTCATCAATCGCGTTGGTTGCCTCGTCCGCTGCCTGTGCGGCGATTTTCTCTAGCTCCTCGATCAAGACTCGCAGCTTCGGCGAACTCTCCGGCGATACCTGGGCCGCCTTGTCGGCCAACGCCGTCAGAATGCCGCAGTCGCGCTCGACGTCGGTGCGGATTTTTTCGACGTCGTAGTCGGAGGCGTCGAAGCTTTGGCCGCTGCCGTCCAGCAGATCCTCGAAAACGGCATCGTCATCACCCGACAACTCGCGCAGGAACTCGGTCGTGATGACCTTGCCTTGATCCAGGGCGTCGAGGAATAGACGGTGCTCGCGAGCCATCTTGCTGACCGTGCACCGGAAGGCATAGGCCGACGATTCGAAGCGTTTGAGAATGCCGGAACGCAATAGGCCGGCGACGGCACGCATTCGCGCCGCTTCGGCATCATCGATGCCTTTCAGGCGATAGCATTCGGGCATGTAGCGGGAGAATGTGAGGGCATCGGGGTCGTCTGGATCCAGGGCGGACTCGATATGATCGAAGAAGCCCGGCAGCACGTCGTCGATATTATAGCGAACCGTCAATGCTTGGGGTGCGGGAAAGACGATGGGGATCGGCTGGCCGTCGGGGCCCCTGATGACATCGCCGGCATAATGCTTTTTAACGAACTGGCGCGTCCGCTTGACGGTCGTCGCGTCGATGATGGGATAGAGAACGTCCGGGCTCAGGCTGCTCGGGTCCTGATGCATTGCCAGCTCAAAACGTTCGCGGATGGACAGAACCCCGCGGTTGGCGAGGTAAGCGTCCTGCCGCAGGAAGAAACGGATCAGGTGATAGAGATCCCATAACGAATTGTTGACGGGTGTCGCCGTCAGCAGAAGCAGGTCGCGCCGACGTCCGAACAGCAGGCGGCGCAGAACGGCCGCGCGGGTGGGCGCATCCGGATTGCGATAGTTGTGCGCCTCATCGACGATGATTAGCTGGTATTCGTCGAGCGGGCGCTGAAGCTTCTCCTGGGCAGCGTGCGGACGCTGGGCATCGCGGAGCTGGATGTCGTTGGCCAGCTCCTCGTAGGAGACGCATTCGATGTAAAGCTGGAAGCGCGCGAGAAACTTCTTCCACGTGCTGTCGCGCAGTGCGGCTGGGCAAATCAAAAGGGCACGCTGCCGCCGGTCGCGGTAAATCTGTAGGATCTCCCCGGCAATAAACGTCTTCCCCAGGCCGACCTCGTCCGCCACCAGGGCGCCACCGCAGTCGCGGATAAGCCGCAGGGCGCGGCCTACGCCGTGTTTCTGGAAGTTCGTCAGCGGCAGATTGAGGTCTTCCTCTGCGTCGATCTCGACCTCGGCGCCGTATAGCTGCCAGAGAACGCGCAGGAAAATCTCCCAGGGCGAACGGGGAAGGAATACTTCCTCGAACAGCGAGGCGAGATCGAACGGAATAGCCTCTTCCCACAACTCGTCGAACCACAACCGAGCCCGGTCGACCACCGGATCGTCATAGCGCCCGAGATTGAGTTCCAGGTTACGGGCCATGCCGGCGCCCGTCAGGTTGGACGACCCGACAATCACGCCGGAAGGCCCCTCTTTCCCCTGCGGCTCGGACGCGAAGATATACGCCTTGGCATGGAGAAAGGCTTTCTCGTAGCGTCGGACCTCCATATTGCCGCCGCGTAGCACGGAAATGAGTTTCCTGAGCGCACCGGCGCTGGCCCGGGTAAATGGCAAGTGATCCCGTTCGGCCTTGAGTCCGGCATCTAGCTCGCGAAGTCCGACGCGCAGTTGGCGGGTTTCAAACTGCTGTGTCGTCTCGTTGAGCATCCGATGGGTGCGGGTCGACTCGCGCGGCGGTTCCGCCCCGATCATCAGACGGATTTGCGGCACCTTGACGAGCTGGTCAGCGATCCGCGCGAACCCCGCCGGGCTGAAGAAGGCCGAGGCGATGCTGACATCCTTGGGCGCTGGGTTGCCGTCCGCCAATCCGGCGGCCCGCTCGCCGCCCAGGATTTCCACCAGCGCCTTCGCCAAGGTGTTGCCGTCTCGGTTATCGATAAAGTCGGGGCCGTTCATGGCCGTCCCCTCTTCGCCCACGCGCGGAAATGGAGAAGCACACCCCTCAGCCGCTCCTCGCAATCCCACCCCTCGTGAAAGGTTTCGAAGATATGTGTGAGCTGCCGCTCGTTAAGCCCGTAAAGGTGGGCGACGACGGCATCAAGCTCGTGGATGATGTCCTCCTTTTCGGCGGCTGGCAGAGGGCCACAATCGACCCCCACCGCGCGGGCCCAGTCGGCAAAGCGCTCATCGGGCGATGCCAACCGCCCCGCTAGGGCGATGACCCGCTGCCGGAGAGGGTCCTCGCGGTCGGGCCGGGGAATAGGGAATGGATTGAGAACGAAAAAATTGAGATGAGTCTCGACAAAACGCCGAGCATACCAGTCCAGGGGAATTGAACTGAGAACACCAAGAAGGAAAGCTTGATCACCAGTTCTCACGCGAGGCCACAAGAGATACGGCGCCGTATTCACGACGAACGCCTGGGCAGGGATAAGCGCAACGCGGACCGTTCGCGAGTCGGTCGCTCGCGAGACATCCCGGAACGCGATTCGGACGGAGTGGCATGGCAAAGTGGCTCTATCTCGTAGGTGGCCGATCGGAAATTCGCCATGCGCGCTGTCCTGGCGCCGTTTCGCGCTGTTGAGCCGCTTCTGGTAAAGCCAATCCATCACGACATCGGGATCGGCATAGGCGTAATAGGTGCCGGTATCCGGATTCCAGATGTCGAAGGATTCGCCCTTGTAGACGGGCCAAAAGTTCTCGGGGCAGGCCGTCGAATCGAGGTCCATCAGCGGCTTCTGGTTCGTCGCATCCAGTTCCCTATCGGGGCGAGCACGCCAGCTCTTACCATCGTTCAGGTCGAGGCGCGGCGCCTTGCGCAGTTGGGCGAAGACGTCGATGGAGTCTTCCGTGGGGAGAAGGGGAAGGGACGCCGTATCATTCCAGCCCAGGACCTCCTTTCCGCTGAAGATCGCTGGCGGCCTTTCTTTCCCGGCTACGAAAGCATTCAGCGAGGCGAACGGCCCGTGCAGGTGAACGTTATCGATCGCCGCGACGCCGCGGGAAAACACATTGAGACCGATGGAATACTGGGGATGCACACCCGCGAAAACCCATTGCCGGTTGTTCACCAACATTGTCACGGTGACGTTTCTGGATTTTCTGAAAGCTTCCAAGCGAAATTCCGTTGAACCCTTTGCAGCCAAGGCGCTTCGCGGCAACACGACACCGATCCGGCCTCCCGTCGTGGCCACGAGATGCCAGAACCGCCAGCAGAACGCCTTGTAGAGGTCTGGATCGCCGGTGCCCATGCCAGGATAGGTTCCCCCGCTCAGAGCTCGACGAAGCCGTTTCATCTCGACGTCTTCGGCATCGAAGGCGCCGACAAGATCTGGGCGCTCCCGTCTCAAGGCGGCCTTTCGGTCTTCCTGCTCCCGCTGCGAGAGCGATCGCAACCCAGGAAAATGACGCGCCCAGAAAGCGTGCTCCTCGACCGTCGCTTCCTGCCAGGGCGGATTGCCGAGGATCACGTCGAAACCAGGCCGATGGCCGAGGAACACCTCGGGGAAGGCGATGGGAAAGTGGAACGGGTGAAGACCTGCCAGAGCTTCGCGAGCCACCCGCAAGGCGGGGTTCGCTTGGATCCGGTCGCGTTCCTGTTCCCACCGCTCGAATTGAAAGCCGACGACGCGCGGATCATCGGAAATCGGCTGCGCGGCAATAAGGTCGCACAAGGCCTTGGTCGGACCAACGGCAAGTCTCGCCTCTTCCATCGCCCGGCGTCCGGCATCGATGTCCTTGAGGCTGGCGTCGGCAAGACGTGCCAAGCGCTTGAGCGGGGCCTCGGCTTGCCCCAGCAAGTTATCGGCATCGACCTCGAACAGCAGCGTGCCCGCCTCTTCGAATTTCCTGCGGATCTCATCGACAGTGCCGACACCGACAAGGGCGTTGCCGCGAACCAGGTTGTGATCGAGCAGGGAGAGCGGCAGCCCCGGCACAAAGGTGTGAATCCAGATGGAAAGACGCGCGAGTTGCACCGAGAGAGCATTAAGGTCGACGCCATAGATGCATCGCCGGGCGATCAGGCGGCGCAGAAGTTGGCTGTCCTCGATGGCCGTCTGCTCGGCGATCTCATCCAGTTGCTCCAGCGCAGCAGCTCTGAGGTCGGCAAGCTCTTTGCGCACCCCGGCGAGCGGACGTCGGCTGAGATACTCAGTAAGGGCGCGTTCAATGCGGTCGACGGCGGCGACGAGGAAGTGTCCGGATCCCATCGCGATGTCGGCGACGCGGAAATCGAAGAAGGAATCGGCCGCTGCCGCGTCGTCCAACCTGTCCAGACGTCCGAGATGCTCCTGCAAAGCGGGCTCGAGGGCGCCGTCCAAAAGGTGCTCGACGGCGAAACTCTTGGTGAAGTAGCTGCCGGATGACTTACGGGCGCCAGACCGGTCGTGAAGATAGACGTCTCCCTCGTGAACGACGACAGTCTGGCGGGCCTTCGCCGGCAGATAGGAGCCCTCCTTGTTGACCGCGAGGTCGACGTCAGCGACGGCCAGCTCGGATTCAAGGAGCCCTTCGTAGATCGTTCCGAACTCGCGCACGCCCAGTGACCGGAAATCGACCGGGCCAAGTCCGCCTTCCGCCGTTTCGCTCAACAGCAGACCGCGCAGGACGGGCTCGAAGGCTAAATTCAGCAGACGGATTTCGGCCAGCGCGGCACCGACCGGCGAGACGGTCTTGTCTGCCGTGAACAGTCCCCCATTGTAGGCGGGAACGCCCCAAGCCGGGTTACCGGTGGCAACCGCCTGCCAAAGTTGGGCAACCTCTTGCCAGTGGTTGTCTCCCGCCGCAACCGGCAGATCCTTGCCGACGATATCGGCCAATTCCTGGGCCTTCTGGGTGAGGGAGCGTCGCCGATAGGCGTCATTGAACCGATAGGGCAGAAGATCGCGGTTTTCTGCGTAGGCGATGAACAGCAGCCGGAACAGGACGGTAAGCGCCATCTGATAAGCGAGTTCAAGATCCTCGACCGATGCTTTCTTCATACCGCGAGCGGCCACGATGCCCGCTGCTAGGTCAGGCACGACCTGATCGTAGATGCGGTCACGCAGTCTTTCGGCGAGGTCGCCAGCGAAGCGGCGCGAGCCTTCGAGGATGTCGCTCAGGCTGCCGTGCGGCGACAGAGCGTCGGCCGAATAGAGAAGCCAGAGATAGGCGAGATGATCATCGCTCAGCAGCGCGGGTTGGCATTCTAGGAAAGTGGCCGTCCGCCCGCGCCGGCCGACACCAACCCCTACGGAAGTTGGATAGAGGCGAAGCCGGTTCCCCTGGACGATGATGACCCACGGCAGGTTCTCCTGGTCCGCCTTGGTCAGCGCGTAGGAGACGGGAGACATGGCGTTGAACCGCCCTGACGCCGTTTCGACGGCTTCGGACTGGTCCAGCAGAACGGCCAGCGCCGTTCGCCGATCGCCGCCCCGCAGCAGGAACGTCAGGTTGTCGAGGCGCTCGGTCCGGTAACCCAACGCCGCCAGAAGCTCGTGCCCATCCCGTCCTACCGCGCGGCGAGCTTTGTCGACCGCCTCACGCCAGTCCGCCCGTGTTGGCACGCCGTGCGTCAACTCGTGAAGCGCGACGAGGCCTTCATTGTGAAGCCCTGGGATGGTGGTTTCGAGGGACGGCAATGCCTGGGCGAGAAAACGCAGGGCCGCGTGGCGATCCGGCTGAGCAAGCGCTTCCCGACATAGCCGTTCCGCTTGGCCGACGTTGATATTTGATTGGACCGGGGGAATTTCGCCGGATGCGCCGCAAATGGTCGCCTTCTCGGGACCGAGAACGACCAGCAGCAAGGGAGCGGCGCGTCCACTCCGCCGGACTTTCCACGCGTTGAGAACCTCCGACCGGGGTGGTTCGCCACGTGCCTCGACAACGGCGACCTCAAGGGCATTGGCGCCCGGGCCAACGTAAAGCCCCACCGGCCTGAATCCCGAATGGCCTTCCAACGTTAACTGCCGTCGCATCTGGTCGGATAGAAAATCGATCGCGTTAGCCATGCCCCCCTCTTTTTCTAATGGCTGCGGATCGGCTTGGACCAGCGCTTATCAAAGTGAAGAATGAAGGATGAACGCGGCCGATCAATGATCTACCATGGGACCGGCGATTGTGCAAAATCCTACGTTTCAACCAGCGTGAATGGTGCCGGCAAGGTGTTCGACAGCTACTGCGCATGCCGGACGTGGGGAGGATGGGGACCGCGGGGAGGAAGCGTGATGACGGATACGGACAACTTAGGGCGGACCATTCGGCTCTTTCTCGCAGACGGGCGCCCCTCAGGCGTGCTGACGGCGGAGATCATGAATTGGATCGGCAAGGCCGTGGTCGGTGGTCGCGCTGACATGCCCCAGGTCGTCAAACGTCCAGAGGCATCACGAACGGGCATTTATTTCCTCATTGGTCCGGACCCGGACTCGTTAGAAAAATCGCGCGTCTACGTTGGGGAAGGGGATATCATCGCGGAGCGGCTCAAGAAACACCATAGCGACCCGGCTAAGGACTTCTGGACCCGCGTCTGCTTTTTCGTGAGCAAGGACGAGAATCTCACCAAGGCTCATGCCCGATACCTCGAAAGCCGATTCATCCAGATTATCGGCGCTAGTGGGCGCGCGGTGCTAGCAAACGGCACCGATCCGAGCTTCGACCTTCTGCCGGAGGCAGACCGCGCCGACATGGAATTCTTCATCACCCAAGTGCGCTTGCTAATGCCGGTGCTCGGCTTTGACGTAACCAGGGAGCCCGTCTCCGTTGTCGCGGCCCAGGTCAGTGCGGACCCCGAGAATCCCCTATTTGTGATTAGGAGTGTGGGGGTTGATGCTTGCATGTCTATCGTAGATGACGAGTATGTCGTCCACGAGGGCTCGACCGCCCGGGCCGATGCGAAATCCTCCTACAACGCTTATCAGGCGCTCAGAAAAATCTTGATCGGCGAAGGCAAGCTGGAGCGCGTCCCCGGCAACAACGACCTGTTGCGATTCCGGCAGGACGTCCCGTTCAGTAGTCCGAGCGCAGCGTCCTCCGTCATTCTCGATCGCAACTCTTCGGGGCCAAGGGAATGGCGTGTCGATGGCGAGAAGACGACCTTCGCCGAATGGCAGCAGGCGCAGATAGACGCGATTTCCGGCTAGCTTAGGCGCTCTCTCAGCCAGCCCAAGCCACGTAAGATCGACGAGCGAGCTTTCGGTGTCGGACATGGCCTGCGCATGTTGGAAGGGGCCGGCGCGATGTTGCCGGTTGCGACGTGTTCCTTCCAGGCTTCGATGCATTGAATGATTGCTTGCTTCATCGGCAGCCCCTGCCTGATGGCCAGCATCTTGAACTCTTTCCGAACTTTCCGAGGAACCTTGAAATTAAGGTCGACCATATCCTGCATAGCGCTTATTTCCCACAACTGAACCAATCTATAATATTATAGCATCATGCATTTATGCTTGAAATGTATAATATTTATACATGCCAACTGTGGGTAATTATGTCAGTATCTTTAAGTATTTTATTTTATGTTCATTCGGGTAAGCTCACTTCATTAGAAATGTTTCGATAACTAATCTTTAAAAGCGCGCAGCATTTTGTTCTGCCAAATCACTTCCGAATGGTCCGCGAACATGCGCTCTCAAGTGTGACGAGCGTCGCAGCCCACCTGAGGGCGTAGGTCATGCCATCTTCGCGTTGACCGAGTAGTTTGAAGATCGTCTCGACATGTCGACGGTGTATCGTAAGCGCTGCCACGGCAGTCCGCCTGCTCCAACGGTGTCGCAGATCCGGCTCGTCGCAATCTGCGGCAGCATTTCTTCCGCTCCGAGTGTTGAAGGTGAAGCTCATTCGGAAACAGGGGTTCTTACCAGCGAAGCGGGCAGCCCCCCTACAACATTGGATGACACGTCCAATATGCGGAAAAACCCATGGGGCTTGTCTCCAACGCCCGCAACCGATCAGGAATGGCGTTACATTCGCAAACGTGGGTTTGGGAATGCAACAAAACGTGAGGACATCGTGCCAGAAGGAAAATTCATCGCCTACTACCGCGTCTCAACTGAGCGTCAGGGCCGGTCCGGACTGGGGCTCGACGCTCAGAAGACCGCTGTCAGGGCTTATTTGAACGGCGGAGATTGGCAGCTCATCGAGGAGGTTGTTGAGGTTGAGAGCGGCAAGAAGAACGAGCGGCCGGCTCTTCAAGCGGCTCTCAAGGCGTGTCGGCGTCAGAAGGCGACCTTGGTCATCGCCAAGCTCGACCGCTTGTCGCGTAATCTCGCCTTTATCGCGAACTTAATGGAAAGCGGCGTGGAGTTCGTCGCGACGGACATGCCTCACGCCAACCGCACTATGCTTCAGATCATGGCGGTCTTCGCAGAGCACGAACGGGAGATGATCAGCAAGCGCACGAAAGAGGCACTGGCGGCAGTGAAGGCACGTGGTGTGCGCCTCGGATCGCCAGATCCTCGTCGCGGATCGGCTTCGGGGAACGCTGTAAAGAGCGAAGCAGCCCGTCGTTTTGCCGCTAACGTCGGCCCGATTATCGACCAGATCAAAAATTCAGGCGCCGCGACGCTCCGAGCAGTTGCCACAGCACTTGACGCACGTGGCATCAGGGCGCCCCGAGGAGGATGCTGGTCGGCAGCGGCCGTCAGACGCGTGATCGAGAAGTGTGGAACAGAAGAACGGTGACCGGTGCGCCGTTCCTCAGGGGTTCGGCCATATGAACGTCCCGCATTTGCCGTCATAATGCCGAGCTTTCAGCCATGCCAAATCGGCCGTCCAATGATCGATAGCCACCGAATAGTCCTTGTCGGTCTTCCGTCTGGCTTGCCGGATCGAGAACACAATTGAGTAGGCCATTGCATGCAGGCGTCGGCATGTGGATGGGGATCCCATCGACCGGTCAGGCAGTGTAGCCGTAAATGCCTGATCCAAGAATCGCCGCCTTTCCGGAGCATCAGGGGCTGTTTGTCCGACATGGTAGCCGACGGATGATAGAAGCCCGTGTGAGTCGATCTCAATTTTCCCCGAGAAACCAGCCGCATCAAATGCGCCAACTTCTGGCCACTTAAACCAAACGATAGATGTGCTGAACGACTTTTGGTCACGTTCAAGGACACTTCGCGCAACCGAGGCCATGGCATCGGCACATTGCCTGAGTTCTGGCGAGATTGAGGTGTGCGCCGCGCGGTCGATCAAGTCCAACAGCCGCCGAAGGAAGTCTCGGTCCTCGAGAACGCTCCTCCAATCTGTGGCGCCAAAGCGATCGTGCGCCTCCTTGAGCGCCTTCGTGACTACCCGACTGTTTTCTGCCAATGAATGGCTACTGGCCGCTCCCCCGTGCTTATCGGAGGTTGCAGATGGTCGATAGGGCGTGTTGGGCCCCGGGAATATCCTGCCGGACTGGTCGATGACCAGCCACCGGCGCCGGATCGCAGTGCCAACCGCGGCACGCACCTGGATCGGGGGCACCATATAATGTGAAGCGAGTTGATCGACGGTCCAGCCAGGCATGTGGCAGGCGAACTTTGTTAGCCTTTCCAAGGAGTATCTTAGGCCTGGAGGTTTTCTTGTGGCGGTAGCCGCAGCTTTGGCCTTCGCAATTCCGGCGGACCTCTTTTTCGCGCGAGGTGCAGGACCAAACGGTGCTGGGGCGGCATTTCGAAACTTCTTTGACATTTATAAACCGGCCGAGCGACCACTCAGCTCCTCACTGAAGTTAGGCGTTACAATGATGCGGAACTGGAGGCAGTCAGCAACAGCCATAGTTCCGCCTGCTCAGCTTTTTGGAAGGCGCATACCACTTGCCGCCGAAGCCTAGTGAAGTGATGGCTAACTTCGCAATCCAGCCCACTGAAGCCACAACCAGCCTGCATGGAATCGGAACATCATAAGGACGAACTTGCATGAAAGCGTTGGCCTCCCTTGCTGAACTCACCACTCCCAAGTCGATTGATCAGTTAACCATCGAAGAGGTGGTCACTCGGATCGAGACGCTGAATCGCGGATTGGCGACCTTTTGGTCCGCGAGCTGCGGCTGGGCGCCCGTAGATGCTGCTGGCCTGCTCACTACGGCGCGACTTGACTGGCAGGTGTCGCTTTCCACGACATTGCGCCTGTGGCTACGCGATCCTGCAACGGCGTTGTCTGACGGAGAATTGATCCTTGCTTGGTCTAACCTTGGCAGTCTGGTTGAAGGAACCCTCAAGCTCCTTCTATCGGTCTTCTACATGGATTACCAAGCGGACCTGGATGTGCTTAAGAAAGCAAAAGCCTTTGATCAAAAAAATCAGAAGGCGGTCAACCCTGATGGCCTCACACTTCAACCGCTTAGGGTTTTTGTGAAAGAGCGCGAACTCATCGGCGATGCCGGAGACGCCCTGGTTGAGTTGGTGCAGAAGCGACGCAATACCATTCACGCCTTTAAGGACAAACTGCTTGGCGATGGCATCGAATTTCAAATGGCCGTGCGAGGTTACCTAGCGCTCCTGAGGAGCGTAAACCTTCGCCTGCCGTATCCAGATGAGATATACGGGCCATGTGAGGTCTGATGAGCAATTACTCGGGCACATTCCCGTCGCACCGCACATAAAAAATGCTTGTCGGGTGATTCAAGGCGTCCTACGATTCTCTACGTAACGGATTGACGTTACAGGCGTTTTCCGGTTGGGCGGATCGCTCGATGCGGTGCTTAGACCCCTTGACATCGTAGGGGTCGCTGGTTCAATCCCAGCTGCGCCCACCATCGAAACCCCTAGGGAAACCTGGGGGTTTCGCCGTTTCAGGGCCTACTAAAATTCCCAAAATTATCCATCAATCGAACGCAACTCACACGCACGGCGTCTGGGTTAGTGGTTGATCAAGGAGCGGGACGTCAATGCATCCAGCTCGGTGACGTAAGAATCGATCGCCGTAACCGCCTGACCGAGATAGCTGGGATCGTACTTGGCGTAGATCTCCGTCGTGCGGTATCCGGCGCTCCGATGGCCCAGCATACCCGCAACTTCCCATGGAGGCACGCCGCGTTTGCGCAGTTCGGTCGCCATGGTGTGGCGGATGGTGTAGGGCGTTACCGTCGAATCGAGGCCCGCTTCCTTGCGCGCCGCGACAAAGGCGGTCTTGATGCTGGCGATCGGTTTGCCGTGGTAGGCGATGATCTGTTCGCCTTCGGTCTGCGCCAGCCAGGGCTGCAAGACTCCGGCCATGGGAAGGGAAGGCCGGTACTTCTTGGTCTGCCGCCGTCCCGGCTGGTTGAGATTGATCAGCCGGTTCTCGAAGTCGATCTGCTGGCGCTTCAGCTCCAACAGGGCGGCGGGACGGGCCAGGGTGGAGAACGCCAGAAGGAGGAACAGAAACAGGTGTTCCGTCTTGCAGGCGTCGAACAGCGCGGCACTTTCCTCCGGGCTCAGGCGGCGGTCGTTCAACGACGTGCCGATGTTCGACGGCGGCCCCAATCCGGGCACCGTCATGGCCCTCGGCGCCGCGACGGTCGGGCATCTTCCGGGCGCCGCCTTTCGAGCCCTGATGGAGACGCATCCGGAAATCGCCCGTAACGCGACGCGCGTTCTCGCCGGGCGTCTGCGGGCGTTGACCGCCATGGTCGAGGACTTGGCTTTCCGCGGGGTCCTGTCGAGGGTGGCTGGATTGCTGCTGAGCTGCGCGCTCGGTCACCATGCCCTTGCCGAGGGTGACCACGCGGCCTGCGTCCGCATCACGCAGGCCGACGTCGCCGCGATGACGGGATCGGTCCGCGAAGTGGTGCAGCGGGCCCTCAAGACCCTTGAAGCCGACGGCGCCATCCGCATGGAACGCGCGCAGATCGCGGTGATCGACACGTCGATCCTGGAAACCTGGGCCGAGAAGCCGTCGGCCTGAGGGCTTCAACCGGCCATCGCGGCGGCGAGGTCTTCGAGCAGGCATCCGGACCGTGGCTCTGCACCATGGCGCGGGCTTCTGGCCTCGAGAGATCTCCCCAGATGTTGGCCCATAAGATGGCCAGCGCCGTGTTTCCTCAGAGGGACAAGCTGATCCGCAACCTGATAGGCATCATCACCGAAGCCGCGGTCGGCAATCCTCTGACGTTTCCGAGGTGTGGCTTCGACAGCGACGACTGGGTGTTGGCTTTCCTGGATGCGGGCACATACATCCCCCTTCGGCGATCTGGGGTCGGATCACGAGTCGTGGGGGATGCGGGATACCGGCGGCGGCCATATTTCCGTCTTCGACAGGGCCAAATAGCACAAGGCGTACGCCGAGGCCGGGTCCTTCGGCTCCCACCTCCCTCAGACCTATGGCACCAGGGAACTGTTGCAACTTCAACGGCTTTCCCAAAACAGCGACCGGCCCCCCAAGGAAATTTTTTCGGGGCCGACATGGCCGACCTCGAATCGGTGTGGCTCGCGGCCTTGCGGCCGACCGAACAGGCACGGAAGGACCGGGTCTCCACACTCTCGAGGCTGATCGCCGAAAACCCGATTACCGCCTGCACAGAGGCCCAGCGCCTCCCTCCGCAGGTCGCTGAGGCTGCCCTCTCAATGGCCGTCCTTCCGTCCAGTTCTTGGCCTGCGCGGACGCGGATCGCGATGGCGTCAAGAAAATACCTGGATACGCTCAGAACTGACGGGGCTGGCTGCCACGATTCCTACGCATAGCCCTCCAAGACGGCGCCGCAACCTGCCTGAGGTTGCGGTTTGGAGCGGCCGGGGCACCAACAACGCCAAGCTGGCGTCGGCCGAGAAACTGAAAAATGGGATCAGCGGGTACGTACGATCTGATAGCCCTTGCGTCCCAGGTACCATACGGGCGCGCTCCAGATGTGAACCAGCCGGCTGAACGGGAATAGCAGGAAGACGGTCAGCCCCCCGAGGATGTGGGCCTTGAAAATCCAAGGGGCGTCGATCAGCAGTTCGGCGGCGCCGCCGCGGAAGGTGACGATGCGCTGCGCCCACTCGGCGAGGATGACCATGGTCGAGCCGTCCGAATGCTGGAGCGAGATGGGCAGCGTGGCCAAGCCGAGGATCAGCTGCGCGTAGAGTAACAGCAGGATCGTCGTGTCCATGGCACTTCCCGTATTGCGGATGCGGGGGTCGAACAGTCGCCGATAAAGCAGCATGGTCATGCCGATGAAACATACTACCCCGAACACGCCGCCGGCGATGATCGCCAGCATCTGCTTGGCGCCCTCCGTCAGACCGAGGGCGGTATAGACCGCATGCGGCGTCAGCAGGCCGACGACATGGCCCGCGAGAAGAAGCAGGATGCCGACGTGGAAGAGGTTGCTGCCCCATACCAATTGGCGCCGCCGGAGCATCTGGCTGGAGCCGCTGCGCCACGAATACTGGTCGCGATCGAAACGGATCAGGCTGCCCAATAGAAAGACGCTGAGCGCAACATACGGATAGTAGCCGAAGAGAAGCTGGTTCAGGTAATTTGCCATCGGCGTCCTCCTTCAACTCCCGCAAGCGGGCTTGGCATCGCCCGTGTGACACGGACCGAATGTCACGTTGTCTTCCTTCCAGGTACGGTCGACATCGGCTTCGTCGCGCGCAGCCGCGTCGGTCGCCGCCTTGACGGTGTCGACGGCCTGGCGGTCCGGCTCCGCCGCCGCCAGGCTGGCGACCGCACGCAAGACGCCGGCATAGGACGAGTCATGGCGTGCCATGCGTTCCCACAGGGCCGTCACGATGTGGGCCGCCTCGGCCAGATGGCCGCGCGCCTCATCAAGCGGCAGCAGGGACAGGAACTCCAGGAAGAGCGGCAGGAAGTCCGGAAGTTCGCGGTGGGTGGGGTCAAGACCGTGCCGCTCGTAAAGGGCGCGGAGATCGACCATCGCCTGCCCACGGTCGCGGGATTCCCCATGCACGTGCTCGAAGAGGTGCAGCGACAGCGCCCGCGAGCGGTCGAACAGCCCGACGTAGCGGGCCTGGAGATCCATCAGGTCCGTGTCCTTCATCTCCTCGACGAAACGTTGCACGGCCGCCAGATGGGCGCCGGCCAGGAGGTTTTCGGCCTTTACTGCGGCGACCATTTCGTCCGCTGCCGCCTTGTGGTCGGCTTCCGGATAGGTCAGCAACACCGCCAGCACCTTGAAGGTTTTCATCCTCAGGTGTCCTTCGCGCCCTGCGGGGTGACGGGAGGTTTCCGGCCACCGAACAGCCCCATGTCCGTGGTCCCCGTCGAGCATCCCTTCCCCCACGAGAAGCCGCAGCCTCCGCGCAGATCAAACGCGTCGTCGGCCTGCTCGCGATGAGTCGTCGGAATGACGAAACGGTCCTCGTAGTTGGCGATCGCCATCAGGTGATACATGGCCTCGACCTCGCCCTCCGTAAGCCCGACCGCCGACAGCACCGCCGGGTCGCCGGCGCCATCCACCGTGCGGCCGCGCATGAAAGCCCGCATGGCCAGCAGCTTGCGCAGAGCCGCCACCACCGGGGCCTCGGCTCCGGCGGTCAGCAGGTTGGCCAGGTACTTCACCGGAATGCGCAGCGACGCGACGTCGGGAATCGCCCCGTCCCGCTCGATGGCGCCCAGTTCGGCCGCCTGCTGGATCGGACTCAACGGCGGCACGTACCAGACCATCGGCAGCGTGCGGAACTCGGGATGCAGCGGAAAGGCAACCCGCCAGTCGACCGCCATGCGATACACCGGCGATCGCCGCGCCGCCTCCAGCCACGCCTCCGGTACGCCCTCGGCGCGCGCCGCGGCGATGACCTCGGGATCGTCGGGATCGAGGAAGATGTCGAGCTGAGATTCGTAGAGGTCGGTTTCCGCCTCGATGGATGCCGCCTCGCCGATGCGGTCGGCATCATAGAGCATGACGCCCAGGTAGCGGATGCGCCCAACGCAGGTTTCCGAGCAGACGGTGGGCTGTCCCACCTCCAATCGCGGATAGCAGAGGATGCATTTCTCGGATTTGCCGGTGCGCCAGTTGTAGTAGATCTTCTTGTAGGGACAGGCGCTGACGCACATCCGCCAGCCGCGGCACTTCTCCTGGTCGATGAGCACGACGCCGTCCTCGGCGCGCTTGTAGATGGCGCCCGACGGGCAGGCCGCGACGCAGGTCGGATTCAGGCAGTGCTCGCAGAGGCGGGGCAGGTACATCATGAAGGTGTTCTCGAAGGCGCCGTAGATCTCCTTCTGGACGCCCTCGAAGTTGACGTCGCGGCCGCGCTTCGCGAATTCGCCGCCCAGGATCTCTTCCCAGTTGGGGCCACCCTGGATCTTCTCCATGCGTTCGCCGGAGATCAGCGAACGCGGTCTCGCCGTCGGCGGCGTCTTGGCGTCGCCGGCGGTGTGCAGGGTGCGATAGTCGAAGGTGAACGGCTCGTAATAGTCGTCGATCTCGGGCAAGTGGGGGTTGGCGAAGATCTTGGCCAACACCGCCGGCTTGCCCCCCATGCGCGGCCTGAGCCGCCCGTCGGAGGTGCGTTCCCAGCCTCCCTTCCAACGTTCCTGGTTTTCGTAGTCCTTGGGATAGCCGATGCCCGGCTTGGTTTCGACGTTGTTGAACCACGCGTATTCCATCCCCTCGCGGGACGTCCACACGTTCTTGCAGGTGACCGAGCAGGTATGGCACCCGATGCACTTGTCGAGGTTCAGCACCATCGCGATCTGCGCACGAACTTTCATTCCGCTGCCTCCTGGCTTGGGGCGTCGTGCCATTCGACCTTGTCCATCTTGCGCACCACGACGAACTCGTCGCGGTTGGCACCGACCGTGCCGTAGTAGTTGAAGCCATATGAGAGCTGCGCGTAGCCGCCGATCATGTGGGTCGGCTTGAGCATGGTCCGCGTCACCGAGTTGTGGATGCCGCCGCGCTTTCCAGTCATCTCGCTGCCCGGCACGTTCACGATCTTCTCCTGGGCGTGATACATCATCACCATGCCCGGCGGCACCCTTTGGCTTACGACGGCGCGCGCCACCAGGGCGCCGTTGATGTTGAAGGCCTCGATCCAGTCGTTGTCCTCGATGCCGGCGGACTTGGCGTCGGCTTCGCTCATCCACACGATGGGACCCCCGCGCGACAGGGTCAGCATCAGCAGGTTGTCGGTATAGGTGCTGTGAATGCCCCATTTCTGGTGCGGCGTGATGAAGTTGAGCACCACCGACTTCCGGTCTTGGCCAATGCGCGCGAGCAGGGTGTCGATGGTCCGCGTTTCGACCGGCGGACGATAGACGCACAGGGATTCGCCAAACGCCCGCATCCACGGATGGTCCTGATAGAGCTGCTGGCGGCCGGTGAGGGTACGCCATGGGATCAACTCGTGGACGTTGGTGTAGCCGGCGGTATAGCTGACCTTCTCGGATTCGAGGCCGCTCCAGATCGGCGACGAGATGATCTTGCGGGGCTGCGCCACGATGTCGCGGAAATGGATGTGGTCCTCCTCGCGGCCCTCGGCCAGATGGCGGTGCTCCCGCCCCGTCGCCTTCTCGAGCGATTGCCATGCCTTGACGGCGACATGCCCGTTGGTTTCCGGCGCCAGCGTCAGAATCGTCTCGCAGGCATCGATGTCGGTCTCAATGCGCGGCAGCCCCTGGGTCGGTCCGGCCTCGACGACCGTACCGTTGAGGGCGGCGAGATATGCCACTTCCGCTTCGGCGTTCCACTGCATGCCCTTGCCGGCGGTACCGAGCTTCGCCGTCAGTGGCCCCAGCGCGGTAAACCGCCGATAGACGTTCGGATAGTCCCGCTCGACCACCGCCATCGACGGCATGGTCTTGCCGGGGATCGCATCGCATTCGCCGCGCTTCCAGTCCTTGACCTCGAACGGCTGGGCGATCTCGTTGGGCGAATCGTGCTGGATCGGCGTCAGCACCAGGTCCTTCTCGACGCCGAGGGCGCCTTCCGCCAGCTCCGAGAAACGCCGGGCGATGCCCTTGTAGATGTCCCAGTCCGTTCGGGTCTCCCACGGCGGGTCGACGGCGGCCGAGAGCGGATGAATGAACGGATGCATGTCCGAGGTGTTGAGGTCGTTCTTCTCGTACCAGGTGGCGGTCGGCAGCACGATGTCCGAGTAGAGACAGGTGGTGGACATGCGGAAATCCAACGTCACCAGCAGGTCCAGCTTGCCCTCGGGCGCGGTATCGTGCCACGTGGCTTCTCGCACGACTGCGCGCCCAGCCTCGCCTTCGTCCTCACCTAGCATGCCGTGCTGGGTGCCCAGCAGGTGCTTCAGAAAATACTCGTGGCCCTTGCCGCTCGACCCCAGCAGGTTGGACCGCCAGACAAACAGGTTGCGCGGGAAATTGGCGGGATCGTCGGGGTCCTCGCAGGCCATTTTCAGGCGACCGTCCTTGAGCGCAGCCACGGCATACGCCACCGGGTCCTCGCCGGCCGCTTCGGCCCGCTTGACCACGGCCAAAGGATTGGTCGAGAGTTGAGGCGAGGAGGGCAGCCAGCCCATGCGCTCGGCGCGGATGTTGAAGTCGATCAGCGAGCCGTCCCATTGTCCTTCGGGTGCCAGCGGGGACAGGATGTCCTTGACCGCCAGTTTCTCGTAGCGCCACTGGTCGGTGTGGGCATACCAGAAGGACGTGCTGTTCATGTGGCGCGGCGGCCGATTCCAGTCCAGGGCAAAGGCCAGCGTCGTCCACCCGGTCTGCGGCCGCAGCTTCTCCTGGCCGACATAGTGCGACCAGCCGCCGCCCGACTGCCCCACGCAGCCGCACATCACCAGCATGTTGATGATCCCACGGTAGATCATGTCCATGTGGTACCAGTGGTTCAGGCCGGCCCCGAGAATGACCATCGAGCGGCCTTTGGTCTTGTCGGCGTTGGTGGCGAACCCGCGGGCCACGGCGACGACCTGCTCGCGCGGCACGCCGGTGATGCGCTCCTGCCACGCCGGCGTGTACGGCACATCCTCGTCGTATGAAGCGGCCACGTGGCTGCCGCCCAGGCCGCGGTCGATGCCGTAGTTGGCGGCCATCAGGTCGAAGACGGTGGCGACCCAGGCTTCGCCGTCCTTCAGCGCGATCCTGCGGGCCGGCACGCGGCGCGCCAACACATCGGGGTGGTCGCTTCCCTGGAAGCGCTCGTGCGGCTGTCCGCCGAAATAGGGGAAGGCCACCTCCGGCGTGCCATCCTTTGCATCGAGCAGGCTGAGTTGCAGGTCGATCGTCGCTCCGTCGGCGTCGGTGGATTCGAGGTTCCAGCGGCCCTGCTCGCCCCAGCGAAATCCGACGGATCCCTTCGGCACCACCACGTTGCCGGTCTTCCCGTCGTAGGCCACCGGCTTCCAGTCGGGGTTGTTCGATTGGCCGAGGGCCGCATCGAAATCGCTGGCCCGCAACATGCGTCCCGGCACGAATCCGTCGCCGCGCGGGTCCAGACGGACCAGGAACGGCATGTCGGAATAGCGCTTCACGTAGTCGGTGAAATAGGCGCTGGGCGACTGCAGGTGGAATTCCTTGAAGATCACATGGCCCATGGCCATGGCCAGGGCGGCGTCCGTCCCCTGCTTCGGGTGCACCCACAGGTCGGCGAATTTGGAGGCCTCGCTGTAATCGGGGCAGATAACGACGCTCTTGGTGCCCTTGTAGCGGCCCTCGGTATAGAAGTGGGCGTCCGGCGTGCGGGTTTGCGGCACGTTGGAGCCCCACAACAGCAGGAAGGACGAGTTGTACCAGTCGGCGCTCTCCGGCACGTCGGTCTGCTCGCCCCAGGTCTGCGGGGAGGAGGGCGGCAGGTCGCAGTACCAGTCGTAGAAGCTGAGGCAGGTGCCGCCCAGCAGCGACAGATACCGGGTGCCCGCCGCGTAGGACACCATCGACATGGCGGGAATCGGCGAGAAGCCGGCGATGCGGTCGGGGCCATAAGTGCGAATGGTGTAAACGTTGGCCGCGGCGATGATCTCGTTGACCTCGTCCCATCCGGCCCGCACGAAGCCGCCGAGGCCTCGGCGGGAGCGGTAGCTCATGGCCTTCTCGGTGTCGCCAGCGATGGAGGCCCAGGCGTCGACCGGGGTCAGCGTCTTGCGGGCCTCGCGCCACAGACGCAGCAGGTGCTTGCGCACCAGCGGGTACTTCAGCCGGTTGCCGCTGTAAAGATACCAGGAATAGCTGGCTCCCCGGGCGCACCCTCTCGGCTCGTGGTTGGGCATGTCGGGGCGGGTGCGCGGATAGTCGGTTTGCTGGGTTTCCCAGGTCACGATGCCGCCCTTGACGTAGATCTTCCAGCTGCACGACCCCGTGCAGTTCACGCCATGGGTGGAGCGGACGATCTTGTCGTGCTGCCAGCGCTGCCGATACCCGTCCTCCCACGCCCGGTCCTCGCGGGTAACCACGCCATGGCCGTCGGCAAACTGGCCGACGTCCTTGCGGAAGAACATCAGGCGATCGAGAAAATGGCTCATTGCTGACTTCCCTTCCCTGTCAGGCGGCCGCGCGCTTCTGAGGCTCGCGGGATACCCGCGCCGATCGACTTTCAATCTCGTGAAGCAGACCGCCGCGGCGCGTGTAGACGAACCAGATGACGACGAGGCAACTCGCGTAGAATGCGGCAAAAGCCCACAGCGCCATTTCCACGCCGCCCGTGAGGGCGATCGAGGTGCCGTAGCTCTTGGGGATGAAAAATGCGCCGTAAGCGGCGACGGCCGATGTGAATCCGATGATCGCCGCCGATTCCTTGTCGGCGCGAATTCTCTGATCGTCCTCGCCCAGGTTGGGCGCCAGCCGTGCAATCTCTTTGCGCATGATCGCCGGGATCATCTGGAAGGTCGAGGCGTTGCCGACACCCGTCGCGAAGAACAGCAGGACGAAGCTCGCGAAAAACCCCGCAAAGGCCCCGGGCTGGTCCTTGATGCCGAGGAAGTGGAGGACTCCAAGAACGCCGACGATCATGACGACGAAGCTCCAGAACGTCACCCGCCCGCCGCCGTGCCTGTCGGCCAGCCAGCCGCTGCCCGAACGGGCCAGGGCGCCGACCAGCGGGCCAAGGAAGGCCAGTTGCAGGGCGTCGACCTCCGGGAACTGGCTCTTGGCCAGCAGCGGGAAGCCGGCCGAATAGCCGATGAAGGAACCGAAGGTGCCGGTGTACAGCCAGCACATGATCCAGTTGTGCCGGCGGCGGAAGATGACCGCCTGTTCGGTGAAGGAAGCCTTCATCGAGGCGATGTCGTTCATGCCGAACCAAGCGGCGAAGGCCGCAGCGGCGATCAATGGAATCCATATGAACCCGGCGTTCTGCAGCCAGATCCGCGTCGTCCCGCCGTCGACGGTCGCCTCCTGCGGATCGCCGCCAAGGCCGCCGAAAACGGCGGCGGTGATGACAAGCGGAGCGATGAACTGCGCCACGCTGACACCGAGGTTGCCGAAGCCGGCATTGAGGGCCAGCGCATGGCCTTTTTCGGATTTGGGGAAGAAGAAGCTGATGTTGGCCATCGACGAGGCGAAATTGCCGCCGCCGAGGCCGCAAAGGAGAGCAAGGCCGAGGAGGATGAAATAAGGCGTGTCCGGATCCTGCACCGCGAGCCCGATGCCGATCGCCGGAACCATCAGCGACCAAGTGGAAACGGTAGTCCACAGCCGCCCTCCGAACATGGCCGGCATGAATGAGTAGACGATCCTGAGCGTCGCGCCCGAAAGGCCGGGCAGCGCTGCCAGCCAGAATAGTTCGTCCGTGGTATAGGCAAACCCGACCGCAGGCAGCTTTGCCACCACCACCGACCACACCATCCAGACGGCGAACGACAACAGCAGCGACGGAATGGAAATCCACAGATTGCGCCGGGCAATCGCACGTCCGGTGGTCCGCCAGAATTCCGGGTCTTCCGCCCGCCAATCCGCGATCAGGTGCGCACCCAGCACGCCCACGTGCCTGGGCTGGTGCAGGGCTTGCATTTCCGGAAGTTCCGGCAGCTTAAGGAGGCCGGGCGCGGTAACCCCGCGTTCCATTCGCCGAACGGCGACCCGCATCCAGACATAAGCCGTGGTGACGAGTAGAAACAGGAATGCAAAGCTGCTCGTCCAGACGCCGGTCAAGTCGTTAAGGGCACCGAAGGCAATCGGCAGCACGAAGCCGCCGAGACCGCCGATCATCCCCACAAGCCCCCCGACCGCACCCACGTTGTCGGGGTAGTAGACCGGAATGTGCTTGTAGACCGCGGCCATGCCGAGGCTCATGAAGTATCCCAAGATCACCATCAGGGCCGCGAAACCGAGAAGGCCGATTTCGAAGTGGAAACTGATCGGTCCCCTGATGCCGTGCACGACGTAATCGGTGGGCGGATACGACAGGATGAAAGTGCAGGCAATCGCTACCGAGAACGTCCAGTACATGACGCGGCGCGCCCCGTACTTGTCGGCGAGGTGCCCGCCATAGGCGCGAAAGGCGGCGGCCGGCAGCGAGAACAGCACGGCTGCCATGCCGGCCATAGAGATGTCGAGGCCGTAGACGCCGATCAGGTATCGCGGCAACCACAATGACAGGCCGACGAACGCCCCGAAGAAGAAGAAATAATAAAGCGAGAACCGCCAAACCTGGAGGCGCCGTAGCGGGGCAAGCTGCTGCCGAAGGCTTCTCGCCGGTCGGCCGCCGGCGCGCCGCTCGCGGACGATCGGATCCTCGTGGGCGAACAGCCAGAACAACGCCGCGACCGCCAGAAGGATTGCCCCCCAGACGCGCGGCACCGCCTGCCAGCCGAACGGAACGAGCACCAGCGGAGCGGCGAACAGGGTGATCGCCGTGCCGATGTTGCCGACACCGAAGATGCCCAGGGCCGTCCCCTGCCTCTCGGCCGGATACCAGCGGGACACGTAGGCGACGCCGACCGCGAAGGAACCGCCGGCCACGCCGACCCCCAACGCTGCCAGTAGCATCTGCGGAAAAGTGGTCGCCGAGGGCACCAGGAAGGCGGCGGCGGCGGCGGCCACCATCACCAGCGGAAAGACGATCCGACCGCCGTACTGGTCGGCCCAGATGCCAAGAAAAAGACGGGTCAGCGATCCGGTCAGGATCGGCGTGCCGATGAGCAACCCGAATTCGGTTTCGTTGAGGCCAAGCTCATCCTTGATGCGGATGCCAATGATCGAGAAAATCGTCCATACGGCGAAACAAGCCGCAAATGCCAGGGTCGACAGCAGCAGTGCCCGCCTGCCCTCCGAGCCCGCGCCGGTCATCATGGCGACCTCGTCGGATATTGCCGGATGATCGGGCGATCACAGAGAGACAGTTCCGCCCCTTCTGCCATGCCGATTTCCCGTGCCGGAGCCCCCGGCGGCCGAGCCGCGACGGGATACGGAAAGACGTCTCCCACGATCTTTGGCCCCATTTTCGTTATGACCGCCATGTTCGCATGGTTATTGGCCGCATCAAATTGGATTTTGCCGGTCGCTACTCTCGACCAGACCCCGCGCAAAGCGGACGAAGCGCTCGCGCGACGCCACCCCGGCGCGTCCGTCGGCCTTGTCGAAGGCCGCGATCAATCCCGCCACCTCGTCGGCGCCCAGGACCCGGTCGGCCATCGGGAAAAGAACATTGTCCTCCTTCCAGATGTGCCGCGCGTAGAAGTCGGCGATCGCCACCATCGTCGCGGCCAACTCGCCGGCGGTATCGGCATGTCCATCGAGATGACGGCCGACGGCATTCTCCAAATCGCCAACAAGCCGCCTGCCAATCTCGTGCTCGGCGCACATCGCCTGAATGGGGCCATTCCTGGCGGGCAGCCCCCTCTCGACCAGCATCGGGAACAAACGGTGCTCCTCCTTCCCGTGGTGGCAGTCGTCAGCGAACTCGCGCATGAATGGGACAAGCCCCTCGATCGACGCGCGCTCGACGGGCTCGCCCGATTGCAGGGCGGACGCGTACCTGCGCATGGCGGCAAGCACCTTTTCGATGAGTCGATGGTCGTCCATGAGGTTTTCGATGGGCTTGCTCGGCATAATTTCGGAGCTCCCTTCCCGGCACTGGGAGAAAGAGCCTAACAGAATGCGAACGGCACTCACTTGACGGCCATCAAGACGGCTTACAGCGCGAACGTCCCGCTGCACCGCCAAGGAATCCGTCCGCGAACTCAACCTCCGGGATCAGGCCGGCGAGAGACGCGTTTGCTTCTTCACCGTCACAGGCCCCGTCCAGCGCCGAGCGGAAGATCATCGTGACACGCACCATGTCGCAATCCTGCGGGGAGAGGCGGAACCATTGCACACCCGCGTCCCGCATAGCCGGGAGATCGCCCAGGTAGTTCGCGTAAGCGCCGGAGAGAGTCTGCAAGCCGTTCACGGCGAGAAATGGTTGGTGGTCCATGGTCGCGACCGGCAGGCCGTCCGGATCCTCGCCGCACACAAACTGGCAGTTGTCCTTGTGGAGCTTATAGGCACGAGCGTGCGGGCAGCGGGCGGAGATGGCGAGCGGTAGACGGCCGAAAACCTGCACCTCGATCTCCGCCGTCCTGGAAGCCGCCAGCTCCCTTACGGCCTTCAGCGGGAGTTCGGGTGGAAGGCACGCCCGGATGGCCCCCAGGCCGGCCAGATAGCTCAACGTTCCCTCGTCATAGACGTTGACCAACGGGCCAAGTGTGAAGGACCGTCCCGCCAGGCGGTGGACCGCGGACAGGTCGTTCGCCTCGATCAGTCGATCCGCGACCTCACAGGTCCGACGCACCATCTCGCGATCGTGCGCGCTCATCACCAAGCCGAGTGTCGACAGGACGACCGCCTTACCGGCCCTCTCCAGCCGCTCGATCAGGTCGGGCAGCAGCGGGTCGCTGAACGGCGCCCGTTTGGCGCATACCACCTCGCCCAGATATACGGCGTCAATGGAAGCCTCGTCGGCGATGCGGGCATAGAAATCGCGCCGCTTCCCGGCGGACCAGTTGAACAGCAGGGGTCCTAGCGTCAGTTTGGCCATCATCGCTCCGTCTCAGCGCCAGCTTTTTCGATAGACGCCTTCGGTCTGCCTAGCGCCTTCGCTCATCGCGGCGAGCCTTACGCGGCCATCCTTCCCGCCATCCATTCCATCGATGGCCCGGCGAAAGGAGGCGACGACCTCGGCCACGTAGGCACGGCCGCGCTGGCGCCCTTCGATCTTCAGGGCTGAAACGCCAGCGGCCGCGAGATCGGGCAGGATGTCGATGGTGTTGAGGCTGGTGGGTTCCTCGAAAAGGTAGGATGTCGTACCGCGCGCCGAGAACCGACCCTTGCAAAGGGTGGGATAGCCAGCGGCCTCGCCTTCCGGGAAACGGTTGATGGTGAGGCCGGCGAGGCGGGAAACCATGTCGCGCCCCTCGCGTTCGTAGGCGACGGCGCTGGCCGGGGAGCAGACGCCGTTCAGATTGGGCGACTGGCCGGTCGTATAGGAAGAGAGCGAACACCGCCCCTCCGCCATCACGCAAAGCCCGCCGAAGGCGAACACCTCGGTTTCCACGTCGATATCGGCATTGAGCACAGCGATTTCGTCGACCGTCAGCACGCGCGGCAGCACCACCCGGCGCACCCCGAAGCGCTCACTGAAGAAGGCGATCGAATCGGCGCTGGAAGCCGACGCCTGTACCGAAAGATGGCGCCGCAGGTCGGGATACCGGTCGGCCGCGTAGGCAAGGAGCCCGATGTCGGCCAGGATCACGGCATCAACCGCCATTGCCGCCGCATCGTCTATGGCCTGGATCCAGGGGCCGCGGTCGCCGGCGTGAGGGAACGTGTTGATGGCGATGAACAGCTTCACCTTCTTGCCATGCGCGTAGTCGAGCCCCTCCGTCATTTCCTTGCGGCTGAAGTTCAAGCCGGGGAAATTGCGCGCATTGGTGGCGTCGCGGAAGCCAACGTAGACGGCATCGGCCCCCGCATCGACCGCCGCGCGGAGCGCAGCGGGATTGCCCGCGGGGCAAACGAGTTCAAGGGCGAGGCCCATCCCGGTTCTCCTCACGTTCTCTTGCGAGCCATGCGCTGCTCGATCCGCTCCAGCCGGACTTTGACCTCGTCGAGCGTGCGGGCTTGAGCCGCCAAGCGTCGATCCAGCGGCCCCAACAACGAGGCGACGACGGAACCCGCCCGATCGGCCAGATGAGCGGTAAAAGTTCGACCAATATCCGCAAGACGCACACCCATCGGGGCCAGCGGGCCCAGGGACATGACGAAGTCCTCGAGAAGATCGATGCCCTCGCCATCGACGGCATTCCGCAACGCCAGGAGGGCCTCGGTATCCCCTTCGACGGTCAGGTCACGCGAAAAGAACAGGGCATCCCCGTCCACCCGCCCTTCCAGAAGGGCGATCAGAGTACCGAAGGATCCGTGGATGGCGACATCGGCGTTTGGCTCTTCCCCGGAGCGGACCATGTGGACCTGGGGATCGTCGGCCCGCGGCATCAGGAGGAAAGCGAAGGGAAGATCGATCGGATCGACCAGGAATCGACGGGAGCCATACTCCCCGAGCCGCTCGAAGACGGCCCGGTGGCGGCGATATATAATGTGCATGGCACCGGAGGTGGCGGGGGAGAGTATCCACTCAATGCGAGGCGGTGTGACCGCCGCCAGAAGCGGGATCAGCGATAACCGCAGAGTACCACCCGGCCCAACCACACACTCTCTCCCCCAGCCGGTGAACGGGTTAGCATCGTCTCGTTCCCGGCACCTTGACCTTGATCAAGTCGGGATATCGGCGACCGGGGCACGCGCCCGACCATGACGGAGCGCCCGGTCCGGAGATCAGAGAGCCCGCGAAAGTGGCCCCCGGAAACCGAACGCCGCCATCCATCCGGGTGCGCGGGTCTGGCGAACTCTAATTCCGAGATCTGGAAGCCATCCCCGCCAACGCCAGGTCGAGCGCTCTCTCCCCCTCGCTCACGATGTCGAAGGCGCGGCCACTCAGCGACCAGCGCAAGGCCAGGCCCTGGATCAGCGCGATGACGACGTTGGCAGCGCGCGGCACGTCGAGATCGGCGGCGAACTCGCCATTGCGCTTGCCTTCCTCCAGCACGCCCGCCAGGTGGCGGTGGAACATCTCCATCAGGCCGGCGATGCCGGCGCGCAGCAACTCGCTGCGGGTGTGGAGTTCGCGCGACATGAGGATCATCGGCAGGCCGGGGTTGGCGCGGATGAATTCCAGTTGGCCGCGGACGATGGCCCGGAGCCGCCGCTCGGGCGAGGTCTCCCCGGCCGCCATACCAGCCCACCGTTCGGCGAAACGGGCGCGCAGCCAGTCCAGCACCGCCGCCCAGATGTCCTCCTTGTGCGGAAAGTGCCGGAACACCGCCGCCTGCGACAGCCCGACCGCCTTGGCGATGGCGTCGGTGGTGATGCGCTCAGGGCCGACGTCGGACGCCAGCCTCAGCGTGGCGTCGATCACCTCGTCCCGCCGGTCGGCGGCATTCTTGCGGATCCTCATGGGCCTTGTCCTCCGGGCGGGCGGCGGACGGGATGCCGCACCGGCAATTAGTAAGTTAGCACTCACTTTTATCCGGCGCAACAACTCCCCATGAGTATGATTGTATATGTCATTGACGATGCCGTATCTCTCGATTATATAAGTGAGTGTTCACTCACTATAGCCTCAAGAAAGGGTATCATGAAGAGGCGGGTTCTCAAGGTTGTGTTGGCCGGTCTTGGCGTCGTCCTGGCGAGCGCGGGTGTTGCCGCCTTCGTCGTCGTGCGGCCGGTGACGGTTGAGGTGGCCCGGCCGGCCCCCGCGGTGCCCGTCCAGGTCTTCGGCCTGGGCACGGTGGAGGCGCGCATCGTTTCGAAGGTCGGTGTCGAGGTGGGCGGCACGCTGGTCGAGCTGTCCGCCGATCACGGCGACCGGGTCAGGGCCGGCGACGTGCTGGCCCGGCTCGATGCCGCCGACCAGGAGGCCCGCGTCGAGCGCGCCCGGGCCGGCGTCGAGAGCGCCGAGGCGGCACTCAAGCGTGCCGAGGCGGCGGTGGCGCGGGCCCGCAC
>JACZKS010000035.1 GCA_014859895.1 Rhodospirillales bacterium
AGACCCCTCCGGATCGCTGTCCACTTCGCTTTTCAGCACAGTTACCCGTTCGCGCGCCGCCGCCTCGATCCGCTCCAGTGTCACCGCCCGCCGGAACTTGCTCCGTCCGGCGTTCGCCTTCACCTTCGTGCCGTCGATGGCAACTTCCTCATGCGCGGATCGGCCGGCGAGCGACCGGGGCCACCCTCCTGCGCCCGGATCCCGGCATACAAGTCCCCAAGATCCAGGGCTTTAACGAACGCCCAAACCACCCGCGCCCGATGATCCCCGGGAATCTGGCTGTCCAGATCAACCATATCCCAGCGAAGCTGTGAGCGATCCGCCTGACGATACCGAACCTGCGACATCGGAAACCTCCTGATCCTCATACAGAATCACAAGTCAGCCGGCGATGCCATTTCCTTCACAGGCTCGGAAGCGGGAATCCAGGGCAACCGCTCCGTCACTCGCCCTGGCCCCCCCGCGTTCGCGGGGTGACGATGAAGAATGATCCCGCCTGAGCGGAAAATACCCTAGCGGCCGGCCAGCAGCTTGATCAGGGCCGAGGAATCCCAGCGGCCGCCGCCCTGGGCCTGAAGACGCGCGTAGAATTGTTCGATCATGGCGGTGGTGGGCAGGCTGGCGCCGTTGCCCCTCGCCTCGTCGATAACGATGCCCAGGTCCTTGCGCATCCAATCGACCGCGAAGCCGAAATCGAATTCGTCCTTGGCCATGGTCAGGGCGCGGTTTTCCATCTGCCAGGACTGCGCCGCTCCCTTCGAAATGACGTCGATGACGCGCCCCACGTCGAGGCCGGCCGTTTTCGCGAAATGCACCGCTTCGGCCAATCCCTGGATGACCCCGACGACGGCGATCTGGTTGACCATCTTGGTCAGTTGGCCGGCCCCGGCCGGGCCCATCAGGGTAACGGCGCGGCCATAGGCGCGCATCACCGTCTCGGCCTTGGCAAAGGCCGCCTCCTCGCCTCCCACCATGATGGTCAGCGTCCCCTTCTCGGCCCCCGCCTGCCCGCCCGAGATCGGGGCGTCGAGGAAGGCAACGCCGCGTCGCGCCCGCGCCGCCGCGTCAAGCTCGCGCGCGACGTCGGCCGATACCGTGCTGTGATCGGCGTAAACGGCCCCCTCGCCCAACCCGGCCAACACCCCCTCCTCGCCCAGGGCGACGCCGCGGAGATCGTCGTCATTGCCGACGCAGGTGAAGACAAACTGGGCACCGCTGGCGGCCGCCTTCGGCGTGGCGGCCGTATCGCCGCCATATTCCTCGGCCCAACGCTTGGCCTTGGCCGCCGTGCGGTTGTAGACCGTTACTTGGTATCCGGCCTTCGCCAGGTGCCCGGCCATCGGATAGCCCATGTTGCCGAGACCGATGAACGCCGCCCTGCCCTTGCCTGCCGTTGCCGTCATTTCCGATTGCCTTCCTTCCTCGTTCCGAAATCCTTGTCCCGACCGCCCCTAGGCCGATGGGATCAGCAGGCCGGCCAGAGCCTCCCACATCGCCGCGTCGGCCGCCACCAGCAGCGAGCCCTCGACGATGCCCGCCCTCGGGCTATAGGGCCGTCCCGCCTCGTCGACGGCGGAAAAACCGCCGGCCTCGCGGTGCAGCAGCACGCCGGCGGCATGGTCCCAAGGCTTGAGGCGCCGCCCGTAGCGGGCGAAATCGAGGCTGCCCTGCGCCATGTCCATGTATTCGCGGCCGGCACAGCGGTACTGCAGCAAGTGGCCGGGCACGTCGATCCCCTCGGCGGCGCCCCGGTCGGCCACCCGCTTGCGCACCCGGCTGGGCGCCGAACCGGTGGTTTCAGAGAGCCGCTTGGCCGGGGCGACCGACAGGCGGACGCCATCGCGCCACGCCCCCTCGCCCACCGCGCCATATACGGTGACGTCGTGGACCGGGTCGTGGATCCAGCCGGCCACCGTCTCGCCGCCCTCGACGTAGGCGACGATCATGGCGAAGCACTCCCGCCCGGCCGCGAAGTTGCCGGTGCCGTCGACGGGGTCGACCACCCACACCGGCGCCGACCCGGCCAGCAAGTCGAGGACGCCCGGATCGGCGTCCACCCCCTCCTCGCCAACCACCACGCTACCAGGAACCAGCGCCATGAGCGCGGCGGTGAGCCGGCGTTCGGAGGCGACATCGGCGACCGTCACCAAGTCGCCCGGCCCCTTCTCGCGCACGTCGCCGGCGGCGAGACAGCGGAACCGCGGCATGACCTCGATGGCGGCGGTTTCGCGCAGGATGGCGGTGACGGCGGCGAAATCGGGATGGCGGCACCCCGAGCGGCTGAACGCATCTACCAATTGATTCAACTGATGTTTCCTGTCCGTTCCAACGGCGCGTCGGCCCAACCCGCCGCGCGCCCAAATGTAGGGCCTCGCGAAGGCCTTGCCAATGAAAGCTGTCCAAACGGAAAGGCGCGGAACGAAAAAAGGAGCCGGGATCGCGATGAACCCGGCCCCCCCTTGTGAACAATCGGTCAGACGAAAATGACGCTGTAAAGCAGTGTGGCGATGAGTCCGCCGCCGAGCGGGATTACCGTTCGCCGGACGATCTCGAAGGGCGAACACTGCCCGGCATCGCTGACCGCGATGATGACACCGGCCACCGGCGACATCGAACGCGCCAGACCGGCGACCAGCTGCATGGGCAGCAGCATGGTGACCGCCCCCACTCCGAACTTCGCCGCGATGGCCGGCGTCAAGCTGGCGAACGAGAAGAACGCGGCGACCCCCGAGCCGGTGATGATGGCGGTGGCCGAGACCATGGCGCACATCAGAAGGGTCATCACGGTAATGCCCAGCCCGCCGTCGTGAACCGCCGAAATCATGAAGTCGACCGCACCGATGACCTTGAGGCCGGCGGCGAATGTTTCTGCGCAGATGATCAGCGTCACGATCCGCCCGAACATCCGCCCCATCCCATCGAAGAAGGCCATCATGCCCTTGAGCACTTCGCGCATGTCGCGGGTTCTTACGGACTCGCACAACAATGCCAGCAGCATGCCGATGATCATTGCGGTCACCACGTCCATCTTGATGCCGTCCACCAGCAGCTTGCTGAAGACCAGGATCAGGGTGAGCGGTACCATCGGCAGGATCGAGTAAATGGCGGGTACCTTTTTGTGCTGACCGGTGGCCGACGTTTCGCCGGCGGCCTCCATGGCCACGACGTGCCCATCCTTGCGGTCGAAATAGCGGGCGGTCAGATAGGTCAGGACCGAGATGACGAGAATGGTCACCACCGCCACCGGGACTTGGTAATGGACGAAGTAGATGGCCGGATCGAGGCCTGCCGTCTTTGCGGCCAGGTTGGCGGTACCGGAGGCCGGGCCGAGGTCGAGCACGGCGGTGGTGCCGATCATCGCCGCCGCCGCCGCCCGGCTGACACCAAGCCGAACGAGGGTCGGATAGAACGTGACCAGCAGCAACATGGCAAGCCCGGCTGCACTGGGAATGAAGATGTTGAGGACCTGCCCCACCGCATAGCCCAGCGCCAGAACCACATAGGGCGCCTTGAGAAGCCTGAGGGGTCCGATGCACACCTCGACCATGGCGTCGGTGGCTCCGATGTGGTCCATGTATTTGGCGAAGCCGCCGGCCGCCATGATGATCATGCCGATGCCGGCCGCCTGTACGCCCATCGATTCCTTGACGTAATTGAAGACGTCGAAGCCGACCCAGCCGGTCGACTTGGTCTTGCCATAAAGGATCGACGTTTCGGGGAACAGGACGGCCGTTGCGGCCAGCAAAAACAGCCCGGCGATCAGCAACACCGCGTGGGGCTGGTACTTCTTGACGATCAGCCATGCGACGATGACCGTGACGGCCACAGCGATCAGGAACCCTGTCATGTCTACCTCCTGCTGGAATTGTTGTTCTTGTTTTTCGTGGCGTTTGCGAACCTTCAAAAGTCGTTGGCCGGCTGTCGGCCGTCCGATCAGCCGGGGCTCAGGAATTCGTCGAGAATGGCGTTGTAGGAGGCGGGATTTTCCAGGTAGGGCGCATGTCCGGCGCCCGGCATCTCGATGTGCCGCGCCTGCGGCGTCAGGGCGTGAAGCTCGTCGCGCAGGCTGGGCTTGACGACCGGATCGCGCTCGCCGGTGATTACCAGAACCGGCATCTTCAAGCGGGGCAGAACGGATCGGTTGTCGGCCAACTGCAACATCCGTGTGGAGGAGCGGATGGCCTCGGGCCGCGCCTCGGCGGCAATCAGGGCGGCCACGTCCATCGCCTCCTCGTCGGCGAAGCCGGCCGGGAACAGCCCGCGGGCCCGGATACGGCCGTATTCGGCGGCGCCGACGCTCGCCAGTTCCCGCACCCGCTGCTCAACGCGCGGCTGTATCGGGCTGTCCGCAGGGTCTCCGTAGCCGGGGTGGGAACACGACAGGACCAGCCGCGCCACCCTGCCGGGATGCCCGCTTGCCAGGCGCGCCGCCACCACGCCGCCCATCGAATGACCGACCACGGCCGCCGAGCTGCAATCCAGGTGGTCCAACAGTTCGCATAGGACGTCCGCAAAAACCTCGACGTCCGGCTCTACGGCGTCGGAAACGCCGAAGCCGGGCGCGTCCCAGGCGACGATGCGATAACGTGCCGAAAGCGCCGGAAATTGGCGTACCCAACTCAGCGAGTTGCCCGCCAGCCCGTGCAGGAACACCACGGCCGGCCCCTGCCCGGCGGTTCGGTAGGAAAGCGCCCCGCGCGAGAGCGCGGCAACCCGTCGAGGGGGACAGGCCTTCAAGATGTCTTCCGTCGTCATCGGTCTCGTCCCCATCACGTCGCGCCACGACTCCTTCTATCCTCAATCAATGAATCCATAAATTGCATTGTTATTATTACTTGATAGAATTTACTTATTGATCTTGAGGGAAGCGAGCGATGAACATCAAGGCCCTGCGCGCCTTCCGCGCGATCGTCGCCGAGGGATCGGTGGTTGGCGCCTCGCGCGTCATGAACCTCAGCCAGCCAGCGGTCAGCCGCCTGCTGGCCTTGCTTGAGGCGGAGCTTCGGTTGCCCCTTTTTCATCGGGTGAGGCGGCGCATGATCCTGACCGAGGAGGGCCGCGCCTTCGTGCGCGAGGCCGGGCGCATCCTTGCCAACCTCGATGAAATCCCGCGTATCGCCGACGAGATCCGCTCCAGCCGGGTCAAGCGCCTGCGCGTGGTAAGCATGCCGCGCGCCGCGCTGAGCGTCGTCTGTCCGGCCGTCGCCAGCCTCGCCCGCGAGCATCCCGACGTGGAGATCTCCCTCGACCTGCGGACGCGGCGGGACCTCGAACTGTGGATCGGCGGCAAGGAGTATGACATCGGCTTCGGCAACGTGCCGGTGCTCCATTCCTCCGTGCGCTCCATCCCCCTGGTGCGGGTCCGTTTGGAGTTGCTGCTGCCGGTCGGCCATTCCCTTTGCCGCCGCGAGCGGCTGACGGTCGAGGACTTGGCCGGCGAAGCGGTGATCGCCCAATTCCCCGGCCTGCTGCTGCGCAAACAGATGGACGAGCTGTTCCACGCCAGCGAGATGCACATTTCCTACCGCTTGCAGACCTCGTCGTCGCAGATGGCCAGCCACCTGGTCGCCAACGGCGCCGGGGTGACGATCATCGACCGCCTGAGCGCCGCCACCCTCGATCCGCGGGAGGTGGTCTTAAGGCCACTCGATCCGGAACGCTGGGTGTCGTTCGGCGTCATCCTGCCCAAGAACGACGAAACCGAGCCCCTGACCGAGATGATGATCGAGTACTTGCGTCGCGAAATCGACGATCAACTGGTACCTGGCATCGTGGAACGGCCGCGCGATCCCCGCTCCGTGGCCGCTGGCAAGGATTAGGCCCCGGGGGCTCGGTGGTGCCAAAAAAAAGCCTCCCGGAATGCCGGGAGGCCTTTCGTCGAATTCGGGATTGTCGTCTCCCTATTCGATCACCTTGAGATTGTCCGCCGCCGCGCGACCGTCGCGACCGGGAACCAACTCGTATTCGACCTTCTGTCCTTCGAACAGGCCGGTTAGACCGGCTTTCTCTACGGCCGAAATGTGAACGAACGCATCACGCCCGCCGTCGTCGGGCTCGATGAAGCCAAACCCCTTGGTGGGATTGAACCATTTGACTGTACCGGTAGTCATACTGTTCCTCTTGTAAAATAGGCACACCCGCCATGCGGCATACATGAACGGGAAGCCGTCGAAAATGCCTTGGAGATCCACAAGCTTTTAGGCCGGCCCGCTTCTTTCATACGTCTAAAAACGGTAAATAACAAGCACTTGCAAGAGAACCTCCCCCATTTCCATACAACCGCGAGTCCACGCGACGGACCCGCCTACCCGGCCGAGACCATGGCCCGGGTCTCTCCATGGTGCCGAAACTGGCGGAAAACCTGGTCTTTTGCCGTTTCCGTGGGCGAACGCCCGCCGGTCACGCCGAATAGACGTCGCGGTCCGACCGGTAGGTGTCGGCGAACAGGCCAAGCAGGTCGGCCGTCGCCGGATCGAACTCGGCCCGCTGCATGAGCGCGCGGGTCACGAAGACGGCGAAGGTGACCGCCTCGCCCTTGCCACGCAGACCGTAAGCAACGGCGATTTCGGTCAGATAGCGATGGACCAGCTTGCGGGCCATCACGTTAAGCTGAGTCTTGACGTAGCGGTGCTTGTCGCGCCACTTGCGCTGCGACGCCGTTGTCACCATTGTCGGATTTCCCTTTGCCTTGTGGGGTCAACCACGCATGCATACCCACGATATCAGTTCCTGGAACCACGATCACGCCTTCGGACAGGATCGCGTGCGCATCGGCGAGCGCCGATCCAAGGTGGTCATCGCGCTCACCGCCGTCATGATGGTGGCGGAGATCGCCGCCGGCATCGCCTTCGGATCGATGGCGCTGCTGGCCGATGGGCTGCATATGGCCTCGCATGCGCTGGCCATCGGCATCACCGTGGTGGCCTACGTCTATGCCCGCCGCCACGCCTTCGATTCCCGTTTCAGCTTCGGTACCGGCAAGGTCAACGCCCTGGCCGGCTTCGGCAGCGCCGTCCTGCTGGTATGTTTCGCCGCCCTGATGGCGTGGGAAAGCAGCATCCGCCTGGTGAATCCGGTCGCCATCGCCTTCGATCAGGCCATCCTGGTAGCCATCGCCGGACTTATCGTCAACGCGGCAAGCGCCGTCGTCCTCGGCCATGGGCACGATCATGGCGAAGCGCACGATGATGACGACCACCATGACCATGACCACGAGCATACTCACGGCCATGCCCGTCACGACGACCACAACCTCAGGGCCGCCTATCTGCACGTCATTGCCGATGCCCTGACATCGGTGCTGGCCATTTTCGCCCTGGTCGCCGGCAAGTTCCTCGGCTTCGACTGGCTCGACCCCCTGATGGGCATTGCCGGCGCCATCCTCGTCGCCCGCTGGTCATGGGGCTTGTTGCGCGACACCGCCCGCGTACTGCTCGACCGCCAGGCCCCCCGGGCGATGCGCAACCAAGTGCGTGCCGCCATCGAGGGAAGCGGCGACGACGCCCGCCTGGCCGACCTCCACCTGTGGTCGATCGGCCCCGGCATCTATGCCGCCGCGCTGGCCGTCGTCGCCAGCGCGCCCGAGGCTCCCGATGCCTACCGTCGGCGGCTGCCGGCGGGGCTGGGACTGGTTCACGTCACCGTCGAGGTGCAGCACTGCCCACACCACGAATCGGTGGATCACGGCATTCGGTGAGAAGACGGCATTCGGTGAGAAGGACGCCAAGCGTCTAGATTTTTCCGTCTTCCCTGCGGCGGGCGAAGCGGGCGGCGTCCGCCGCGTCCAGGCGGACGCGCAGATAGGCCAGGCGTTCGTCGTCGTGCCGGTCAAGGACCTCGCCATGGGCATAAAGCCAGGCCAGGGTGGCGCCGTCGGCCAGATCCACCTCGGCCTCGATTTCCTGGCGGGATTGGGCAAGCCGGGCGTCGAAGGCGGCAAGCAAGGCGGCAACCCCCTCGCCGGTCGCCGCCGACAGCGGCACGGCCGGCGGCGCCGGCGGTGCGCGGCGGAGCGCCTGGTTGACGACCAGGGCACGAGGTTCCGGCGGCAACAGGTCGATCTTGTTGAGGGCCTCGATCAGCCCGGCATCGACGGTGGCCTCCAGACCCAGTTGGGCCAGCACGCCATGCACATCTTCCCGCTGGGCCTCGCTGTCGGAATGGGACATGTCGCGCACGTGAACCACCACGTCGGCCTCGCACACCTCCTCGAGCGTCGCCTGGAAGGCGGCGACCAGTTCGTGCGGCAAATCCGAGATGAAGCCGACGGTATCGGAAAGGATGATGTGCCGGCCCGACGGCAGGCGTAGCGCGCGCATGGTCGGATCGAGGGTGGCGAAGAGCTGGTCCTTGGCAACGACGGCGGACCGCGTCAGGCGGTTGAACAACGTCGACTTGCCGGCATTGGTGTAGCCGACCAGGGCGACCACCGGAAAGGGCACACGCTGGCGGGCGCGTCGCTGGATGGCCCGGGTCCGCTTGACTTCTTTGATTTCTTTGGCCAACCGAACGATGCGCTCGCTCAGAAGCCGGCGGTCCATCTCGATCTGCGCCTCGCCGGGGCCACCCATGAAACCGAAGCCGCCGCGCTGGCGCTCCAGGTGGGTCCACGAGCGGACCAGGCGGCTGCGCTGATAGGTCAGCGCCGCCAGTTCGACCTGCAGGCGTCCCTCGCGGGTGCGGGCGCGCGCGCCGAAGATTTCCAGGATCAAGCCGGTACGGTCGATGACCTTGCAGCCGAGCGCCTTCTCCAGGTTGCGTTGCTGGACCGGGCTTAGGGCGGCATCGACGATGGTGACGTCGACAGAGGCGGGACCGCCGTCATCGGGAGCCGCCTCCTCGTCGGCAACTTCGTCGTCGTCGGTGTCATCGTCCTTGCCGAAAACCTCGGGCACCGCCCCGGGTCCCTTGACCAATGCACGCAGACGATCCACCGTCCCGCGCCCGAACAGGGTCGCCGGCCGGACGCGCGGCACGCGGATGACTTCGGCATGCACGACCGCAAGCTCGATGCCGCGAGCCAAGCCGACGGCTTCGGCCAGGCGCGCGGCAGGGGCGCGCGTTTGAAGGCGCTCCCCCTTGAGCTCAGGATGGACCACCAGACACCGACCGGAACCCGGTTCGGTATTCGATGGCGTCGCAGATAACCCGGAAGTGTCGTTCAAGTCAGCTATGCTTCAGCTGCCTCTTCCTTATCGGGGTCGAACAGTTGGATCTGCACCGACGGCATGACCGTCGAGATCGCGTGTTTGTAGACCAACTGGGTGTGCCCGTCCCGGCGCAACAGCACGGAGAAGTTGTCAAACCAGGTAATGATCCCCTGAAGTTTCACGCCATTGACGAGAAAAACCGTGACGGGCGTCTTGTTCTTGCGAATGTGGTTCAGGAAGACGTCCTGAACGTTCTGAGAGCGTTCGGAGGACATAGTAGGCCACCTCCCATATTGTTGACCGACAGCCCCCGTTCTGGACCTGCCGGCGTAAAGAGTTTGATGAAGTCGTCCGACCCCCTGCGGCCCGGCAATCCGTCGCCGAACCGTCCCCAAAAGACCGGACATTTTGGCACCCTACAACCTTAGCATCAGGTTGGAAAGCGCCAGACAGCCCTTAACATAGTGAGCCGGACCAAATTCGTCAAACTCGCCGTTGCCCGGCGGTTCCGCGCGCACAAGCACCGGTATGCATCCCGCGGTGACGGCGCATTCGAGGTCGACGTCGGTGTCTCCGGCGAACCAGACATCGGGCCCGCAGGCAATTCCGCTGCCGGCCAGGGCCAGATGGACCGGATCGGCGGCCGGCTTGTCGCGCGGGGCATCGAAAGCGCCGACGATGCGGCCGAAATACCCCTCCCACCCCAGGTGTACCGCCTCCTGGCGCAGGACGTCGCCGTTTTTGTTGCTGACTACCCCCAAATAGATTCCCTGCGCCTTCAAGGCCGCCAGCATATCCTCGGCCCCGGGGGCAGGCTTGAGAAAATCCAGGTGAATGGAGGTGAAGGCCTCCTTGAAGAAGGCGCCAGCCTCCTCCCACCGCTCGCCAAACAGCGGCGGGAAACTTTCGCGCATCGATTTGCGGACCCGCTGTTTGGTTTCCTCGAACGTCCAGGGCGTCAGGCCATAGCGTTCGAAGGTGCGGGCGAGCGCGGCGTGGATGGCCGGCCAGGTTTCGACGAGGGTGTTGTCCCAATCGAAGATGACGGCCTTCGGCCGCGGCGAAGCGCTCAAGGTCATGCCGCGGCATCCGCCGCGGCGAAGCGGCGCACGCAGGCGCCGGCCAGGGCGAGCGTGGCGTCGATGACGTCGCCGCCATCGGCGATGACGATGGGAATCTCGGTGCAGCCAAGCACGATGGCGCCGGCGCCGCGGGCGCGCAGGCCGTCGGCCGCCTGCTCCAGAAGATCGCGGGCCGCCGCCAGATCGCCGGCCTTGATCTTGTATATTCCCCCCATCACCAGCTTCTCCTGGTCGGCCTCGTCGGGGGTCAGGCAGGCGTAGCCGCCGGCCTCGATCCGTCGCTGATAGATGCCCGACTTGACCATGCCGGTGGTTCCCAGGAAGCCGACCGTACCTACGCCTCGCGTCCGCTCCTTCAGAACGGAGCAGGCGGCATCGACGATATGCAGGATGGGCGCCCTGGATTCGCGAGCCAGGTCGTCGAACCAGTAATGGGCCGTGTTGCACGGAATGGCCACGGCATCGACGGCGGCCTGATTGAGCAGGCGGATGCCCTCCAGCATGGCCGGCAGCGGCGATTCGCCGCTGCCCAGGATGGCCGCCGTGCGGTCCGGCACCTGCGGAATCGAGGCCACCACCATCGGGATGTGGTCCTGGTCGCCGGTAGCCGGCGTCAGGTCGATGACCTTGCGCATGAAATCGACGGTCGCCAGCGGCCCCATGCCACCCAGGATGCCCAGTGTCGGTTTCATCAATTTCGTTCCCCCGAGCCTTGCCGCGTCAGGCCACCTGGGCCTCCAGCCGCTCGGCGATCAGTTTGCCCAACTGGCGGGTGATCGGGCCGGGTTCGCCATTGCCGACCTTCCGCCCGTCGACCTCGACCACCGGCTTGACGAACGAGGTGGTGCTGGTCAGGAACGCCTCGCGCGCCTTCTTGACCTCCGCGACGGTGAACGGCCGCTGGACCAGCTTGACCTTGGCAGCCTTGGCGACGTCGAGGACGGCCAGTCGGGTAATGCCGTTGAGGATGGTGTTCCCATCGGCGCTGCGGGTCATCAGTTCTCCCTTGGCGCTGACGATCCAGGCGTTCGACATGGTGCCCTCGGTGACGTAGCCGTCACGATCCACCTGCCAGGCCTCGTAGCAGCCCGCCTCCTTGGCCTGCTGTTGAGCCAGGCAATTGGGCAGCAAGGCGACAGACTTGATATCCGGCCGCGCCCAGCGCTGATCGGGCACGGTGATCACCTTGGTTGGGATGCCGCCCTTCAGGGTGTTGAGGTCCTTGGCCTTGACCGTCATCACCAGGGCCGGCGCGGCATCGTCGGGAAAGGGATGGCTGCGCGACGCGACTCCACGCGTCACCTGCAGGTAGATGGTCCCGTCCGTCAAACGGTTACGGCGGATGGTTTCGCGCATCAGCACAGCGAGCACACGCGGCGTCACCGGCCAGTCGATCCTGAGCTCGCGAAGCGAGCGATCCAGGCGCTCGATATGTCCGGGCTCGTCGATCAGTTTGCCCTTGTAGACGGCCAGCACCTCGTAAACGCCGTCGGCGAATTGATAGCCCCGATCCTCGATATGAACGGCCGCCTCCGCATGCGGAACATAGCGGCCGTTGACATAGGCAATGCGTCCCACTCGCTTCCTCCCTCAGAAGAATTCCAGTCTGACCGAAAACAGCTTCTCGACCTTGCGTACCGCCTCGGTGGTGGCGAACAGCACCACCCGGTCATGGGCCTGAATGACGGTATCGCCGCGCGGGCTGATGACCTGGCCGTCGCGGACGATGGCGCCGACCATGGCGCCGGTCGGAATATTGGCGTCGCGCAGCTTCTGGCCGACCAGGCCCGAGGTTTCCATCGCCTCGGCCTCGATCAATTCGCCGAAGCCCTCGCGCAAGGTGTGGACCGCATGGATGCGGCCGCGCCGGACGTGCTGCAGAATGGTCGAAACCGTGATGTTGCGCGGGCTGACCACGACGTCGATGCCGAGCGTCGTGATCAGGGGCTCGTAGCTCGGCTTATTGATCAGCGCGATGGTCCGCTTGCAGCCGTACCGCTTGGCCAGCAGCGACGACAGGATGTTGGTCTCGTCGTCGTTGGTCACGGCGACGGCGGTATCGGTGGCCCCGACGTTGGCCTCCTCGAGGATTTCCGGCTCCAGCACGTCGCCATAGAGCACCACCGTCTTCTTGAGATCGGCGGCGATGGTTTCGGCGCGATCCGCGGTCGCCTCGATCATCTTGGTGTGAACCCACGGGAAATCGGCCTCGACCTGCTTGGCCAGGAACAGACCGATGTTGCCGCCACCGAAAATCAGCAGCCGGCGCGCCTCGGCCTCCTCGTGGCCGAAGGCGGCCATGGCGCGGGGCAATTGGTCGCTGTCGACCACGAAATAGGCCTCGTCGCCGACCAGCATCTGGTCGTCGGCCGTCGGCACGATGGCGCGTCCCTGGCGGGTCAGGCCGATGATGACGATGTTGAGGTCGGGAAATAGCTGGGTCAGCTGGCGAAGCGGCGTGTTGATCAGCGGGCAGCCCTCGTCGCAGCGCACGCCGACCAGCTTTACGCGGCCCTGGGCCAGCGGGATCATCTCAAACGCCCCCGGCACCTCGAAACGCCGGGTCACCGCGCGCGCCACCTCGATCTCCGGCGAGATGATGACGTCGATCGGCATGTGCTCGCGCGAGAACAGCGTACTCCAAACGGGGTTCAGGTAACTCTGGTGACGCACCCGGGCGATCTTGGTCGGCACCTCGAACAGCGAATGCGCCACCTGGCAGGCCATCATGTTGACTTCGTCGGCCTGGGTGACCGCGATGATGATGTCGGTGTCACCGGCGCCAGCCCTTTCCAGAACGTCGGGATGGGAGGCATGGCCGACGATGCCCTTGACGTCGAGACTGTCGCTGATCCGGCGCACCAGTTCCGGCGACTGATCGATAACCGTGACGTCATTGTTTTCCATGGCGAGGTAGCGGGCGATGTTGAAGCCCACCTGCCCCGCGCCGCATACCAGAACCTTCATCGGCCCCCTACTCCCGTCTCGTCCCGCATTCCGCCGCTCCGTGAAGATCGTTCACGGCTCAATCCGGCGTACTCCTTCTTCGCTCTGCACGCCAAGCGATTTGAGCTTCCGATGAAGGGCGGACCGCTCCATGCCCACGAACGCAGCGGTCTTGGAAATGTTGCCACCGAACCGATTGACTTGGGCAATCAGGTATTCGCGCTCGAATATCTCGCGGGCATCGCGCAAAGGCAAGCTCATGATTTCGCTGCTGCCGCCGGCCGAGGGAACGGTGGTCTTGGCGATCACGGCGGCCGGCAGCATGTCGGTGTGGATCGCCCCCTCGGACGTTCCCGGGGCCATGATCAGCAGCCATTCGACGACATTGCGCAGTTCGCGTACGTTGCCCGGCCAGTCGTAAGCCTGGAGCGCGGCAATGGCATCCTCGCCAAAGGCGAGCGACGGCTGTCCGACATTGGCGGCGGCCCGCTCCATGAAGTGCGCGGCCAACAACGGAATGTCGTCGCGCCGCTCGCGCAGCGACGGCACCGGGATTGGCACGACGTTCAGCCGGAAGAATAGATCCTCGCGGAACTGCCCGGCGGTCATCTTCGCCGCCAAGTCCGAACTGGTGGCTGCGACCACCCGCACATCCACCTCCACCCGTGTGGTGCCGCCGACCCGCTCGAACGTCTGTTCCTGGAGCATGCGCACGATTTTTCCCTGGGTCTCCAGTGGCATGTCATCCACCGCATCGAGCAGCAGGGTGCCGTTGTGCGCCGCTTCCAGCATGCCCATCTTGCGCGGGCCCTCGCCGGACGTCTCGGTGCCGAACAGCGTGCTCTCGACCCGGCCGGGCTCCATGTTGGCGCAGTTGACGACGACCAGAGGCCCGGAGGCACGGCGCGAGCGCGCATGCAGCATGCGCGCCACCACTTCCTTGCCGGAACCGGCGGGGCCGGTGATCAGCACGCGGCTGTTGGCCGGCGCCACCCGCTCGATGATCTGTCGAACCTGGTTGATGGCCGTCGAGCGGCCCACCAGCTGGGTTTCGGTGCCGGCCCTGAGGCGCAGTTCCTCGTTCTCGCGCTTGAGGCGCATGGCGTCGATCGCCCGGTTGGCGGCAAGGACCAGACGGTCGGCCGCAAACGGCTTTTCGATGAAGTCATAGGCCCCGTCCTTGATGGCGGCGACCGCCGATTCAATGGTGCCGTGGCCGCTCATGATGACCACCGGCACGTAGGGGTGATCCTGCTTGATGATCTTGAGGATCTCAAGGCCGTCCAGCTCGCTGCCCTTGAGCCAGATGTCGAGCAGGACGAGGCTGGGCTGACGGGATTCGATGCTGGCCAGCGCCGCCGTGCTGTCTCCGGCTTCCCGCGTCTGATAGCCCTCGTCTTCGAGGATACCCGAGGTCAGGAGGCGGATGTCCCGTTCGTCGTCGACGATCAGAATATCATGAGCCATGGGCCGGAATGTCCGTTGCAGCGTTCAAGGAGCCGGAGGCATCCGTGTCGTTTGCGGCACCGCCCCCCTCGTCTGACACCGCCGAAGCGGCACCTTGGGAACCGAAAATCAAGGAAATCCTGGCACCGGCCACCGGCCGATCCTCCAGGAGCAGATCGCCGTCGTGGTCTTCCATGATTTTCTTGACGATGGCAAGGCCAAGCCCGGTTCCCTTGTCACGGGTCGTCACATAGGGCTCCGTCAGGCGGTCGCGGTGTTCCTCGGGCAAGCCGATGCCGTTGTCCTCCACCACGATGACGACGCGGGAATCGTCCGTATCCTCCGTGCGACGCAGGGTGATGACGATCTCGCCCGGCAGGTTGGCATCGGTCTCGCGCCGCTCGATCGACTCGGCGGCGTTCTTCAGCACGTTGGCAAGCGCGCGGCCGACCTGACGGTTGTCGCACCGCAGGCTGATCGGCTGTTCGGGTTCACGCAGGTCGAAGGCGATCTCGGGATGCCGGGTGCGCTCGAGGAAGACCGCCTGGCGACAGATCTCGACTAGGTTCTCGGGCTTCATCGAAGGCTGCGGCATGCGCGCGAAGGACGAGAAATCGTCCACCATGCGCCCGATGTCCTCGACCTGACGGATGATCGTGTCCGTGCACATGGAAAAGGTGTCGCGATCCGAGGTGATCTGTTCCAGGTACTTGCGCTTTAGCCGTTCCGCCGAAAGCTGGATCGGCGTCAGCGGGTTCTTGATCTCGTGGGCGATGCGCCGGGCGATATCGGCCCAAGCCGCCTTGCGCTGCGCCGATTGTAGGGCGGTGATGTCGTCAAAGGTGACGACATAGCCGACGATCTCGTCATCCTGGCGCTCGGCCGCCACCCGAACCAGCAGGGTGCGCACGCTGCGGTCCCGGGTGACGCGGATTTCCGACTGGTGCAGGCGGTCTGGCCGATAGCGCGCCTCCCGCATCATGGGGTCGATTTCCGGAAAAATCTCGGTGATGCCGATACCGATCGAACCCTCGAGGTCGGTAACCAGCAATTGCGACGCCGAACGATTGGGGAGCGTAATGCGCTGGGCCCGGTCCAGGCCGATGACGCCGGCGCTGACGCCGGTCAGCACCGCCTCGGAGAACCGCCGGCGCTCGTCGAGTTCGCGGTTGGCCTCCATCAGCCCCAACTGCTGCGTCTCCAACTGCTCGGTCATGCGGTTGAAGGCTCGACTCAGGGTTCCGATCTCGTCGGATGTGCTGTCCGCCTTGACCCTCGCCTTCAGGTCACCCTTGCCGATACGTTGCGCCGCGGCGATCAGGTTGCTGATTGGATGGGAAAGCTGGGCCGCCAAGTTGACGCCGACCCACACCGCCGCCAGCAGCAAAAGAAGGGCCACCACCACGAAGATCATGACGAAGCTGATCTGGATGGATTCCTGGTGCTGTTCGAGAAGCTCGTACTGCGAGATGGCTCCCCTCGCCTGCTGCGTCTGCTCGATGACGACAGGGTCGACCGGCCGGCCGACCAGCAGGAAGGCGTCGACGAAGCGGTGCAGCCTGACCATCGCCCGTACGCGGTCGTCCTTTTCGCCGGTCATCACCACGATCTCGCCGCTCCCGGCCTTCTCCAGGGCCGTCTGCGGCACCGGGTCGAAGGTCAACGAGACGGTGAAGCGGGACTGCACCGTGACCCTTCCCGTGCTGTCCAGCACCGCAGCCTCGGGAAGCGAGCGCAGCGCCGCCTGGGTGGTCAGCACGTTCTCGAAGTGCTGCGGATTGCGAATGAGCGCCGCCGCATTGCCGTCGAGGTCGTTGGCCATCGCCGCAATCTCGGAAACGATGCTTTGCTTATGTTCCTTGAGATAGGCTTCGGCCACCACTTCTGCGGCATTGAGCGCGGTGCGGACCCGGCCGCTGAACCACGACTCCAGCCCGAAATTGAGAAACAGCCCGGCGAACACCGCGACCAGGATGGCCGGCGTCACCGCCACCAGCCCGAACAGCACCACCAGGCGCGCCTGCAAACGCGACCCCGCCAAGCCGCGCCGGTGCTCGCCCCACAGGCGGGCCAGCCGCCACGACACCACGGCGCCCAGCGGCAGCACGAACAGGATATCCAGATAGAGCAGCGACAGGATGACCCTGGGATTGGTCTCGGGGGCCGTCATCGTCGCCAGCGTCGCCAGCCCCGACGCCACCGCCGCCGCCGACAGCACATAGGCCAGCCGCCGCGCAAAGGACGTTGCGCGAGTCCACCTCCGGAGCCGCGCCACCAACCGGCGCGGCGTACGGACGATTCTCCTCATTTGCCGCCCCGAACCACCGAAATATTGAGTTCGCGGATCTTCTTGCGCAGGGTGTTGCGGTTGAGCCCAAGCACCTGCGCCGCCTTGATCTGGTTGCCGCGGGTCGCCTGCAGGGTCAGCGAGATGAGGGGGCGTTCCATCTCATGGAGCACCCGATCATAGAGGCCGGGCGTCGGCAGCGCACCGCCGAGGGCGGCGAAATAGGTCTTGAGGTGGCCCTCGATCGACTGCGACAGGCCGTTGCCCTCGGGCTCGACCACGGCCGACGCTTCGGCCAGTTCGGCCTCGATCACCTCGACGCCGATCACTTCCTGCGAATAGAGGGCGGCCAACCGGCGGATCAGGTTCTCCAACTCGCGGACATTGCCCGGCCAGCGATAGGCCATCAGGCGGTCCATGGCCCCACGGTCGATCACCTTGAGCGGCAGGCCTTCGGATACCGCCTTGGACAGGAAGTGGCGGACCAGTTCGGGCAGATCCTCGGTGCGCTCGCGCAGCGGCGGCAGGCGCATGGGCGCTACATTGAGGCGGAAATAGAGATCCTCGCGGAACATTCCCTGACGGATCAGCTGGCGCAGGTCGCGATGGGTGGCGGCGATGATCCGCACGTTGGCGCGCAGCGTCTTGCGTCCACCGACGGTGGTGTATTCGCCCTCCTGCAACACCCTGAGCAGACGGGTCTGGGCCTCGGGCGGCATGTCGCCGATCTCGTCCAGGAAGAGCGTTCCCCCTTCGGCCTGCTCGAAGCGCCCGACGCTGCGCTGGATGGCCCCGGTGAACGCCCCCTTCTCGTAACCGAACAGTTCGCTCTCGATCAGTTCGCGCGGGATCGCCGCCATGTTGATGGCAACGAAGGGACCGTGGCGCCACTTGCCGTAATCGTGCAGCGCGCGGGCCACGAGTTCCTTGCCGGTGCCCGATTCGCCGACCACCATCACCGTCAGGTCGGTGTTCATCAGGCGAGCCAGGGTGCGGTAGACCTCCTGCATGGCGGACGAGCGGCCAATCATCGGCAACGCCTCTTCGGGCATGGCCGACTGATCATCGGGCCTTGCCCGCGGCGCTTCCAGGCCGCGCCGCACGACATTGACCATCTCGTTCAAGTCGAACGGCTTGGGCAGGTATTCGAAGGCCCCACGTTCGGCCGCCTTGACCGCCGTCAGCATGGTGCTGTGGGCGCTCATGACGACGATGCGCAACTCGGGCCGGATCTTCCTGATGCGCGGGATAAGGTCGAGGCCGTTCTCGTCGGGCATGATGACGTCGGTGATCACCAGGTCGCCTTCGCCGTCGCTGACCCACTGCCACAGGGTCGAGGCATTGCCGGTGGTGCGCACGTCGAAGCCCGCCCGCCCCAGGGCGTGGCTCAACACGGTACGGATCGCCTGGTCGTCGTCGGCGACGAGAACGGTCGGCGTCGGGCTCATTCGGCCCCTCCTTCCGGATGTTCAACGACCGGGCGCACCATCGGCAGCATCACCCGGATGACCGTGCGCTTATAAGCGCTGTCGACCTCGATGGTCCCGCCGTGATCGTCGATGATCTTGGCAACCAGGGCCAGGCCGAGGCCGCTTCCCTTCGGCTTGGAGGTGACGAAGGGATCGAAGATGTGGGCCCGCATGTCTTCGGGGATGCCCTCGCCGTTGTCCTCGACGCTGACCATCAGCGGCAGGTGTTCGCGAGAATCCCGGCCGGCCAGGGCGAACCTCACGCCAGGACGGTAGGCGGTTCTGAGGATTACCTCCCCACCCACCGTCGGCGCCGCCTCGACGGCGTTCTTGGCGAGGTTAAGAAAGACCTGCACCAACTGGTCGCGGTTGCCGAGCACGGACGGAAGCGAGGGGTCGTAGTTCTCGACGATGCGCACATGCCGGCCGAAGCCGTTCTCGGCAAGCTGGCGGACGCGGGTCAGCACCTCGTGGATGTTGACCGCCTCGCGTCGCAACGGTCCGGTGTCGGAGAAGACCTCCATGCGGTCGACCAGGGCGCAGATACGGTCGACCTCGCCACGGATAAGCTGGGTAAGCGAGCGGTCCTGGGCGTCGAGGGTGTCTTCGAGAAGCTGGGCGGCGCCACGGATGCCCGAGAGCGGATTCTTCACCTCGTGGGCTAGCATGTGGGCCATGGCGCTGACCGACCGCGCGGCACCCCGATGCGACAGCTGGTGATCGATCTTGTCGGCGATCGAGCGCTCCTGCAGGCCGAGAACGACCAGTCCCGGGTCGTCGTTCAGCGGTCGCGCCTGGACGTTGACGAAGTAGCGCCCGATGCGGGGGGAATTGAGGTTGAGCCCATACTCGAATACGGCGTTGCCGTCGTTCCTGGCCTGCTCGATCACCGAGAACAGCGGGCTGTCTTCGGGAATCATGTCCTGCAGGCGTTGGCCCCGCAGATAGGTCGCGCTGCCGTGGAAGAACTGCTCGCCAGCGTCGTTGACATGGAGGATGGTACCGTCCTCGGCAACCACCACCACCGCCATCGGCAGCGCATTGAGCACCGCCCCGGCATCGAGCTTGGCCGTCAATACCTTGCGCTTCTTGCGCTGAGCGAACGCCCTGATTCCCATTATGCCGCCTTCCGGTCGATCAAGGGTCCATAGAGATCGGCGATGAGACCACGCACCGTCGCCACGTCGGCGGTCTGGTTGACCCGCGCGCGAAACTCGGCGGAACCCGGCAGCCCCTTGCTATACCAGGCGATGTGCTTGCGGGCGATGCGCGCGCCGGTATCGGGTCCGTAATAGTTCAGCATGTCGGCGTAGTGCGCGAGCATCGTCGCCAGCTGCTCGGCCAGCGGCGGCTCGGGCAACCGCTCGCCGGTCGCAAGGAAATGCCGGACCTGGTTGGGAAACCACGGGCGGCCATAGGCGCCACGCCCGATCATCACGCCGTCGGCCCCCGACTCGGCCAGCAGGCGGGCGGCGTCATCGAGCGTCTCGACATCACCGTTGCCGATCACCGGAATCGTCACCGCCGCCTTCACCTCGCCGATGAAACGCCAATCGGCTTGACCCTTGTAGAACTGGCAGCGGGTACGGCCGTGCACGGTGACGTAGCGGATGCCGGCGTCCTCGGCGATGCGGGCCAGTCGCGGCGCGTTGCGGTTGTCGTCGTTCCAGCCGGTGCGCATCTTGAGCGTTACCGGGATGCCGACCGCCTTGACCACCGCCGAGAGGATGCGCCCGGCCAGGGCCTCGTCGCGCATCAGGGCAGAACCGGCATCGCCGTTGACCACCTTCTTGACCGGGCAGCCCATGTTGATGTCGATCATGGCCGCGCCGCGATCCTCGTTGAGCTTGGCCGCCTCGGCCATCACGTCCGGCTCGCAGCCGGCCAATTGCACCGCCCCAGGCTGCCGTTCGAGGGCGGTGTCGGCCATGCGCAACGAACGTTGCGCGGCCCGCACCATGGCCTTGCTGGCGATCATCTCGGAAACGGTAAGGTCGACTCCCCAGCTTTGCACCAGGCGCCGGAACGGCATATCGCTGACCCCCGACATGGGCGCCAGGATCACCGGAGTCTCGCAGTTCAGGGGTCCGACACGGACGGCCATCGACACTTTCGCCTTCAAAGGATGCACATTTAATGTGCAACACAGGGGTAATGCAACAAAATAGCTGACATGTGAGGCAGTTTTTCGAGGGGCGGGATGAAATCGACCGCTGCAGCCGTCACGCCATGAGGACGTCGGTGACGAATTTGACTCCGGGATACCCCAAGGTCAACAGAAGGTAGGCGACGAGGACGAAACGGGCCGCCACCCGGCCGCGCATGCCGCTGCGGAAGTGGGCCACCAGCAGGATGCCGATGACGAGGAAGGCGGCAACCGTGAGCACGGTCTTGTGATCGAAAGTCAGCAGGGCTCCCGACTCGGCATACTGCATGGCCATGCCGGTCATCAGGCCGAGGGCCAAGATAATCTCGCCGATGACCAGGAGCCGCACAGCCAGCGCCTCGCAATCGGCCACCGCCGGCAGTCGTCGCGTCAGCGCCGTCGGGCGCTTGCGCTTCAGCGCCCGTTCCTGGAAGAAGGCGGCGAGTTCGGCAACCGCGGCAACCGTAACCAAGCCATAGGTGACCACCGATACCAGAATGTGGGCGTGGACCCAGGCGGTCGGCGCCGCCGTCGTCAGCGCGGCCCGCGGCGCGTGGTACCAGATGCTGGCAAGTCCGCCAACGATCAGCAGGTAGGGCGCCAGCAGCGGCAGCAGCCGCCATGCATGGGGCAGCCGGGCGGCCGCAGCCGCGAAGATGGCAAGGCTGGCGGCGATGATGACCCACAGCGTGGTCGAGAAACCCGGCCGCCACACTCCGGCATCCTGCACAACCACCCAAGCCAGGGGCCCGGCCACGCCGACGGCAAGGACCAGCCAGTAGAGGGCGTCTGGGGCAGCCTGGCGCCGCCAGCCCACGACACAGGCCGGCACCAGCGCGAGCAGGGCGGACAGATTGAACAGGGTGTCATGCATGACGGTCTTCCTCGGCCCCGGCGGGCGGATCGGCATCCTGCCCTCAAAATCGCCCCGTGCGCGTCGCTTGGCAAGACCCCTTGGCAATCCGGTGGACGCCCACTAAGGTCGCGGCGTCGAGACGTGGCGAAAAACGCAGGAACGGACGAATGAGCGGATGCATTGCCCTGGTGGTGGCGGCCGGACGGGGCTCGCGCTTCGGCGGCGAGCGTCCCAAGCAGTACCAACGGCTGAACGGCCGGCCGGTCCTGCGCCATTCGCTGGAAACGTTATGCAACCATCCCCAGGTCGACGCGGTGCGCGTCATCATCCATCCGGCCGACCGGACACTCTATGATGAAGCAGCGGCCGGCCTCGACCTGCTAGCACCGGTAGACGGTGGCGCGGAGCGCCAGGATTCGGTCCGCCTGGGCCTGGAAAGCCTGGAGGAAGCAGCGCCCGGCGTCGTTCTCATCCACGATGCCGCCCGCCCGTTCGCCGATGCCCGGTTGATCTCGCGGGTCATCGAGGCGGTGGGCAAGCATGCCGGCGCCATTCCCGCCGTACCGGTCACCGACACCCTCAAGCGCGGAAGCGAAGGCCTTGTCGCCGGCACCGTCGAACGGACCGGCCTGTGGCGGGCCCAGACCCCCCAGGGCTTCCGCTTCTCCGATATTCTGGCGGCGCACCGGCGTTTCGCCGGCGTCGGGCTCACCGACGACGCCGCCGTGGCCGAGCACGCGGGCCTGACGGTGTCCCTGGTCGACGGCAGCGAGGACAATGTGAAAGTCACCACACCTTCCGATTTCCGCCGCGCCGAAACCCATGGCGGCGGCGAATTTCGCAGCGGTTCGGGATTCGACGTGCACCGCTTCACCGAGGGCGACCAGGTCATGCTGTGCGGCGTCGCCGTCGCCCACGAAGCCGGGCTGGCCGGCCATTCCGATGCCGACGTCGGGCTGCACGCCCTTACCGATGCCCTTTTGGGCGCCATCGGCGATGGCGATATCGGCGGCCATTTCCCACCGACCGATCCCCAGTGGCGGGGCGCCGCCTCCGAGATCTTCCTGGCCCACGCCGGCCGCCTCGTCGCCGGCCGAGGCGGGCGCATCATCAATGTCGACGTCACCCTGATCTGCGAGGCGCCCAGGGTCGGGCCGCACCGCCAAGCCATGCGCGAACGCATCGCCGCCATCCTGGGCATCGAGGTCGGGCGCGTCGGCGTCAAGGGCACGACGACGGAAAAGCTGGGCTTCACTGGCCGCCGCGAAGGCATCGCCGCCCAGGCCGCAGCCACCGTCTGGCTGCCCTCCATTCCCTAAAAAGAATCTTGTATCAGGCTACTGCCGCGTTTCATTGACAATCCAGGTGAGGAAGTCCCGGTTGCCGTCGGCCACCGGCAGGGCCAACACGCACGGGCAGGTGTAGCTGTGCACGGACCGGATGCGCGCCGTCGCCGCGTCAACAAGGTCGCTTCGCGTCTTGAGGATCAAAACCGCCTCCGCGCCTTCCTGGACCTTGCCTTCCCACCAATAGATGGCCGTCGTGCCGGGAATGACATTGGCGCAGGCGGCCAGTCTTTCCTCGACCAGCAGGCGGCCGATCGAAAGCGCCTCGTCTTTCGAACCTGCGGTCACGTAAATCCATGTCGCGGTCATGCCTTCCGTCCCCTTTCTCCGGCGTCGCTTGACCTTGGGAGCCGTTAGAAACTACCCTGGAAGCAATACAAATTATACCTGGGGAAGGATTCGCGACCGTGGCCCGATCCGTCAAGGATGCCTCCGCAACGGTGGCGCCGCCGCCGTCCAGGGTACCGAAGCCGACGCCGTCGCAACGGGTGTGGCTGACGCGCGGGCTTGATCAGCCCGGTGGCAAGCTGCCGCTCTTCGATGCCGCCGGCCAGCGGGTCAGCGAACGCACGGTGCGCAGCTGCATCGAAAAGGGATGGGCGGAACCGTGGTTCGCCAATCCCCTCAGGCCCGACTGGCTGGTCTGCAAGCTGACCGCCGAAGGCCGCGCCCTTCTTATCGATTCCGACTGAAGGTCAGTCGCCGGATTTCAGGCCCTCGACGTCGACGTAGCCTCTCTCGATGGCCTCGCGCAACGCCTCGAAGGCGTGGCGGGCCTCTTCGAACATCTCGCGCCGGGTCTTCAGTTCCTGAATCTCGGCGCGGTTGGGCGGATCCCCGTCCTCGGAAACCCCCAATTGGAAGGCGGCCTCCAGGTAGCGAGCCCGCAGGCGCCCGATCGCCAGCGCGAACGCCATCACGGTTTCCTTGTTGAGGGACGGGATACGCTGATGGATGATCTGGCGGTTGGCTTGGCGAATCCCCTGTTCGATCTCGCCCAGGAACCGCTTCTGGTCCATCAGGTGTCGGTAGTCGTCGTGGGGATCGCTCATCACCGAATTCCCGTCCAGCTGGTCGCGGCGCAGCGCGACCGATCCAGAATCACCTATCCGGCGCGCCAAGGCAACAGCTTCCGGCCCGCAGCCCGCAGCCCGCAGCCGGCGCATGGTGACGGAAAACACTGGCGTTTTACCACCGACCTTTCCATGAATAGATGTCCGGTCCAGTCGGGCCGCGGTTTTCGAAGCGGGGGAACGACCAGTGGCGGAGGCGAATGGAAAACGGGTTCTCGTCGTCGGCGGGGGGATCTCCGGCCTGTCGGTCGCGTGGTTCCTGCATCGACGCGGTTGTACCGTCACCGTCGCCGAAGCGGCCGGGCGGGTCGGCGGCACCATCGTCAGTGACCAGCGGGACGGCTTTCTTTTCGAACGGGGTCCCAACACCGCACTTCAGAAGCCGGGACGCCCGGAAGATGCCCTCGGGCGCCTGATCGACGGAGCGGCGCTGTCGCCCCAGCTCAACGTGGCGGCGCCGGCCGGCAAGAAACGTTACATCCTGCGGCATGGCCGCCTGTGGGCCCTGCCCGCCTCGCCGCCCGCCTTCGTCGTCACTCCGGCTTTCAGTTTGGCTGCCAAGCTGCGCCTGTTGGCCGAGCCCTTCATCCGACGGGCAGATCAGGAAGAAACCATTGCCGAGTTTGTCAAACGGCGGCTCGGCCGCGAGTTTCTCAACTATGCGGTCGACCCCTTCATTTCCGGCGTCTACGCCGGTGACCCGCGCGAGCTGTCGGCGGAAGCCGCGGTGCCCCGCATCCATGAATTGGAGCAGGAGTACGGCTCTTTGATCCGCGGCGCCATCGCGCTCGGCAAGGCCACCAAGAATGCCGGGATGCCGGCCGGACGCCAGATTTCGTTCGCCGGCGGCATGGCGACATTACCGAGCGCCCTTGCCGCCGCCCTGCCCGCCGGCTCGGTGCGTACCGGCCGACGGGCCACCGGATTGGAACGCCGCGACGGCGGCTGGGCCGTGCACTTCGCCGACCAGGGCCATGGCCCGCAGACCGAAACGGCCGATGCCCTGGTCCTGGCGCTGCCGGCGCCGGAAACCGCCGCCCTCGTCGAGCCGCTGGCCGGCGAGGCGGCACGATTGCTGCGCGCCATTCCCTATGCTTCCGTTTTCTCGGTCGCCCTCGGCTATCGGCGCGAGGACGTGAAACATGCCCTCGACGGATTCGGCTTCCTCATTCCGCGGGTCGAGGGCGTGCGCACCCTGGGCGCGCTGTTTTCCAGTACCCTGTTCGCCGACCGCGCCCCGCCCGGTCACGTGCTGCTGACCGCCTTCCTGGGTGGCCGGCAGGACCCGCAGGCGATGGAAATGGCGGACAAGGACGTCCTCACCGAGATCGAGGTCGATCTGGCGACGACCCTGGGCATCCGGGGCAAAGCGGCGCTGCGCCATCTTACCCGCTGGCCGCAGGCCATCCCTCAATATCCGCTGGGACATCTTGATCGGGTCGCCACTGTGGACGAGTTCCTCGCCCCCTTCCCCGACCTTTACCTGCGCGGCAATTGGCGGGGCGGTATCTCGGTGGCCGATTGCGTACGCAATGGCGAGGCCCTGGCCGAACGCATCGCCAGCCCGGGAACCCCGTCATGAAAGCCGTGCTTCAGCGGGTCAAGCGGGCTGCCGTCCGCATCGACGGCGCCACCGTCGGCAGCATCGGCCAGGGATTGCTCGTTCTCCTCTGCGCGGAACACGGCGACGGGCCGGAAACGGCGGCCTTCCTGGCCGGCAAGACGGCTCGCCTGCGCATCTTTTCCGACCATGCCGGCAAGTTCAACCTGTCACTCCTCGGCATCGGCGGGCAGGCTCTGGTGGTCAGCCAATTCACGCTGGCCGGCAACTGGCGCAAGGGAAACCGGCCGAGTTTTTCCGACGCCGCGCCGCCCGAGTTGGCGGAGCCCCTATATGAATCTTTCTGTCGCGACCTCAGGGACCTCGGCATCGTCGTCGAGACCGGACGCTTCGCCGCGCACATGGAGGTCGATCTTCTCAATGACGGCCCAGTCACGCTTTGGCTGGACAGCCAGGCCGGTTGATCGGCACACGGGTGCGAAAACTCGCGGAATGGCGGATATCGAAGCACGTTTTAGGAAGTTTTTAATCATTGCCCTTCAATCATGACCACGTGGCCATGAAAACACTTCTCTCGATCCTGGGGCTGATCTGTGTGCTCGGCGGCGGCATGCCCGCCCGTGCCGACGTTGCCGGTCCGGTGTGCGTCACCAGCGGCGACGTCATCATGGTTAACGGCAAGCGGTGGTACGGCAAGTGCCGCGGGGGAACCGAGGTTCGCCTGTTCGGCATCGTCGCGCCGGACATCTCGCAAATCTGCGACGCCGGTGGACGGCAGTGGGAATGCGGCCGGGCATCGGCCGCCATGCTTCTCGAGGCGACCAAGAACGACAAGGTGATCTGCGAAGGAGCGTCGGCCGACTCCGAAGGACGGCTGCTCGCCGTTTGCCGTGTCCGCGGGGAAGAACTCAACCGGAAAATGGTCCGCGACGGATGGGCCCTGTCCTACCCCCGCCATTCGGCCAAATACAAGGAAGACGAAAAACGCGCCACCCAGGCCCGCAAGGGACTGTGGCAGGTGCCGGGTACGCCAACCTTCGAATGGCGAAACCAGTGATGTACCGGGGGGATATCGGTCATGGAGAGCGTGGGGGTGGTTGTCGGCGTCCTTGCCATGTTCGTGGCATTGGCCGCCGTCTTTTTCTCCAGTCTGGCGATGAAGAAAACCGACGAGGCCCATGACACCTTTCTGCACGCCCACATCGATCCTTTGGCGGCCGAACTGGTCGAAATCAAGGGGACACTGATCAAGACCAAAAAACTGGCCGAGTCCCAGCAAACCGACTTTGCCGGCCTCAAGGAAATCAAGCAGGATTTGACCGACGCCCTGCGCGATATCGAGATTCGCATCAACGCCCTGAAAGAGGCTGTGCCGGCCAAACCGGCCAAACCGGCCAAGACGCCCACCTGGCCGGGCTGAAATCTTGGTCTGACGCCATGGCCTTTTCCCTGCGACGGGTCTAGACTTCGAGCGACCTGAGGGAAACTGGGGTTCTGCCTGCCATGCCGCCTCGCGTCGTCGCCGCCGAGATCGCCAATACGGTCATCCAGGGAACCGGGGCCCTGCTCAGCGTCCTGGGCCTCGTCGTCCTCATCCACCTGGCCGTCCCCGACGGCGGCGCCATGGCGGTCGCCAGCGTCGCGGTATACGGCGCAACGATGATCCTGGCCTTCCTGAGTTCAACCCTCTATCACGGCATCGGCTCATGGCACGTTCGGGCGGCCCGCGCGCTCAGAACCGCGGACCATTGCACCATTTACTTGCTGATTGCCGGCACCTATACGCCGATCGCCCTATTGGTGCTCAAGGACGTCCTGGGCTGGAGCCTGCTGATTACGGTCTGGACCCTGGCGCTTACCGGCATCGTGTTGCGCATCGTCTGGCCGCGCCACCTCGTCAACCTCAGGGTCGGTCTCTACCTCATCCTCGGCTGGCTGGTGGTTGCCTGGGGATGGCCGGTCGTCCAAGGCCTCGGCTTCACCGGAACCGCCCTGATGGCCGGCGGCGGGCTGGCCTATTCACTGGGCGTGATCTTCTACCGCTGGCACCGGCTGCCGTTCCACGAGCCCATCTGGCACCTGTTCGTGGTCCTGGCCAGCGCCTGCCACTACGCGGCCATCGCGCTTTACGTCGTTCCCGCCTATGTCTCATGAGCCCAGCGAAAAGGGCCTAGCCGTTTCCAGCTAAGCCCTTCGTCATTTGGTCGGAGCGGCGGGATTTGAACCCACGACCCCTTGACCCCCAGTCAAGTGCGCTACCAGACTGCGCTACGCTCCGAAAAAGCTCCTTCTGCGGCGGCCGGTGCGGCTGCCCCGTCAGCGAACGGGCGCACTATACGCGGGGCGCCGGCGATCCGCAACGCTCTCCGACCGATATTTTTCGCCCGGGCAAGGCCGCCCGGCGCACCGCTACTTAAGCAGGGTCCGCAGCTGATCGCGCAGGTCTTCGAGTTCGCTCAACAGGGCTTCGAGCTCGGCGCGCCGCCGAAGCCCGATGCCCTCCCCGCCGGCAACCGGAACTGCCGTGGGAACGGTCATGACTTCGGCGGGCTCGTCCGCCGTCATCGCGTCAGGAAACGGTGCCGGCGCCTCCGGCTCGTCTCCGTCGAGAGACTTGCCGCCGTTATGCTTGAGCAGCTTCTGTACGCCGCGGATGGTATAGCCGTCCACATAGAGAAGCTGCCGGATGCGCTTGAGAAGGGCCACGTCCTCGGGCCGGTAATAGCGGCGGCCGCCGCCCCTCTTGAGGGGACGGATCTGGATGAACTTGCTTTCCCAGAATCGCAGGACGTGCTGCGGAAGGTCGAGATCGACGGCGACCTCGCTGATGGTCCGAAAGGCCCCTTCGGACTTGCCCCGCCGCCGTAGTTCCGTGTTCTGGCCGGCCGCTTCCGCCATTTACCCGGCCGTCCTGGGACGCCTCTTTTCGTTGACGCGGGCCTTGAGCACCTGGGAGGGGCGGAAAACAAGGACCCGCCGCGGCAGGATCGGCACCTCGTCCCCGGTCTTGGGGTTGCGCCCGACGCGCTTGCCCTTCTGGCGCAGCGAAAAGCTGCCGAACGAGGAGATCTTCACGGTCTCCCCTTTGGCCAATGCGTCAGCCGTGTAATTCAGAACCGCTTCCAGCAGATCAGCGGATTCGCTGCGCGACAACCCAACTTCCTGATATACGGCCTCGGCCAGTTGAGCGCGCGTAATCGTCCGTCCAGCCATTCGACCCAGCCCCCTTTTTGCTTGAAGGCCAAAGGGTAACGCCGGTGACGAAATCCGTCAATATCAAAGGGATGGATGGAATGTTTAAGCTCTGATCGAAAAGTACCGCTGCAATCGCCTACCAGCGCACGAGACTGGCGCCCCAGGTCACGCCACCGCCCATTGCCTCCATGAGAACGATATGGCCGGGCTTGATGCGGCCGTCGCGGACCGCCACGTCGAGGGCAAGCGGAATCGAGGCCGCCGACGTATTGGCATGACGGTCGATGGTCGTCACCACGCGGTTTTTCGGCAAGCCCAGCTTCTTGGCGGTACCGTCGATGATCCGCAGATTGGCCTGATGGGGAACCAGCCAGTCGATGTCCTTTTGCGCCATGCCATTGGCCGCCAGCGTTTCCTCCACCACCGAAGCCAGATTGACCACGGCGTGGCGGAACAGCTCTTTGCCCTGCATGCGCATATGGCCGACCGTTTGCGTCCACGACGGGCCGCCCGAGGCCCGCAGGACGTCGTAAAGGTGCCCGTTCGAATGCAGGTGGGTCGACAGGATGCCGCGGCCGGGAATGCCCTGGGCGTCGGGAAGCGCCGCCACCGCGCCGCGCAAGACCACCGCGCCGGCCCCGTCGCCGAACAGCACGCAGGTGGTGCGGTCCTCCCAATCGAGAACCCGCGACATGGTCTCGGCGCCGATGACCACGGCCGTTCCCACTTGGCCCATGCGGATGAAATTGTCGGCCACCGCCAGCGCGTAGACGAAGCCCGAACACACGGCCTGCATATCGAAAGCAAAGCCGTTGCGGGTGTCCAACATGGCCTGCACGCGCGTCGCCGTCGCCGGGAAGGTATGGTCGGGCGTGGTCGTCGCCACGATGATGAGGTCGACCTCGGCCGGCAGTACGCCGGCGGCATCCAGGGCCCGCTTGGCCGCGTGGCAAGCCAGATCGGAGGTCAATTCGCCGTCCGCCGCGATGTGGCGCTGACGGATGCCGGTGCGCTCGACGATCCATTCGTCGGAGGTGTCAACCCGTTTGGCAAGCTCGTGGTTGGTCACCACCCGTTCAGGCAGATAGGAACCGCACCCGATGATCTGCGAAATCAGTGCTGCGGCCATCACGATGTCGTCGCCGCGGTTTGGGCGGAGCCTCCGGAAATCAACTGTTCCAAGTCCTCTTTGATGCGTTCGTTGATCCGCCCGGTGATCAGGTTGGCGGCGACGCCGATGGCGTTGGCGAAACCCAGGTCGTCGGTACTGCCGTGGCTTTTCACGCAGATCCCATTGAGACCGACCAGCATGGCACCGTTGTAGCGGCGCGGGTCCATTTGGGTGCGGAATTCGTTGAGCGCGCCCTTGGCCAACAGGGCGCCCACCTTGCTCATCGTCGAACTGCTCAGCGCTGCCCTGAGGAAATGGCCGACCATGCGGGCTGTTCCCTCGGCCGTCTTCAGCGCCACGTTGCCGGTGAAACCGTCGGTAACGATGACGTCCACCGTCCCCTCGCCGATGTCGTCGCCCTCGACAAAACCGTGGAATTTGATCGGCAAGGCGCTTTCGCGAAGGATCGTGCTGGCCTGGCGCAGGCTGTCATGGCCCTTGAAGCCTTCGACACCGACATTAAGCAAACCGATCGACGGCTGCTTCACGCCCAGGACGTTGCGGGCGAACACCTCGCCCATCACCGCGAACTGGACCAGGTTGGCGGCATCGCACTCGACGTTGGCGCCAAGGTCGAGCATGACAGACGCGCCCCGTTGGGTCGGGAAATAGGTGACGATGGCCGGCCGGTCGATGCCCGGCAGCATCTTGAAGACGAACTTGGCCATGGCCATGAGGGCGCCGGTGTTGCCGGCCGAGATGACGGCGTCGGCCCGCCCCTCGGCCACCGCGTTGATGGCCAGGCGCATGCTGGTACCGCGGCCGTTGCGCAAGGCGGCAGCCGCCTTGTCCTCGTCGGCGACGGCGGTATCCGTGTGAAGGATTTGGGCGCGTGCCCTGACCTTGGGAAAGCGGTCAAGCAACGGCGCCAGTCGGCGCTCATCACCGACCAGCAGGTAGTCCACGTCGGGAAACCGTTCGGCGGCGATCTCGACACCCTCGACGACCATACGCGGCGCTTGGTCGCCGCCCATGGCGTCCAACGAGAGGGTCAATCGCTTGGTCAAAAAGGACGTCCTTGCCGGCTAAACCCAATGGTCAGACGGCCTCGGCCGTCTTCGTCACCTCACGGCCGTCGTAGTGACCACAGGCCTCGCAAACATGATGTGGGCGCTTCACCTCGCCGCAATTCGGGCATTCCCCGTAGGCCGACGGTTTCAACGCATCGTGGGAACGGCGCATATCGCGGCGCGATTTCGAAACTTTCTTCTTTGGAACAGCCATATCTTGATTCTCTCGATGAACATGTGCCCTCGGGCGGGCGGCCAGTTATCTAAACCGAAACGGCGTGGGGGGCAAGCCGGTTGCGCCCCCTATTTCTGTTTCTTCAAAAGATCTCCCAACGCGGCGAAGGGGCTTTTGGTCGTTTCGGTCGGCACCGGCCCGCTGGCGTAGCCGGGAAATTCCGCCCCTTCGGCCCGGGGGAACGGATCGATCTCCAGCGCCAGTTGCTCGGCTACCGCTTCCCCCAAATCGATGACGCCGTTGACCAGAACTTCCGGCACATCGTCGTCTTCCAACCCGACGTCCTCGGAGTCAGTCTCGGCAAGCGCCTCGGGGGGACCATAGCGGCGATCGACGGTCGCCGCAATGCGGCTGTGCACCGGAGCCAGTGTCACCACGCAGGATTGCGTCACTTCGGCGGCCAGTTGCCCCTCCAGGCGCACCATGGCGCCCATCATCCGGATGAGCCGCAGATCGGCCGTGAGAAGATCGACGGATACGACCCCCAACCGCCGCGCCAGGTACTCCCGCTCGGCCGGCGTGGCTTCGATGGCGAAGGCCGCCTCCTCTTTCACCGTCTCGACGGCCACCGTGCGGGAGAATTCGGGGGTATCCTGTTTTTCCATCACGTCCCTTCCTTGCGCTCGCGTGCAGCCACCGGCGGAAAAGCCAGGTCGCCGGCCAGCAGCGTCTCTATGACGAGGCCGGACAAACCCGCCTCCTGGGCGCGCACATAGTCGGCCATGGCGACGATGTGCCGCCCGTCACCGCCGACGACGCCGCGAAACAGATTACGCCGCAAGGCAGCCACCAGGGCCTCCCCGCCGTCTTGGCCCAGGGCCTCCTCATAGGCGGCGACGCGCCCGAGGAAAGCCTTGGCCATGTCCTTGACGCGGCGGCCCACCGACAGGTCTCCGACTCCCATCTCGCGCAGGTTCTCGTCCATGTCAATGAACATAAGATCGAAAAGCCCCTGCGCTAGGCGAGCGGTGGCCGGATGGTCCCGCTTGAGACGGCGCAGGACCAGAAAGGCATGCAACGCCACCATGTCAAAACGACCGTCGACGGTATCGGGAACGCCGAAGTCCTCATAGAACGTCGCCTCGCGGGCTCGCGCCAAAATGGCCGAATAGAGGCGGCGCGCCGGCTCCTTCTCAGGCGATTTGCGGAAAAAACCGAACACGGCTGCCGTGCCTCCCCGAAGAGGGACGTGTCCACGATGCCGCGACCTGCGAACGGCTAGGAACTCGCCCCAAAGTGGTTTATCATCCGTTTTCCTATCACCCGGCGGCCTGACGGCCGCCGAAGGAAAAGGTTTACGGACATCAGACTGATGCAAAACTCCCGTTCAGCCCATCGGCTCCTTCGTCATCTCGCGATCGGGACGGCGCTCGTCGTCACCGCATGCGCGCCGCTTATTGCCACGCACGGCAATCTGCCGGACCCCGAAAGGCTCGCGGAAATCGTCCCCGGCCAAGTCGCCAAGGGCGAGGTCGCGGAAATCCTCGGCTCACCCTCCAGCATCGCGGCTTTCAACGAGGAGACCTGGTATTACATCAGCGAACGCAAGGAAACCACCGCTTTCCTTGCGCCCGACGTAACCGATCGCAAGGTGGTCATCGTCCGCTTCGACGACAAGGGCGTGGTCTCCTCGGTAGAGGCGCTCGGCCTGGAAGATGGGCGGAATGTCGAGTTGGTCGAGCGCGCCACGCCGACCGCGGGCAACGAGATGACCATACTCGAGCAGGTTCTCGGCAACATGGGCCGCTTCAACAAGGCCGACACCAACTCGAAAACCAATACCGAATAGCCGGCGTCGCCGCGCTCAGAGAAAAGGCCCCAGGAGAGCTCTCCCGGGGCCTTTTTTTTCGGTTGCCGACTTTCCGGGTGCTACGCCAGAATGGCCAGCATCAGGATGGCCACAATGTTGATGATCTTGATCATCGGGTTGATGGCCGGCCCGGCAGTGTCCTTGTAGGGATCGCCGACGGTATCGCCGGTGACGGCCGCGTGGTGAGCGTCGGAACCCTTGCCCCCCAGGTTGCCGTCCTCGATGTACTTCTTGGCGTTGTCCCAGGCCCCGCCGCCCGACGTCATCGAGATGGCGACGAAGATGCCGGTGACGATGGTGCCCATCAGCATGGCGCCAACCGCCGAGAAGGCCGCCGATTGCCCGGCGAACACGACGACGACGCCATAGAGCACCGCCGGCGAGAGGATCGGCAGCAGCGAGGGCACGATCATCTCCTTGATGGCGGTCTTGGTCAGCATGTCGACGCAGGTGGCGTAGTCGGGCTTCGCCTTGCCTTCCATGATGCCGGGGATTTCCTTGAACTGGCGACGGATCTCGACGACCAGCTGACCGCCGGCGCGGCCGACCGCCATCATACCCATGGAACCGAACAGGAAGGGCAGCATGCCGCCGATGAACAGGCCGATCACCACGAACGGGTCCTGAAGGGTGAATGTCACCGTCAGGTTCGGGAAGTAGTGCTGAAGATCCTGCGTGAAGACAGCGAACAGAACCAGTGCGGCAAGGCCGGCCGAGCCGATGGCATAGCCCTTGGTGACCGCCTTGGTGGTGTTGCCCACGGCATCGAGCGCATCGGTGACGGTGCGCACGTCCGCGGGCAGGTCGGCCATTTCGGCAATTCCGCCGGCGTTGTCGGTGACCGGACCGTAGGCGTCCAGCGCCACCACCATGCCAGCCAGCGCCAGCATCGTGGTCGCCGCGATCGACAGGCCATAGAGGCCGGCCGTCATGAAGGCGGCGATAATGCCGATGCAGATGAAGATGACCGGCAGAGCCGTCGATTCCATCGATACCGCCAACCCCTGAATGATGTTGGTGGCGTGACCGGTGACGGAGGCCTTGGCGACGCTCTGCACCGGACGATGATTGGTGCCGGTGTAGTACTCGGTGATCCACACGATCAGGCCGGTGACGGCCAGGCCGATAAGGGCGCAAACGAACAACGCACCGCCGGTGACTGCGGTGCCGTTGGACAGCGTATAGACAGCGTCGAAGCCGAGGATCCAGGCGGTAACCCCGGCGATCAGCACGGCCGAGATCACCGCACTGGCGATGAAGCCCTTGTAAAGGGCGCCCATGATGTTCTTGGTAGGACCAAGGCGGACGAAATAGGTGGCGACGATGGATCCGATGATGCAGACACCGCCGATGACCAGCGGAAAGACCATCATCTGTTCCTGGGCGACGCCGGTGAAGAAGATGGCCCCCAGCAGCATGGTGGCAACAACCGTCACCGCATAGGTCTCGAACAGGTCGGCGGCCATGCCGGCACAGTCACCGACGTTGTCGCCGACGTTGTCGGCAATGACGCCGGGGTTGCGAGGATCATCCTCGGGGATGCCGGCTTCGAGCTTGCCGACCAGATCGGCACCGACGTCGGCTCCTTTGGTGAAGATGCCGCCGCCGAGACGGGCGAAGATGGAAATCAGCGAGGCGCCGAAGCCCAACGCAACAAGGGCTTCGAGAATATGGCGCATCTGAACGGCGTCGGCCGGATCAAACGTCGCACGCAGAATGACGTAATAGATTGCGACCCCAAGCAGGGCCAGTCCGACCACCAGAAGACCGGTGATGGCCCCGGACTTGAAAGCAATCTGCAAAGCGGCGTCCAGGCCCTTCGAACGGGCAGCCTCGGCGGTGCGCACGTTGGCCCTGACCGAGACGTTCATGCCGATGTACCCGGCCAAGCCCGAACAGATGGCGCCGATGAAATAGCCGATGGCCACGGTGACCCCCAACCGCAACCCCAGAAGAACGCCGATCACGGCGCCGACGATGGCAATGGTCCGATACTGACGATTCAAATAGGCCCGTGCACCTTCCTGCACGGCAGCCGAAATCTCCTGCATGCGTTCGTTGCCGGCCGGCGCGGCCAGGACTGACCGAATCGAATATGCGCCGAAAAGCAAGGCCAACGCGCCACAGGCGATCGTAAGCACGTACGCTGTTGACATATCTATTTCCCTATATTGTTTGCCGTTCCGCCCAAAACACGAGAAGAAAACCGGTGGCCGAAAAGCTTCAACTTTTTCTCATTGTGGAAAAACGGCCCCCGCTGGAAAGCCCGCCGGGAAAATGCCAGAACATGCCCGACTTTGCAACAGAAGGTTGCCGTGGCGATGGCGATTCTGCTTGTATCCCGCATGACGGAAACGTTGGTAACAGGCCGGTCACAGCCTGCTTCAGCGTTGCACGGTATCGGAGACCGATTGCACGAGGACACCATTGATCCTGCCCGGTCCTGCGACATTGTCGGCGACCATCTGTAATCGCCGCTTAATCGCAAGAACGTCGAGTTGGCCTCCTTTTTGCACGAGACGCGGAACAAATGCGTAGAGTTCGCGCAGGAAGGCGTCGCTGATCCGGGGCTTGATGTTGTTCAGATGGGCCTCGTTCGCCGCCCCCAGCGTTTCGAGCTTCAACTGGATTTGGATGGCGGCAACCACCCGGTCTTCGGTGAAGATGGGGATGACCAGGGGGTCCATGTCGATGAATCGCGGCTGCTCGACCGGCGCCCCGAGCGCCGCTTCCTGTTCAGCGTGCGGCGCAAACGGCCCCCACTCGAGTTGCTTCATGATGCCGACGGCGCCTCCGGCGATCATCAGGATGATTGCAACCGCGATGGCAATCGTGCGAACCATGGCCCCCCGCCGCGTCCGTTCCCGTTATTGCCGTTCCCCCATTATCGAGGGGTGGCCGCCTGCTGGAAAGCAAACAATTTTCGAGTTCCTAGAAGTGGCGGTAGCCGGAGGTTTCCAGAACCAACGGCCGGCCCGCCGCATCGACCACGCCGACCAGACGATCCGGGCGATCGGCGAATGTCCGCTCGACGATGCGCCCGATGCGGGTGATCGGCACGTTGAGCGCCTTGGAGATGGCTGTCAAATCCGGTTCGGCATCGGCCGCCGCGGTGAACAGCAGCTCGTAGTCGTCACCGCCGCTCAGGATGTCGCCCCAGCCGCCGGCGCCTGCGGCAAGGGCGGCTTGCGCCGCCGCCGAAAGGGGAACGCGGTCGGCCTCGATCACCGCCGCCACCTCCGACGTCTCGCAAATGTGGCCGAGATCAGCCAGCAGGCCGTCCGACACGTCGATGGCGGCATGGGCCAAGCCGACAAGGCGGGGGCCGCAGACTGTTCGCGGGATCGGGCGCCGGTAGCGCGTAACCAGGGCCTCGCAATCTGCGGTATCGACGCCGGCCAACCCCTTTTGCAGCGCGATCAAGCCCAGCGCGGCATCACCGATGGTGCCTGTCACGAACACCGCATCGCCGGGCCGGGCTCCGGAGCGCCTGAGTTCAGTACCGCTGGCCACACGGCCGAAGGCACAGATGCAAAGGGTCAGCGGCCCCGGCGTCGCCACCGTGTCACCACCGATGAGGTGAATGCCGAAGCGCTCCTGATCGGCGGCGAGCGAAGCCGCGAAGGCTTCAAGCCACTCGACACCGGTTTCCCGGGTCAGGGCGAGGGCCAGGGTGTAAGCCACCGGCCGGGCGCCCATGGAAGCAAGGTCGGACAGGTTGACGCGCAACGCCTTGGCCGCCACGTCGGCCGCCGTATCAGTCGCCAGGAAATGAACGCCGGCGACCAGTGCGTCGCTGGTGACGACCAAGCTGTGACCCGGCGGCACCTCCAACGCAGCGGCGTCGTCGGTCAGGCCAAAGGCGCCCGGCGCGTCGGCCGCCAGGGGCGCGAAGAAGCGGCGGATAATCTCGAATTCACCGGGTCCCGGCTGTCGGGTTGCCACCGCTGCCTCCCGCCTCGTCCGGCCGCAGCACCCGGCCTATGCGATCCAGCACGGCGTTCACCAGGCCCGCCTCTTTAACATCGAAGAAGGCGTGGGCAATATCGACATATTCGGAAATGATGACCCTGAGCGGCACGTCGGCCCGGGCGAACAATTCGTAAGCCCCCACCCGCAGGATCGCCCTCAGGACCGCCTCCAGCCGATCGAGCGGCCATTCGGCCGACAACGCCGGCGCGACCATGCCGTCGATGTCGGCCAGGCGGCCGGTGGTTCCGCGAACCAGGTCGCCGAGAAAGGCGGCGTCGGGATCGACCTGCCGCGCCGCCGGGCTGCCAGTTTCACCGTCGGTGCCGGCCGCCGTCCAACGGTCGGCGGCGAAATCACGGAGCACCGCATCGGCCGAACGCTCCGCCATCTCCATCTCGTAGATGGCCTGCACCGCAGCCAGCCGGGCCGCCGTACGCCGGCTCATTTCCGGCTTGGCACGTCGTTCTCGGCCAGGCTCGGTCATCGCATCACCAGGCGGAAATGCCGTTGCAGTTCCATCATCCGCAAGCAGGCGTTCGCCGCGTCGGCACCCTTGTTCTTGCCGTCCACCCGGGCGCGCTCCCATGCCTGGTCCCAGGTCTCGCAGGTCAGGATGCCAAAGCCGCAGGCGATGCCGCGGTGCACCGTCAAATCCATCAGCGCGCGCGAGGACTCGCGGCAGATGTGATCGTAGTGATCGGTCTCGCCGCGAATGACGCAGCCCAAGGCAACGAAGCCGGCGTAATCGTGAGAGGAGGCATGGATCTCCATCGAGCGCAGCGCGAAATGGATGGCGGCCGGAACCTCGAAGGTACCGGGAACGGCGATCCGCTCGTAGGCCACGCCGGCCTTTTCCAGGGCGGCGATGGCCCCCTTCGCCATTTCGTCGGCGATGTCCTCGTAGAAGCGGGCTTCGACCATCAGGATGCAGGGTTGGCTCGTCATGTCATCCCCTTCCGGCCGCGATGGCGCGGCGCTCCGTGACGTTCAGTCCGTAGCCCTTGAGGCCGATGATGGTGCGTTCGGTGTTGGACAGCAGGATCATGTCGCGCACCCCCAGATCCAGCAGAATTTGGGCGCCGACGCCGTAGTCCCGCAAGGTCCCGCCGCGATGTTCGCCCTGCACCATCTTGGCGTTGATGCGTTCCAGCAGGCTGGTCGGCTTGGGCTCGCGGATGAGCACGACCACCCCCCGTCCCTCCTCGCCGATCATCTCCATGGCGCGCGTCATCTCGCCGGCCTTGCCGGTGGAATTATCGCCCAGCACGTCCTCCAGCACGTTCAGCGCGTGCACCCTGACCAGCACCGGGCCGTCGCTCTCGATGTCGCCTTTGATCAGCGCCACGTGCTCGGCATAGGCGGAGCGGTTGACATAGATGATCATGCGGAACGAGCCGCCGTGGGCGCTTTCCAGGGTGGTCTCGAGCGCTCGCTCGACCGTGCGGTCGTGCCGCAGGCGATAGGCGATGAGATCGGAAATGGTGCCGATCTTGAGGCCGTGGTGCTGGGCGAAGGCCACGAGGTCGGCGAGGCGGGCCATGGTGCCGTCCTCGTTCATCACCTCGCAGATGACCCCGGCCGGGCTCAGGCCCGCCAGCCGGCAAACGTCGACCGCCGCCTCGGTATGCCCGGTGCGCACCAGCACGCCGCCGTCGCGGGCCTCCAACGGAAAGATGTGGCCGGGGCAGACGATGTCGTCCTTGCCCTTGGACGGATCAATGGCGGCGGCGATGGTGCGCGCCCTATCCGACGCGGAAATGCCGGTCGTCACCCCCTCGCGCGCCTCGATCGATACGGTGAAGGCGGTCTGATGGCGGGATTCGTTCTCGCGGGCCATCAACGGCAGGTCCAACTGGTGGATGCGCTCGCGCGTCATCGCCAGGCAGATGAGACCGCGTCCGTGTTTGGCCATGAAATTGATGGCCTGCGGCGTCGCCATCTGGGCCGGAATGATAAGGTCGCCCTCGTTCTCGCGGCCGGGATCGTCGACGAGGATGAACATGCGCCCGTTGCGGGCGTCCTCGATGATTTCCTCGGTCGGCGACAGGTAATCGCGCTCGGACACGGCTATTCCCTTTCCAGAAGGCGCGCAACATAGCGTGCCAGCATGTCGATTTCCAGGTTCACCCGAGACCCCGGCTTGAGCCCGCCCAGAGTGGTGACTTCCTGGGTGTGGGGAATGACGTTGACGCCGAAGACGCGGCCTTCGACCTCGTTGACCGTCATCGACACGCCGTCGATCGCCACCGAGCCCTTCGGCGCGATGAAATGGGCGAGCTTTTCGGGAACGCGGAAGCGCAGCCGCACCGATTCGTTCTCCGGGGTCACGGCCATCACCTCGCCCACCCCATCGACGTGGCCAGACACGATATGACCGCCCATCTCGTCACCCATCCGCAAGGAGCGCTCGAAGTTGACCGGCGTGCCTTCCCGCCAGTCGCCCATGGTCGTGCAGGACAGGCTTTCGTCAGACGCGCTGATGGCGAACCAGCCGTCTCCCTTGTCGATCACCGTCATGCACGCCCCCGAACAACAGATGGAGGCGCCGATCTCGATCTTCGCGGTGTCGTAGCGGGTGGCGAATTCGAAGCGGGTATCGCCCGTCTTGACGACCGCCCGGACCCGCCCCAGGTCGCTGATGATTCCGGTGAACATGACTTCTTCTTATTCCTTTCGACGAAACAACTCGACGACGTCGGCCCCGAGGTCGACGCCCCCGGTGCGCTCGAACGAGGGCGCATCGGCCAATCCGGCCACCGCCAGGTCGGCCACCGCCGGAATGGCATCCCCGCCCAGTACCCGGGGCGCCCGAAACCATGCCAAGCGGTCGGCAAGACCGGCTCTCAAAACCGACGCCGCCAGTCGCCCGCCGCCTTCGACAAGCACCCGGGTGATGCCGCGCCCGGCCAGTTCGGCCAAGGCGGCCGGCAGGTCGGTTCGGCCGTCGGCGCCGGACGCCACCTGTATAACGACAGCGCCCGCCTCCGTTAAGACCTGGCTCGCGGCCGGGTCGGCTTTTTCGCAACATAGAATCCAGGTGGCCACTTCCCGCGCCGTGGCCGCCAGCCGGCTGGTTGGCGGCAGGCGCAACCGGCCGTCGAAGATGACCCGCACCGGCGAGCGCCCCTCCAGGCCGGGCAAACGGCACCGGAGATCGGGATCGTCGGCCAAGGCGGTACCGATGCCGATGGCGATGGCGTCGTGGCGAACCCGAAGGCCGTGGCCGAAGGCCCTCGCCGCCTCGCCGGTAATCCAACGGCTCTCGCCGCTGGCGGTGGCGATCCTGCCGTCGAGCGTCGCCGCCGCCTTGACCGTGACCAGCGGCCGTCCGGCGGTGACGCGCAGGAAGAAGCCGGCGTTGATTTCGCGTGCCGCCGACGCCCCCAGCCCCACCTCGACGGCAATGCCGGCGTCCCTGAGGCGGGCAAGGCCACGACCGGAAACACGCGGATCGGGGTCCTCGACGGCAACGACGGCCCGCCCGATGCCGGCGGCCACCATAGCATCGGCGCAGGGCGGCGTTTTGCCGACATGGGCGCACGGTTCCAGGGTGACGTAGGCGGTGGCGCCGCGGGCCAGATCGCCGGCCCGTCCGAGGGCTTCGGTTTCGGCATGCGGACGGCCGCCCGGCTGGGTCCAGCCACGACCGACGACGCGACCGCCAAGATCGGGGCGCACCAATACGCACCCCACCGCCGGGTTGGGCCACACGCAACCCAAGCCGCGCCGCGCCAACGCCAGCGCCGTCTCCATGAATGCCCGGTCGGTGTCGTCAGACGGTTTCTTCGTCACTCAACTTTCCGACGAAATCCTCGAAATCCTTGGCTTCCCGGAAATTGCGGTACACCGAGGCGAACCGCACATAGGCCACCTTATCGAGCTCGGCCAGGTGGTCCATCACCATCTCGCCGATCACCTTGGTGGGAATCTCGCTTTCGCCAAGGGTTTCAAGGCGCCGCTGGATGCTGTTGACGATGCGCTCCACCCTATCCTCGTCGACCGGCCGCTTGCGCAGCGCGATGGTCAGCGAGCGGGTCAGCTTGTCGCGATCGAACGGCATCTTCTCGCCATTCTTCTTGACCACCGTGAGTTCGCGCAACTGTACCCGTTCGAAGGTTGTGAAGCGGGACCCGCAGTCAGGACAGAACCGCCGGCGCCGGATGGCGGCATTGTCCTCGCTCGGACGCGAGTCTTTGACCTGAGTGTCCGTGTGACCGCAAAATGGACAGCGCATCGGTTCCTTTCTCCTCCCTGACCGGCGAGGATGGGTTTAGAATCCGGCGTAGATGGGAAAACGCCGGCACAGTTCGCCAACCTTGGCGCGCGCCGCCTGCTCGGCTGCCGTGTTGTCGTCCGGATGGGCGATCAGCCCCTCCAGAACCGTGTCGATCATTTCGCCGATCTGCCGAAACTCGGCAACGCCGAAGCCCCGGGTTGTCGCCGCCGGCGAGCCCAGGCGCAGGCCCGACGTCACCGTCGGCTTTTCGGGATCGAACGGCACCCCGTTCTTGTTGCAGGTCATGCCGGCCCGTTCCAGGCTCTTCTCGGCAACGTTGCCCTTGAGCTTCTTGGGCCGGAGATCGAGCAGCATCAGGTGGGTGTCGGTGCCGCCCGACACCACGTCGAAGCCGCGCTCGAGTAATGTCGCCGCCAGTATCTTGGCGTTTTCCGCAACCGCCCGGGCGTAAGCTTTGAATTCGGGCTGGAGCGCTTCTCTGAAAGCCACCGCCTTGGCGGCGATGACATGCATCAAGGGCCCCCCCTGGATGCCGGGGAAGATGGCCGAATTGATCTTTTTTCCGAGATCGAGGTCGTTGGTGAGAATCATGCCGCCGCGCGGCCCGCGCAGGGTCTTGTGGGTGGTCGTGGTCACCACATGGGCGTGCGGCAGCGGGCTCGGGTGCACGCCTGCCGCCACCAGACCGGCGAAATGGGCCATGTCGACCATGAAATAGGCGCCGACCTCGTCAGCAATCTTGCGGAAGCGGGCAAAATCGATGATGCGCGGATAGGCCGAGCCGCCGGCGACGATCACCTTGGGCTTGTGCTGGCGGGCCAACCGTTCGACTTCGTCGAAGTCGATCAAGGCGTCCTCGCGCCGCACGCCATACTGCACCGCGTTGAACCACTTGCCGGACTGCGCCGGCGGCGCGCCATGGGTCAGGTGACCGCCGGCCGCCAGGCTCAGGCCCATCAGGGTGTCGCCTGGCGTCAGCAGCGCCTGGTAGACGCCGGCATTGGCCTGGCAGCCGGAATGGGGCTGGACGTTGGCGAACTCGCAGCCGAACAGCTTCTTGGCCCGCGCGATGGCCAATTCCTCGGCGACGTCCACGCACTCGCAACCGCCGTAGTAACGCTTGCCCGGGTAACCCTCGGCGTATTTGTTGGTCAGCACCGAGCCCTGCGCTTCGAGCACGGCGCGCGACACGATGTTTTCGGACGCGATGAGCTCGATCTGATCCTGCTGGCGCGCCAATTCACCGCTGACGCCGGCGTACAGTTCCGGATCCTTGTCGGCCAAGGACTCGCCAAAAAACCGGGCGTGAAAATCGGAAGGGTACTGGGCCTTGGCGAGAGTCATAAGTACGAACCTTTCGTTCAATCAAATCTTGGGATGGGTCAACTTGTCGACGCGGCGCGCATGGCGGCCACCGTCGAAAGGTGTTTCAAGGAAGATCCGGAGGCATTCGCGGGCGACGTCGGGCCCGATGGTGCGCCCGCCCATGCAAAGGACGTTGGCGTCGTTGTGCTGCCGGGACAGGCGGGCTCCATAGGCGTCGTGCACGACCGCCGCCCGCACCGCGGGGTGGCGATTGGCGGCGATGCAAATGCCGATGCCGGTCCCGCACATCAGGACGCCGCGGGCTGCCCGTCCGTCGCGGATGGCGGCCGCCATGGCGAAGCCGAAATCCGGATAATCGACCGATTCGGGACCGCCGGTGCCCAGATCCAGCACGGCATACCCCAAATCCTGCAACTCCTTGGTGAGCAGCAGCTTGAGGTCGTAACCGGCGTGATCGCTGGCGATGGCTATGGCTTCGGACGGCATGGGGTAGGGCTCCCTCGAAGGCGGCGCTTGCCCCTAGATACCACATATCGAATCGGCCTGCCAAGCCGACACAATTTGTCGCGTTGTTGCCGAAAAGTGATGTTTTCCAGGCGTTTCCGGTACGACCCAAGAAAGAGCGCCGAGGCCCTGAAATTGGGCGCGCCGCCTCACCCTACGCGAATGATTATTCTTTGCACATTGTGCGCCAAGGCGGCTGTTTTTTTGATAACTGAACCGATACCACCCTCAGATATCCAGACATTCAATTTTTGCGTTTTTTATTCAGTCATCTTCATCGGACAAGACAAACCCATATCCATTTTTGTGGTTTTTTATTGACACTCCAATTCCTCCATGCAAACACTGCCCCATTGTTCAAAATAGAGTACGGGTCCAAGAGTGATGAGCGAAGAAAGTTCGGAGTTGGTGTCGCGCGACGAAATCCTGCGGATGGCCGTGGACGTTGTTGCTGCATACTTAAGCAATAATCAATTGCCGGCCGGGCAGATTCCGGAGGTGATTAGCACTGTTTTTCGTTCTTTGAGTTCCTTGGACGGAACGTCGGCCGAAGTCGTGCAGGAGCCGATGAAGCCGGCCGTGCCGATTCGCCGGTCGGTGACGCCCGACTATCTCGTCTGCCTGGAGGACGGGAAAAAGTTGAAGATGCTGAAACGGCATCTGCGGACGACCTATAACATGACGCCCGAAGAATACCGGGCGAAATGGAACCTGCCGCCGGACTATCCGATGGTCGCCCCCAATTACGCCAAGCAGCGCTCGGATTTCGCCAAGCAGATCGGTCTTGGCCGCAAACCCGGCGAGAAGCGCCGCGGCCGTCGGCGCACCGTCCGCGCCTGAACCTGCCGCTCATTGCCGACCGGGAAGGCCGCATCGTTGGATGCGGCCTTTTTCCGCGTCTCGGCGGCGGTACGCCCGGTCAAATCCCGAGGTAGGCCTTCTTGACGTCTTCGTTGTCGAGCAGATTGGCCGCCGTGTCGGTCAGGGTGATGACGCCGTTTTCCATGACGTAGCCGCGATGGGCGATCTTCAGCGCTTGGTTGGCGTTCTGCTCGACCAGGAAGATGGTCGTTCCGCTTTCCCGGTTGATCTTGACGATGATGTCGAAGATCTGGCGAATGATCATCGGCGCCAAACCGAGCGACGGCTCGTCCAGCAGCAGAAGGCGCGGCCTGGCCATGATGGCGCGCGAAATGGCCAGCATCTGCTGTTCGCCGCCCGACAACGTGCCGCCCGGCTGGTGGCGGCGGTCGGCCAGGATGGGAAACAGGTCGAAGACGTATTCGATATCCTGGTGGATGCCCTCGCGGTCCTTGCGCAGGAAGGCCCCCATGTCGAGGTTCTCGGCGACCGTGAGATCGGGGAAGATCAGGCGGCCTTCCGGCACCTGGCTAATTCCCAACTCGACCAGCCGATTGGCCGGGATGCCGCAGATGGAGATTCCTTCCAGCAGAATGTCGCCTTTGCGCGGCGCCACCATCCCGCACACCGCCATCAGGGTGGTCGTCTTGCCGGCCCCGTTGGCGCCGATGAGCGTGATGATCTCGCCCTTCCCGACCTCCATGTTGACGGCATGCAGAACCGGGATCGGGCCGTAGCCGGCATCGACGTCGATCAGCTTAAGCATCAGCCTCTTCCCCGAGGTAGGCCTTGATCACGCGCGGGTCCCGGCTCACCTCCTCCGGCGTGCTCTGGGCGATCTGGGTCCCGTATTCGAGAACGCAGACGCGGTCGGAAAGGCTCATCACCAGTTTCATGTCATGTTCGATCAGGAGAATGGACAGGTCGTGCTTCTCGCGCAGGCGCAGGATGAGCGCCTGCAGCTCGCGGGTTTCGCTTGGGTTCATGCCGGCGGCCGGCTCGTCCAGCAGCAGCAGAGCCGGCTCGGTGGCCATGGCGCGAGCGATCTCGAGGCGCCGCTGCGCCCCGTAGGGAAGATTGTTGGCGGTCTCGTCGACGAGCGCGGTCAGCCCGACTTCCTTGAGAAGACCGTAGCTGATCTCGATGCTTTCGGCTTCCTCCTGGCGGGTCGCCGGCGGCCGGAAGATGGCGCCGAAGATCGACGACCGGGTCCGGCAATGGCGGCCGATCATGACGTTTTCCAGCACCGTCATGTGGGGGAACAGCCGAATATTCTGAAAGGTCCGGGCCATGCCCAGCGCGGTGATGTGATTGGGCTTCAAGCCGTTGAGACGTTTGCGCTGGCCCCGCGCCGACAACAAAATCTCGCCGGAGGTCGGCGTGTAGAGGCCGGTGACGCAATTGAAGAAGGTCGTCTTGCCGGCGCCGTTGGGCCCGATCAGGGCGACGATTTCGCCGGGCATGATGTCGAGGCTGACGGAATCGATGGCCCTGAGACCACCGAAATCCATGGTCAGGTTTCTGACGTCGAGAACGGGGCCGGCCTCAGCCATGGGAACCCGCTCCCCTGGCCATGCCTTCACCGGTTGGCACTGCCTCGGCACCCTTGGAGCTTTCGGCCGGATGGAACCGCCGTTTCAGCCGCCGGTCGCGGATCAGGCCCTGCGGTCGGAACACCATGAACAGCACCATGATGGCGCCGAAGACGATCATCCGGTATTCGGCGAAGGCCCTCAAATATTCCGGCAGCAGGATCAGAATGAGCGCGCCCAGGATGACACCGACGGTCGAGCCCATGCCGCCCAGAACGACGATGGAAAGGATCATCGCCGATTCCAGGAAGGTGAAGCTGGCCGGGTTGATGAACGACGTCTTGGCGGCGAAAACGACCCCCGCCATGGCGGCCCAAGTCGCGCCCAGCGAAAAGGCCATCAGTTTGGTCTGGGTCTTGTCGATGCCCATCGCCTGACAGGCGATTTCATCCTCGCGGAGGGCCATCCAGGCCCGCCCGATACGCGAATACTTAAGCCGCGTCACCACCGCGATGGTGAAAAGGACGAGGGCGAGAACCACGTAATACATATAGATGATGCGGCCCTGAAGGCCGAATTCCAAGCCGAACAGATCGGGGCGCGGGATGTTCGAGATGCCGCTCGGCCCGCGGGTGAATGTGCCCCAGTTCTCGAGCACCAGGCGGATGATCTCGCCGAATCCCAGGGTGACGATGGCCAAGTAATCGCCGCGCAGGCGCAGCACCGGAAAGCCGAGCAGGATGCCGACGAAGGCCCCAAGGACCGCCGCCATCGGCAGGACCGCCCAGAAACCCAACCCGAAATGCAGGTTGAGCAGCGCGTAGGCGTAGGCGCCGACCGCGTAGAAGGCGACGAAGCCCAGATCGAGCAGCCCGGCCAGGCCGACCACGATGTTCAGTCCCAGCCCCAGCATGATGTAGATGAGGGCCGAGATCATGATGTTGACTTGGTACATCGAGAACAGGAACGGGAAAACGCCGACGAAAATGGCGAAGGCGGCAATCAGGGAATACCGGATGCGGCGATCCTCGATCAGCGCCCGGAACGCCTGGGCACGATCGTCGGTGGCGAACGCGTTCTGTTTGTTCCCCCTCTCCCTGCGGGACATGAGGAACCGCCAGACATAGGACAGAAGAAAAACGCTGATCCCTACCAGCGCCAGGTTCTCCCACCGCCAAACGATGGTCTTCTCGATCGTGTTCACCCGGATGACCATGATCGGGAAGGTCAGGAACATGAACCAGACGGCGGTCAGCAGCGATTTTTTCAGGCCTTGCATGGCGTCGTTATGACCTCTTCAATCGCCGCTCAGACTTTTTGGCTGTCGGCTTTGCCGAGGATGCCCGCCGGTCGGAAAATGAGGATGAGGACCAGCAGCGCGAAGGCAAAGACATCTTCGTAATCGCTCGACACATAGCCGGTGGCGAAGCTTTCGGTCCAGCCCAGCACCAATCCCCCCAGCATGGCTCCGGGGACGCTGCCAATGCCGCCGAGGACGGCGGCCGTGAACGCCTTAATCCCGGCGATGAAGCCGATGTAAAAATTGATCTGGCCGATATGCGAGGCGATGAGGACGCCGCCGATCGCCGCCAGGGCCGAGCCGATGATGAAGGTCAGCGAGATCACCTGATCGACGTTGACGCCGACCAGCATGGCCATGCGCTGATTCTGGGCAGTGGCCCGCATGGCCTTGCCCATGCGCGTGAACTTGATGAAGGAGGTCAACCCGGCCATGACCAAGGCCGCCGTGATGACGATGGTGACTTCCGACGAGGTCAGGATGCCGCCCACGAAGTCCGGCAAATCGAAATAGGGAAGCAAATTGGGAAACGGCAGGAAGTCGGCGGTCTGGGCCAGCAGGATGTAGTTTTGCAGGAAGATCGACATGCCGATAGCAGAAATCAAAGGCGACAGCCGCGGCGCACTGCGTAGCGGCTTGTAGGCGATCTTTTCGACGGTAAAGCCGTAGGCCGATGCATAGATCACCGCGATCGGCAGCGTCAGCAGCAGGATGGCATACCCGGGCATCCCGAGGGAGCCCAACACCCCGGCCACGATCAGCGCCGTGAAGGCGCCGATCATGTAAATCTCGCCGTGCGCGAAATTGATGAGCTGGATGATCCCGTAAACCATGGTGTAGCCCAGCGCGATCAACGCGTAGATGCTGCCCCGGGTTAAACCACCAAAGAAAATTTCGAGGAAATACTCCATCCGCCCCATCAACTCTCGGATAAAGGATCCGTGGGAGGGCCCTTTCGGACACTCCCACGACATCCACGCATTTTGTGCTGGAAAAGCCCTGGTTACTTGACGAGGACGAATTCGCCCTTAACGACCTGATACATATCGAAGCCAACGCCTTCGGCGTCGCCACGCTCGTCGAAGCGGATCTTGCCGACCGGCGTTTCGACATACTCGGTGCGCAGCGCCTTGACGATCTTGTCGTAGTCGGTGGAGCCGGCCTTCTCGATCGCGTTCAGAAGGGCCAGGGCAGCCGAATAGGCCTGGGGATAGAACACGCCAGGATCGGCGTTGAAGGCCTTCTTGTGGGCTTCGTTGGCCTGGTGATAGAGCGGGTTGCCCGAGTAGTCTTCCGGACCGGAGGCATAGACTCCCTCGGCGAATTCGCCGGCAACCTTAATGAAGGTGGCATCCTTGACGCCGTCGTCCGACACGAACGGGATTTTCATGTCCCGCTTGCGCATCGTCATGACGATCTTGGAAGCCTCGGGGTGGTAGCCGCCGAAGATGACGGCTTCGGCACCTGACTGCTTAATCTTCTGGACGATCGCCGTATAATCGACCGCGCCGGGGGTCACGCCCTCGAACAGCACGGTTGTGGCCTTGCCGCCAGACCCATCAACCGCTTCCTTCGCACGCTCCGCGTACCCCTTACCGTAATCGCCCTTGTCGTGAATGACGGCGATCTTCTTGGCGCCCAGTTTGCCCATGGTGAAACTGGCACCGATCTTCCCCTGGTTGTCATCGCGGCCGATGGTCCTGAAGAAGTTCGGATAGTCGCCGCTCAGGGTCAGTTCGGGATTGGTTGCCGACGGCGACATCAGGACGATCTTCGAATCCTTGTAGATCGGCAGCGCCGCCTTGGTCGCTCCCGAGCAGATGTGACCGAGCGCCACCGTCACCTTCTCGGAGACCAGCTTGAAGGCTGCGTTGGTCGCCAATTCCGGTTTGCACTGTTCGTCCTGCGGGACGACCTTGATCTTCATACCCAGCAGGCCGCCCTTGGCGTTGTACTGCTCGACCACCAGCTTGGCCGCATTGACGGTCGGCAGTCCATAGGACGCCAGATCGCCGCTGTGCGCCCCCGGCACGCCGAAAATGATCTCCGCCGCCTGCGCCGATCCCGTTCCCATCAAGGCAACGGCGGCCGCCACGGCGATCGCCGAAGTGATTTTTTTAGTCATCTGTCAACCTCCATACGGTCATCCGCAAAGCCGACAGGCCTCCCCAGTTTGGCAAAAGGCGCCCGGCTTCCCTGTCTCAAGCCCTCACCGACCCCATCATGCCGGAACTGGAAGAACCACTCACGCCACGAAAAAGAAGGGGTCGAGTGAATTCGCAACAAACGCCACACTTGTCAATATGGAAACGTCGTCTCGGGCGGTATCGCTGATTGCTGCAAGCCCAAGGATTGCAAGCGATTCGCAGCACCCGAGCCTTTCCGCGGCGAGGTCCCGTCCCTTTGGCACATGGCCCCGCGGAATGAGGCTTTCAACAACCACCCGTTTTCCCTCCCCGTTGGGTCAGCCGCTTGGCAATGACGTACTCCAACTTGCGCGCCGCCAAACGCTTCAACGTGTCGCTGCTGGCCTTGGCGTCGCCGACCATGGAAACCTCGATCCCAGTCTCCGGGTCGATGGCATTGACCTTGACGACCTGCCCCACCCGAACAAATTCAAAGAGGACCTGTTTCAGTCTGACCCGTCCCTGCTCCGCCATCGCCGCTTGTCCATCCTGTTCCGACCATTCTGCCGATACTCGCGGCCGCGGCACAAGGGGATGCGCACGGCACGGAAGGTCCCAACACGTATTCACATCTCCAACACGGATTTTTCTTGACTAGTACATTTATTATGTAGTTTTTTGCCCTCCGCCCATTTCACGGGTCGCGGTAATTTGATGGGGCAGCTTGCACCGCGTCACCAAACGCTAAAGCGCCACGGGGAGAACTTCGTGGGCCCCTTGAAACAGCAAACCTGAGGAAGGCCCTCATCATGACCATCGAATCGCAGCATCCGGAAACCCTTGTCCTGCACGCCGGCTTCCGTCGCGACGAGGCGACGAAGGCGGTCGCGGTGCCGATCTACCAGACGACGTCTTATCAGTTCGATAGCACCGAGCATGCCGAGAACCTGTTCGCGCTGAAGGAATTCGGCAACATCTACACCCGCATCATGAATCCCACCGTCGACGTGCTGGAAAAGCGCATCGCCGCACTGGAAGGCGGCGCCGCCGCCCTCGCCCTCGGATCGGGCCAGGCGGCTTCCGCCTTCGCGGTGCTCAACCTGTGCCGGGCCGGCGACAACTTCGTCAGCTCGACCGACCTCTACGGCGGCACCTGGAATCTGTTCAACAACACGCTGCGCGACCTTGGCATCGAGGTTCGCTTCGTCGACCCGTCGGACCCCGAGAACTTCCGGCGGGCAACCGACGCCAAAACCCGCTGCTACTATGCCGAAACACTGCCCAATCCGAAGCTCCACGTCTTCCCCATCAAGGAGGTGGCCGACGTCGGACGTTCGCTCGGCGTGCCGCTGATCATGGACAACACCGCCTGCCCGATCATCTGCCGGCCGCTCGATCACGGCGCCGCCGTGGTGATGTATTCGACCACCAAGTACATCGGCGGCCACGGCACCTCGATTGGCGGCATGATCGTCGACGGCGGCAACTTCGATTGGGCGGCGCACAAGGAACGCTTCCCGACGCTCAACGAGCCCGATCCCAGCTACCACGGCGCGGTGTGGACCGAGGCGGTCAAGCCGATCGGCCCGGTCGCCTACATCATCCGGGCACGGGTCATCCTGCTGCGCGACATCGGCGCGCCGCTGAGCCCGTTCAACGCCTTCCAGACGATCCAGGGGCTGGAAACCCTGCCGTTGCGCATGCGCGCCCATTGTGAAAACGCCGCCAAGGTGGTCGATTTTCTCAAGACCCACGCCAAGGTGACGCATGTCATTTTCCCGGGTCTGCAAAGCGGCGAAGTGCGGCGGCGGGCCGACGCCTACCTCAAGCGCGGCTATGGCGCCCTGGTCGGCTTCGAGCTCAAGGGGGGACGCGACGCCGGGCGGCGTTTCATCGACGCCCTGAAGATGTTCTACCACGTCGCCAACATCGGCGACGCCCGCAGCCTGGCGATCCATCCGGCCACCACCACCCACTCGCAGCTCTCCGAGAAGGAACAGGCAGCGACCGGCGTTTCTCCCGGCTACGTAAGATTGTCTATTGGCATCGAGCACATTGACGATATTCTGGCCGACCTCAGGCAGGCATTGGAGTCGGCTTAAACAGCATGATGTCGGATGGACAATCGGTAGCCCGGGGGCGCTTCCCGGCAACCCGCATGCGCCGCAACCGTCGCGCCCCCTGGGCGCGGCGGCTGGTGGCCGAAAATTCGCTTTCCGTCGCCGACCTCATCTGGCCGGTCTTTGTCGTCGAGGGCAAGGGCCAACGCCAGCCGGTGCCATCGATGCCCGGCGTCAACCGGTTGTCGGTCGATCTTCTCGTCGAGGAAGTCGGTCGGGCCAAGGCGTTGGGCATCCCGGCCATCGCCGTGTTTCCCTATGTCGAGGCGTCCCTGAAAACGCCCGACGCCCGCGAGGCGGTGAATCCCGACAACCTGGTCTGCCGGGCGGTGCGTGCCGTCAAGGCGGCGCATCCCGACATCGGCGTCATCTGCGACGCGGCCCTCGATCCCTTCAACGCCGACGGCCACGACGGCATCGTCCGGGACGGCGTGATCCTCAACGACGAGACGCTGGAGGTGCTGTGCCGGCAATCGGTGGTGCAGGCCGAGGCCGGCTGCGACGTCATCGCGCCCTCCGACATGATGGACGGCCGGATCGGCGCCATCCGCAAGGCTCTCGACGATGCCGGCCGGACCGACGTCCTGATCATGAGCTACGCGGCAAAATATGCCTCGGCCTTCTATGGCCCGTTCCGGGATGCCATCGGCTCCAAGGGCGTGCTCAAAGGCGATAAGAAGACCTATCAGATGGACCCGGCCAACTCGGATGAAGCCTTGCGCGAGGTCGCCATGGACATCGACGAGGGCGCCGACATGGTCATGGTCAAACCCGGCTTGCCCTATCTCGACGTCGTGCGCCGGGTCAAGGACAGCTTCGGCATGCCGACCTTCGTTTATAACGTCAGCGGCGAATACGCCATGCTCAAGGCGGCCGCCGGCCAAGGGTGGCTCGATAACGACAAGGTCGTGCTCGAAACTCTGCTCGCCTTCAAGCGGGCCGGGGCCGATGGCATCCTCACCTATTTGGCTGTGGAAGCGGCCGAACTGTTGGCCCGTACTTAGGCGTCACACCTTTTCGGCCAAGCCGTAGTAGTCGCCCCTGAAATGCAGGAGCGGCACGCCATTCGCCGCCGTGTCCAGGGTTTCAACCTTGCCCAGGATCAGGAAATGGTCGCCGGCGTCGTGGACAGCGGCGCGCGAACACTCGATGACCGCAAGACTTCCCTCCAGAAGTGGGCACCCCTGCCGGCTCAGCTGGTAGTCGATGGCCTTGAACTTGTCGGCCGAGCGCTGACTGAAATGTACGGACAGCGATTTTTGCCTCTCGCCGAGAACATGAATCGCAAAATGCGAGCCGCGCGTGAACGCCTCGATGCAGGTCGTCGTCTTATCGAGACATACCGCAATCAAGGGCGGTCGCAGCGATACCGAGGTGAAGGCGCTGGCGGTCACGCCGGCAAGGCCGCCATCCGGCCGGACCCCGGTTACCACCGTCACACCGCTGGCGAAGCGGCTCAGCGCATCGCGGAACTTCCTGTCCGTCACATTCACAATTTCCATCCTTGGCATCAGAATTGCTTGTCACCTAAATACTCGGCCCATCGGTTTCAACGGCGCGGACTCGAGCGAAAACAGTTCTGAATCAGGGTCAGATGATCTATTCTCCCTAGCGCGCATGTGGGGGTTCACGTCCGTAAAAGACAATGCTGAACGCGTGATACGCCATGTGGTGGCGTCAAGCAAGAAGGCCGCCGGAGACGAACCGGTGGTGACTTTCTGAGGATCCCGGATGTTTTTCATCATCGGCTTTCTGGTCGTCGTTGCCAGCGTGATTGGGGGGTATGTCGGAGGCGACGGCCACCTCAGCGTTCTGTGGATGCCCTTCGAATTCCTGATCATTTTCGGGGCGGGCATCGGCGCCTTCATCATCGCCAACCCGAAGAACGTCCTCTCCGGCTCCGCCAAGTCCATGGGCGCCCTGCTGCGCGGATCCAAATACAACAAGGCCAGCTATCTTGAACTGCTTGGTGTGCTCTATGCCCTGTTCCGTCTGGCCAAGACGAAGGGCGACCTGGCGCTCGAAAATCATGTGGAGCGGCCCGAGGAAAGCACCCTGTTCCAGGCCTTCCCGCGGTTCGCCAAGGAACATCACGCGCTGATCTTCCTGTGCGACTACCTGCGGCTTCTCACCCTGGGAACCAGCAATTCTCACGAGATGGAAGCCGTGATGGACGAGGAATTGGAGACTCACCACAAGGAAATGCATGCCATTTCGAATGCGGTCGGCGTGTTGGGCGACGCGTTGCCGGCGCTCGGCATCGTCGCCGCCGTTCTCGGTGTCATCCACACAATGGGGTCGATCACCGAGCCGCCGGAAGTTCTGGGGCACCTGATCGGCGGCGCCCTGGTCGGCACGTTCAGCGGCATTCTGATGTCCTATGGCCTGGTCTCGCCGATGAGCCGTTCGCTCGAACAGACGTTCGACGCGGAATCCCAATACCTGCATTGCATCAAGGTCGGGGTGATCGCTCACATGCAGGGGTACGCCCCCCAGGTTTCCATCGAGTTCAGCCGGAAGATCCTGCTTTCCCACGTCCGGCCGACGTTTGCGGAAGTGGAAGAAATGCTCCAAAACCTTCCCGCCTACTCGTAGAAGGGACGCACCATGACCGTCAAATCCGGCTCGGTCATCATCAAGAAGGTGAAGAAAGGTGGGCACGCCGCCGCCCATGGCGGCGCCTGGAAAGTGGCCTACGCCGACTTCGTGACAGCCATGATGGCGTTCTTTCTGCTGCTGTGGCTGCTCAGCGCGGTATCGCAGGAGCAGTTGGAAGGGATATCCAATTACTTCGCCCCTCAGAGCGCCTCGGCATCGACCAGTGGCAGCGGCCAAGTCTTGGGCGGCCAGAGCATCGCCGAGCCGGGCGCCCTCGGCAATCCGATCAAGATGCCCCCGCTTGTCGCCATGGACCTGCCCACGCCCAGCGCCGGCCAGGGCAGCACCGACGCAGCCAAGCCCAACGACGAAGCCATGGACGCCGAAACCGCCGAAGAAGTAATAAAGCGCAAGGAGGAAGAGCAGTTCCAGCAGGCGGAGGAAACCCTGCGCGAAGCCATCCAGGGCATCCCCTCGCTCAAGGAACTTTCCGAGAGCCTGGTGGTTGACGATACAGTCGAAGGCATGCGAATTCAGATCGTCGATCAGGAAGGTCTGGCCATGTTCCCGCGCGGCACCGCCGAGATGTATGACCATACCCACAAGATGCTGGCGCTGGTGGCCAAGGTGATCGAGAAAATGCCGCAGAAGATCGCCATCGCCGGCCACACGGACTCGACCAAATTCCGCGGCGAGGCCGGCTATTCGAACTGGGAGTTGTCGGCCGACCGCGCCAACGCCAGCCGTCGCGCCCTGATCGACATGGGCGTGCCGGAAGGACGCATTTCGCGGGTCGTCGGCAAAGCCGCCGAGGAACCGCTGGTCAAGAACGACCCCGCCAATCCGCGCAACCGCCGCATTACCATCGTCCTGATGCGTGGCACCGGCGACGGACAGGCCGCCAGCCTGCCGTAGCCCCCGGGACGGATGGCGGCCAGGGCGGGGGAAGCGGCGTCGGACGAAGCAAACGGACAGGGCCTATGAAGCACGACGCGTTTCTTGGAACCCGGTTCTTCTTTGCCACAGGGCTGATGCCCTGTCCCTACTTGCCGGGCCGTCTGGAACGGCGGATCGTCACCGAGTTGGCGGGCCGCGATGCCGCCGCCCTCCACGACCAACTTTCCCTGGCCGGCTTCCGCCGCAGCCACGATATCGCCTACGCGCCGGCCTGCCCGAATTGCAACGAATGCAAGGCCGTCCGGGTGGTCGCCGGCGACTACCGCCCCAACCGCTCGATGCGCCGGGTGCTCTACGCCAACACCGACCTTAGCGCCCGCGACGTCAAGCCCATTGCCACCGACGAGCAATTCGCGCTTTTCGCCGCCTATCAGGCCACCCGCCACGCCGCGGGCGAGATGGCACGGATGGACGCCGCCGACTACCGGGCCCTTGTCGAAGACAGCCCGGTCGACACCCGCCTCGTCGAATTCCGCAACGACGGCAATACCCTTTTCGGCTGCTGCCTGATCGATCGGCTGGGCGATGGACTGTCCGCCGTCTACAGCTTCTTCGACCCCCTCCTCGATCGGCGGAGCCTGGGCTCGCTGATGATCCTCTGGACCATCCAGGAGACTCGATCCCTGGGCCTACCCTACAGCTATCTCGGCTTCTGGGTCGCCGCCAGTTCGAAAATGTCCTACAAGTCGCGCTTCCAGCCCCTGGAGGTCTACACGCCGGCCGGCTGGAAGCTCCTGCCGAAAGAACCGCCGGCCCCATCGTTCGGCGTTGGCGCCTGATACGCACCCACCGCCCGTCGGTGAATGCCCGCTCTCGTGCGCCATTTTCTTGCAATTGCCGGTGCCGAAAGCATAGTTGATCGCTGACATGCGAGCGGCGGCGCGGCGCGTTCTCCTCCGCGTACGGGAAAAGCAGACGAACAGGGAGCACGATTTTCATGAAACGACGGAAATTCCTGGCCACGGCAGCGGCCGGCGCCGCCAGCGCGGCGATGACCGCATCCTTTCCGACGCCCGGGCTCGCCCAGGGCAAGCGCGACCTCAGGATGGTGATGACCTGGCCGAAGAACTCGCCGGCGCTGGGCACCGGCGCCGAACGGCTGGCCAAGCGCATCCAGGAACTCAGCGACGGCAAACTGACGGTCAAGCTGTATGCCGGCGGCGAACTGGTACCGCCGTTCGAGGTGTTCGACGCCGTCTCCAGCGGCGCCGCCGACTGTTACCACTCGGCGTCCTACTACTTCCAGGGCAAGTCCAAGGCCTTCAATTTCTTCACCACGGTGCCGTTCGGCCTGACCGCGCCCGAGATGGCGGCCTGGCTGTACTACGGCGGCGGCCAGGGCCTTTGGGACGAACTGGCGGAGCAGTTCAACATGAAGCCTTTCCCGGTCGGCAACACCGGCGTCCAGATGGGCGGCTGGTTCGCCAAGGAAATCAACACGCTGGACGACCTCAAGGGCCTGAAGTACCGGATGCCCGGCCTCGGCGGTGAGGTCTTCCGGCGCTTGGGCGTCGCCGTCAGCAACCTGCCGCCCCAGGAGATCCTGCCGGCGTTGCAGTCGGGCGCCATCGACGGCACCGAATGGGTTGGTCCCTATATCGACCTCGCCTTCGGCTTTCACAAGGTGGCCAAGTACTACTACCACCCCGGCATCCACGAGCCGGGCTCGAACCTCGATTTCTCGGTCAACCTGGATGTCTGGAAAAGCCTGACGCCGACCCAGCAGGAGATCATCCGCACCGCCACCGCCGCCGAGACCCAACTGATGATCGCGGAATTCGATGCACGCAACTCCGACGCGCTCGATACGCTGGTCAATAAGCATGGCGTCATGCTCCGGCAGTTCTCAGACGACATCGTCAAGGCGATCGGCACCGCCGCCGGCCAGGTAATGGCCGAGATGGCGGAAGCGGACGACATCACCAAACGGATCTACGCCAGCTTCATCGATTTCCGCAAGAAGGCGATGCGCTGGTCGCGCTACGGCGAAAAGGCCTTCCTCGACGCCCGATTGCTGCCGTTCAAGTACGGCGACTGACGCCCCCGCCTCCATCGTCGCCGACACCCCGTTCCGAAGGTCGCGGGGCGTCGGCCGCCACGCTGCTTGCCCCTATACACGCAAAGGCCAATCGGCCATAGTGCGCCCCGTTTTTCCACATACCCGTAAGGGAGGTCCTGCGTGCGGTTGCTGACGGCGCTGGCGCGAAGTATCGACGCATTCAACGGAATGGTGGGACGCGCCATCTCATGGATCGCCGTGCCCATGGTGTTGATCCAGGTGATCATCGTGCTGATGCGCTATGTCTTCGGGATCGGCTCGATCATGCTGCAGGAATCGGTGGTCTACATGCACGCCATCCTGTTCATGGCGACCGTCGGCTACACCCTGCTGCATGACGGCCACGTGCGCATCGACATCGTCTATCGGGAGGCATCGCCCCGCACCAAGGCGCTGATCGACCTCACCGGCACTCTCATCTTCCTGATCCCGGTCTGTATCCTGATCGGCTGGGTTTCCTGGCCCTATGTGGCGGCCTCGTGGCGGGTGCTCGAGGGGTCCAAGGAAACCAGCGGGATTCCGGGCGTCTTCCTGCTCAAGAGCCTGATCCTGCTGTTCACCGTCCTGCTGGCCGCGCAGGGCTTCTCGATGGCCATCCGCTCCGCCTTCACCCTGGCCGGCCTGCCATGGCCGGCCCCCGCCTCGACGGACAACCGGCCATGATAGTCGCCGAGGTCTTTTCGCTGCTGATGTTCGCCTCGGCCTGCGTCTTCCTGCTGGCCGGCTTCCCGGTCGCCTTCACGCTGGCCGGCAACGCACTGCTGTTTGCCGGCATCGGCGTGCTGGTCGCCGACTTCGACGCCACCTTCCTCAGCGCCTACCCGCAGCGCATCTTCGGCATCATGACCAACGACGTGCTGATCGCCGTGCCGCTGTTCATCGTCATGGGGGTCATGCTGGAACGCTCCAAGGTGGCCGAGGAACTGCTCGACACCATGGGCATGCTGTTCGGCCGCCTGCGCGGCGGTCTCGGCATTTCGGTCTCGGTGGTGGGCGCCCTGATGGCGGCCTCCACCGGCATCGTCGGGGCCACCGTCGTCACCATGGGCCTGCTGGCGCTGCCCACCATGCTGCGCCGCGGCTACCACCCGGCGCTGGCCTGCGGCTCGATCTGCGCGGCCGGCACGCTGGGCCAGATCATCCCGCCCTCCATTGTGCTGGTGCTGCTGGGCGACGTGGTATCGGCGGCCTACCAGACCGCCCAGCTCAACCAGGGCATCTTCGCCCCCGAGTCCGTCTCCGTGGCGGATCTTTTCGCCGGCGGCCTTATCCCCGGCCTCGTCCTGGTCGGCATGTATATCGTTTACCAGATCCTTGTGGCTTGGCTGCGCCCCGAGACGTCGCCGGCGGTACCGCGCGACGCGGGTGGCCCCGTGGGCGCCGCCTTCGTGTTCCAGGTGCTCAATGCCCTGATCCCTCCCGTCGCCCTGATCGTCGCCGTGCTGGGCTCGATCCTGGGCGGCGTGGCGACACCGACCGAGGCCGCCGCGGTCGGCGCCGTCGGCTCGCTGCTGCTGGCCGGCCAAAGATTGAGCCGCGGGCGTGGGGCGGCCGTCGTCGTCGGCGCGCTCAGCCTGATCGGCGTCCTCGTGCTTACCGCCTTCGTCGACCTCCGCCTGGCCCGCGACACCATCCCCCTCACCGGGCTGGCCGGCATCGCGGTGGCGGCGCTGTTGTGCCTTGGCGTGCTCTGGGGAACCACAATAGCCCTGATGCGGGTGCACGAAAGCGGCATCCTCGGCGACGTCGCCCGCTCGACGGCCCGCATCACCTCGATGGTCTTCGTCATCGTCATCGGCGCCCAATTGTTCTCGCTGGTCTTCCGCGGCTTCGGCGGCGACGACGTGGTTCACGAACTGCTGAGCGGCCTGCCCGGCGGCGCTTTCGGCGCCATGTTCGTGGTCATGGGGGTGATGTTCTTCCTGGGCTTCTTCCTAGATTTCATCGAGATCACCTTCGTGGTGGTGCCGATCGTCGCCCCGGTGCTGCTGACCATGGGGATCGACCCGGTGTGGCTGGGCATCATGATGGCGCTCAACCTGCAAACGTCGTTCCTGACGCCGCCGTTCGGCTTCTCGCTGTTCTACCTGCGCGGCGTCGCGCCCTCCTCGGTGACGACCATGCACATCTACAAGGGCATCATCCCCTTCGTCCTCATGCAGATCGTCTGTCTGGCCATGGTGGCGTGGTTCCCGGCCCTGGCCACCTGGCTGCCCAAGATGGTGTTCGGCTAAGGCGGGGCCCTACGCGGGGGTTCGTCGGTACTCGGCGTCGAGGATCAACGCCTTGCGGGGGCCATCCACCCGCCAAACCGCGCGCCAACGATCCTTGCCGTCGACCGCGAAATCCCCGCGATAAAGGTCGTCACCGCACCGGTGTTCGACCGACCATGTGCCGCCGGAAAGATCGAGGGCGTGGAAAAACCGGCCGTCGTCGAAATACACCTCGGCGACGGCCGCGACGGGAAACGCGTACACATAGTCGCGGCCAGCCTCGCCTTCGTAACCGTTCAGCCGCAGGACACCGCGCTCGCGATAGCGAAGACCTTGCCGTTCGCGGCAGAACGCCGCGCCCCCCTCGAAGGAACCCCGTTCGTCACGGCGCCGGTCGTCGATGCGCCGCCGAACTCTCCACGGGCCGGCGAGATAGGCTTTCAGATCGGCGATCGCAAGCCGCCCGGCCACCTAGCCGCGGCGGCTCCGCGCCGCTTTCCAGGCCAGCGGCATCACAACCGCCGCCAGCGCCATCTTCGTCAGCTCGCCAAGAAGGAAGGGCGTCAGCCCCCACGCCAGGATCGGCTTGCTCCAGCCGAACAGGACGCCCAGCCACAGCACCCCCGGAACGAAAAGAATGACGTCGCCGACGATCACGGCCACCGCGGTCGTGAAGAAGTTGCGGTCCCAGCCCCGCTCGGCGAGATACCCGCAGCCCATGACCGCCAGCAGATAGCCGACCAGATACCCCCCGGTCGGCCCCACCATGTAGGCGAGCCCGATGCCCTTTTCCGGGGTGCCGGCGAACACCGGCAGGCCCAAGGCCCCCTGGGCCAGGTAAAGCGTCAGCGTCGCCACGCCCAGGCGCGGGCCATAGGCCATGCCGATGACAACGACGACGAACGTCTGCATGGTCATGGGCACCGGCCAGAACGGCACCTGGACCTTGGCCGAGACGGTCAAAAGCAGGCTGCCGACGACGGCCAGGACGGCGGTGCGCAGCCAACCGGCACCGGCGGCGGCTGACCACAGGGCGGAAACCAGTGTCGGTTGGGCGACGGTTCGACCACGCATGCTTGAATTCCCTCGTTCCTGTCTATTCCAGACTTCCCCGGCAGGCCGGGGCCCCGATCAGATATCGGTACGCTTTCCTATCAGGCAACCGCCCCCCCTGTAAACCGGTTGGAGCGCGGGAAACCTCCCGGCGGCAGCCGGCCCGCCTGGGCGCGCTTGCCGTGCCAGGGCGCCAGATTGGTTTCCGTGCGGGTGCGGGTTCCGGCCGGCCAGGTCAGCCCGTCGGCGAACTTGAATGCGATGGCGTCTGCGATGAGGCCGCCCTTGCCGTAGCGCTGCAGGATAACGCCGCGCCCGCGGGTCATGACCGGCACCTCGTCCAGCCCGAAGATCAGGAGTTTGCGATTGTTGCCGACGACGGCGACCGAATCGGCCCCTTCGCCGATGGGCGCGCAGAGTGCCGCCTCCTCGCCGTCCGCCAGGTTGAGGATCTGCTTGCCGGCCCGAGTCTGGGCGACAACGCCGTCCTCCTCGACCACGAAGCCGCGCCCGGATTCGCCGGCCACCAGCAGGCGCCCGCCCGAACGATAAATCAGGAGCCCCACCACATCGTGGCCGGCGTCGAGGTCGATCATCAGGCGCAAAGGCTCGCCGTTGCCGCGCCCGCCCGGCAGCTTGTCGCAGCCGATGGTGTAAAAGCGGCCATTGGTGGCGAATACCAGCAGCTTGTCGGTGGTCTGGGCGCGCAGCACGAACTTGCCGCGGTCGCCTTCCTTGTAGCGGACCTCTGAAAGGTCCTCCATGTGGCCCTTGTTGGCTCGAATCCAGCCCTTCTCCGAACAGATGACGGTAATCGGCTCGCGCTCGATCATCGCCTCGAGCGGCACAACGACGGCCGAGGGCGCATCGCCGATATCGGTGCGCCGCTTACCCAGCACGGTATCGGGGCCGAACGCCTTGCGGATGTCCATCATTTCGGCGCTGATCACCTTGCGCAACCGCTGCGGCTTGGCCAGCAGGTCCTGGAGGTCGGCCTGTTCCGCCGTCAGTTCGGCGTTCTCGGTGCGGATGACCTGCTCCTCCAGCCGGCGCAGGTGGCGCAGGCGCATGTTGAGGATGGCTTCCGCCTGGGTGTCGGTTAGCTTGAAGGTCCGGATCAATTCGGCCTTCGGGTCGTCCTCCTCGCGGATGATGCGGATGACCTCGTCGAGGTTGAGGTAGGCGACCAGCAGGCCGCCCAGGATCTCCAGCCGGTGCTCGATCTTGTCCAGCCGGAACTCGGTACGCCGCACCAGCACCTGATGGCGGTGATCCAGGAAAGCGGCCAATACTTCGCGCAGGTTCATGACCCGCGGCGTGTTGTCGGCGCCCAGCACGTTCATGTTGAGGCCGAAGCGCACCTCGAGGTCGGTCAGGCGGAACAGGTGCTCCATCAAGTGCTCGGCCTCGACCGTGCGGCTTTTCGGTTCCAGCACGATGCGCACGTCGTCGGTCGATTCGTCGCGGATGTCGGCCAGCATCGGAAGCTTGCGGGCGGCCAGCAGTTCGGCGACCCGTTCAATGATGCGGGCCTTGGGGACCTGATAGGGAATCTCGGTAATGATGATCTGGTACTGACCGTGGCCCAGGGATTCGGTTTCCCAGCGGGCCCTGAGACGGAAGCTGCCGCGCCCGGTGCGATAGGCCTCGAGGATGGCGCCCGGCGCCTCGGCCAAAATGCCGCCGGTCGGAAAGTCCGGCCCGCGCACCAAGCCAACCAGTTCCTCGACGGTGGCCGACGGCGTCTTGTTGAGGTGGATCAGCGCGTCGCACAGTTCGCCGACGTTGTGCGGCGGGATGTTGGTGGCCATGCCCACCGCAATGCCGGACGCCCCGTTGGCCAGCAGGTTGGGGAAGCGGGCGGGCAGGACGACCGGTTCCTCGTCCTCGCCGTCATAGGTGTCGCGGAAGTCGACGGCATTCTCATCGATGCCCTCGAGCAGCGCCTGGGCGACCGCCGTCATGCGCGCCTCGGTGTAGCGCATGGCCGCCGCGTTATCGCCGTCGATGTTGCCGAAGTTGCCCTGGCCGTCGACCAGCGGATAGCGCACGGCGAATTCCTGGGCCAGGCGCACCAGCGCCTCGTAGACGGCGACGTCGCCGTGCGGATGATACTTGCCAATGACGTCACCCACCACACGGGCGCACTTCTTGTAGCCCGACGCCGGGTCCAGCTTGAGCTGGCGCATGGCGTAAAGCAGCCGCCGATGCACCGGCTTCAAGCCGTCGCGCACGTCGGGCAGCGAGCGCGACATGATGGTGGAAAGGGCATAGGACAGGTAGCGTTCGCCCAAGGCTTCGGCGAGCGGCGTATCGCGAATTTCCCCGATCGGGGCGGCATTAATCATGGTCGGTCCGGACTCGTTGGAGCGTCATCAGAGATTGAAGGTGGATACTACATGTAGCGCGCGGGCGCATCAAAGCATCAATTCATGGCGCATCCGCGGCGTGCCGCAAGCGTTCCTCAAGACGGCGGCGCGCCGCCGGCATGGGGACGCCCATCGTGGAGAAAACGTGGCGTTCCAGGAAATGGCCGGTAAGGCGCATTCCATCGAGCAAGGCACCCGGCGTCGCCCCGTTGCCGCCCCCGGCGAGGAAGGCCGGCAGGGCCAGCAGCTTGCCCTTGTAGGGCTCGCCGGCAGCCATCGACACCGCCCGTCCCGACTTCGGCGACACGTAGGCAAGCTGGTCGTTGCGGCCGGTGGCGGCGCATTCGGACAAGTCGAGGCCAAAGCCCAACTGGGTCAACAGGCCGAGCTCCCATCGGATATAGGCGACCGGCCAGACGTCGTCCCCGATGGCCCCCAGCAGGGCCAGTAGGCCGTCGTAGATCGGCGTGAAGGGTTCCCGCTCGGGCAGCGCCGCCTCGGCCACTGAGCAGGCGGCGGAAAGGGCGGCCAGGCGGTCGGCATCGTCGAGCACGGCGGCGGCGAAGGCGTGGGTCATCTCGCATGTGAGCGTTCCCAGGTGCTCGGCCAGCCGGGCCCGCCACCGGGCCTCGACCTGGTTGCCGGGTTGCAGGATGCCACGCGCGCCCTTGCCCGCCCCGCCACGCACCAACCCGGCATGGCGGCCGTAGGTGCGGGTCAGCAAGGTGACGATCGCCGACGTTTCGCCATGCTTGCGGGCAGAAAGGATGATGCCCTCATCGGTCCACTCCATGGCTCTACTCTAGCCGATCCCGGAGATGCCGCGAGGACGAAATGTCAGGCGTTGAAATCGAGACCCCAGTCCCGGTAGCGCTCGGGATCGTCGCCCCACGATTCGCGGACCTTGACGAACAGGAACAGATGAACCCGACGCTCGAAAATCGCCTCCAACTCGATGCGGGCGGCCTCGCCTAGCGCCCGAATGCGCCGACCGCCCTTGCCCAACACGATGGCCCGCTGGCTTTCTCGCTCGACGAAAACCACCTGATCGATCCGCACGCTGCCGTCGCGCCGCTCATCCCACGATTCGGTCTCGACGGTGGCGGCGTAGGGCAGTTCCTCGTGAAGCTGGCGATACAGTTGCTCGCGCGTGATCTCGGCGGCAAGCAGCCGCTGCGGCATGTCGGAAATCTGGTCCTCGGGGAAATGCCAGGGCCCTTCCGCCATGCGGCCGGCCAGATGGGTTACCAGATCGCGTACGCCATCGCCGGTCAGCGCCGAGACCATGAAGGTGTCGGTGAACGTTCCGCCGGCGTTCAGTTCGGAGGCGAATCTGAGCAGCGCCGGCTTTTTGGCCAGATCGACCTTGTTGAGCACGAGAATGGCCGGCCGCCCGGCCGATTTCAGACGATCGACGATGCCTCGCGTGTTGGCGTCCAGTCCCTTGGCGGCATCGACCAGCAGCAGCACGGCGTCGGCGTCCTCGGCACCGCTCCACGCGGCCGCCACCATGGCGCGGTCCAACCGCCGCCGGGGCTGGAAAATGCCGGGGGTATCGATGAAGACGATCTGGGAGGCCCCCTCGATATGGATGCCAAGCACGCGCGTGCGCGTTGTCTGCACCTTGGGCGACACGATGGACACCTTGGCGCCGACGATCTGGTTGATCAGGGTCGACTTGCCGACGTTGGGAGCCCCCAGCACCGCAACGAAGCCGCAACGGGTCGATGGATCAGCCGCCATATCGCACCTCCAGCTGGGCCAGCAAGGCGCCGGCCGCCGCCTGTTCGGCCGTCCGCTTGGACGGCCCGCTGGCCACCTCGGGCGGATGATTTTCTATGGACACCTCGACCTTGAAGAGCGGCGCGTGCGGCGGCCCCTCGCGGTCGATCTCGCGATAGACCGGCAAGTCGAGACCGCGTCCTTGGGCCCATTCCTGCAGCGCCGTCTTGGCATCCTTGGGCGGCGTCAGGTCTTCCTCGATCAGCGCCGCCCAATGCCGGCCTATGAAGGCCGCCGCCGCCTCGAACCCGCCGTCCAGGAAAATCGCCGCGATTACCGCCTCGCAGACGTCGGCCAGGATGGCCGGGTTATTGCGGCCGCCAGCCTCTTCCTCGCCGCGTGCCAGCCGAATGTGGCGCCCCAAGCCGATACCGACCGCGACGCGGGCCAGCGTTTCCTTGCGCACCAGCTCGGCGTGACGGCGGGCCAAATGACCCTCGCTCTCGCCGGCGAAGCGGTCGAACAGCAGACGGGCGACCACCAGACCGAGCACCCGGTCGCCCAGGAACTCCAGCCGTTCGTACGACGCCGGTCCCCCGCTCTGCCCCTGCGCGGCGCTGGAATGGCTCAGCGCTTCGCGCACAAGTTCCGGGCGGCTGAAACGGTGACCGAGGATCTTGCCCAAAGGATCGGAAACGGTGCTCATCCGTCTCAGTCGATGCCGCTGAACAAGCGATCGAAGCGGATCGCGGTCGGCCAGGTCCAGATCTTCCACACGCTGTCCTCGATCGAGAAGAACAGGAATTCGGCGCGGCCGACCAGGTTCTCCTTGGGAACGAAGCCGACATCGGGGAAGCGGCTGTCGAGCGAACTGTCCCTGTTGTCGCCCATGGCGAAGAAATGGCCCTCGGGCACGGTATAGACCCGGGTGTCGTCGCCCTGGCCAAAATCACCCTGCGCCTCGATGATGGGGTGCTGCCTGCCGTTGGGCAGCGTTTCTATATAGCGCGGGTCGCGCATCACGTTGCCGCTGGTCAGATAGCGCATGTGATCGGCCACCCGGTCACGCTTCACCGGCTGATCGTTGATGTGGAGCACGCCATCCTTGACCTGGATGCGGTCGCCGGGCAGCCCGATGATCCGCTTGATGTAGTCGGTGCGGTTGTCGGCCGGCAGCTTGAAAACCACGACGTCCCCGCGCTCCGGCTGAGTGTAGAGGATACGGCCCGGAATCAGCGGCAGGCTGAACGGCAGCGAGTGGCGGCTGTAGCCATACGAGAACTTGGAAACGAACAGATAGTCGCCGACCAGCAGCGTCGGGATCATCGATCCCGAGGGAATGCTGAAGGGCTCGTAGGCGAAGGTGCGGATGACAAGGGCGATGAGAACGGCATAGAAGACGGTCTTCACCGTTTCCTTCCAACCCTGAGACTTATTGTGACTCATTAAAATATCCGTTTAACATATTGATTTTGCTATCACCAAATGCCAGATCGTCGCGCCAGCGTTCGATCAAGCCAGTCCGCGCCCGCGGTGTCAAGGAACTTCCCGGGCCCCACCGGTCTTGTCGGGTGCCAGCACTGCCGAAATGATGACAACGGCATGGGCCATCGGGTTCTCGTCGGTCAGCGATACATCGATCCGGGCGACCATGCCGGTGGGTGTCAGTTCGTCAAGACGGCGACGGGCACCGCCGTGCAGCGTGAGGTAGGGCTGGCCGCTGGTGTGGTTGCCGACCGCAATATCGCGGGCGAAAACGCCTCGGCGATAGCCTGTGCCCAGGGCCTTGGCACAGGCTTCCTTGGCGGCGAAGCACTGAGCGAAGACGTGAGCCGACTTATGCGGCCGGCTGGCCGCCTTGGCCCGCTCGGTGTCGGTGAACAGGCGCGAGGTGAAGCGCTCGCCAAAACGCATCAGCGTGCGTTCGACGCGCCGGATGTCGCAGAGATCGGTGCCGAGGCCCAGGATCATGAGCCGGCCCGTCCCTCGTCCATCAGCGCCCGCATGCCGCGAATGCTTTCGGCAAGGCCGACGAAGATGGCCTCGCCGATCAGGAAGTGCCCGATGTTGAGTTCAACAATGGACGGGATGGCGGCGATCGGCTTCACCGTCTCGTAAGTGAGCCCATGGCCGGCGTGGCATTCCAGTCCGACCTTCTCGGCATGGGCCGCGGCCTTGCGGATGCGTTCCAGTTCGCGGTCACGCTGGCCGTCCTCGGCGTCACAATAGGCGCCGGTGTGCAGTTCGACGACGGGGGCACCCAGCGACACCGCCGCGTCAAGCTGAAGCGGATCGGGCTCGATGAACAGCGAAACGCGGATGCCGGCCCTGCCGAGCGCGGTGACGAACGGCTTCAGGTGATTGTGGCCGCGCGCGGCGTCGAGCCCACCCTCGGTGGTCCTCTCCTCGCGTTTCTCGGGCACAATACAGGCGGCGTGGGGCCGATGTTGCAGCGCGATCGCCAGCATCTCGTCGGTCGCCGCCATCTCGAGGTTGAGCGGCACCGGAATAGCCTGCCGGATCTTCGAGATGTCGGTGTCGGAAATGTGCCGGCGGTCCTCGCGCAGATGCGCGGTGATACCGTCGGCCCCGGCCTCAACCGCCAGCAGGGCGGCCCGGAGCGGGTCGGGAAAAAGACACCCGCGGGCATTGCGGATGGTCGCGACGTGATCGATGTTAACGCCGAGCCTCAGGCGCCGGTGCATCGGCTGTCTCCTGTACCTTTTTCATTCTGCGCAAATGCCGGCGGTGCTGATAGGCCGCCACCGCCGGCTTGAGCGGCAGGTAGAACGCGAACCAGACGACGATCGCCGTGGGAATACTGCCGATGAACATCGGCCACAACACCGGCCATGCGGTGTCGAAAAGGTAATTCATGTCCATGCGCAACATGGCGCCGGTGAGCTTGGCAAACAGCCACGTGAAGTTCACCGCTTCGGCCGGTACCGGGCTGCGGACGTCGAGCATCCAATGGCCCAATTTGTGGATCCATATCCAGATGAACGGAAAGGTCCACGGGTTGCCGACCGCCGTGCCAAGAGCGGCGGCGATCAGGCTGCCGCGAACGATCCAGGCCAGCACAAACGAGAGCACGAAGTGCAGGCCGATGAAGGGGGTGAACGAAATGGCGGCGCCGCAGGCCAGTCCGGCGGCGATGTAATGCGGTGTTCCGGGGATTCGCGCGATCCGGTGGAACAGATAGGAGGTCGAGCGCCTCCATCCGGCGCTTGGCCACATCAACTCCCGAAACCGCCGGGCCAAACCTATCCTTTTGCGCCTTAGGAACATGGCGCGAATATAGGCGTTTCAAGCCGCCTCGCCATCAGGAAAACACGCGGGCGGAGACATACCGGCGACGCCTTCGTCAACCGCGGGCCCGCTCGACGTCGTTGATCACCGGCGATGCCCGGAGCGCCGCGATGATATTGGTCAGATGCTTGAGATCCTTGACTTCGATGTCCATCAGCATCTCGAAGAAATCGGGCGACCGATTGACGATCCTCAAGTTGTTGATGTTGCCGTCGTTCTTGGCAATCAGGTTCGAGACCGTACCGAGGCTGCCCGGGGTGTTGAGGAGTGTGAGCGTGATGCGGCCGACGTGGCTTTCCACCTCGCCCCGGGTGTCCCACGACACGTCGAGCCAACGCTCGGGCTGATCGCTCAATCCTTCGAGTTCGCGGCAATCGATGGTATGGATGGTAACTCCCCGGCCGGTAGCGATGATGCCGACAATGCGGTCTCCCGGCAACGGGTGGCAGCATCCGGCAAAATGGACGGCCATGCCGGGAATGAGGCCGACGATCGGTACTGCCGGGTCCCTGCCCTTGGCACGGCTGCGGGCGCGGCCGATCGGCACTATTTTTTCCGAGCCCAGGCGTTTCTCGCGCACTCCCGGATAGACCGTCTCGACAACCTCTCGCCCGGCTAGGTTGCCGGCGCCCACGCCGGCGCAGATGTCGTCGGGAGAATTCGCCTTGAAGACCTTGAGCACGCCTTCGAGCGCCTTGTCGGCGAACTCGTAGCCGGCGTCGCGGAACGCCTTCTGCAGAATGGCGCGGCCGAGTTGGACGTACTGTTCGCGCTCCTTGGAACGGATGAAACGGCGGATGCGGGCGCGGGCCCGGCCGGTGACGACGAAACGCTCCCATTCCGGGGATGGCGTCTGCGCCTTCGAGGTCAGGACCTCGACCTGGTCGCCGTTGCGCAACTCGACCTTGAGCGGCCGAATGCGTCCGTTGATCTTGGCGCCGACGCAGGTATCGCCGACCTGCGAGTGGACGGCATAGGCGAAGTCGACGGGCGTCGAGCCGCGCGGCAGGCTGATGAGGTCGCCCTTGGGCGTGAAGCAGAACACCTGATCCTGGAACATCTCGAGCTTGGTGTTCTCCAGGAACTCCTCGGGGCCGGAGGCCTGGTCCAGGATGTCCAAAAGCTCGCGCAGCCAGCGGTACTGCGGCCCTTCGGTGCTGCCGGCACCCTGCTTGTAGTCCCAGTGCGCGGCGACGCCACGCTCGGCCACTTCGTGCATCTCGTGGGTGCGGATCTGGATCTCGATGCGCTCGCCCTTGGGGCCAAATACGCCGGTATGCACCGAACGGTAGCCGTTGGGTTTCGGCGTGCTGACGTAATCCTTGAAGCGGCCGGGGACCACCGGATAGGCGTTGTGGATGACGCCCAGCGTCCGGTAGACGTCGTCCAGCGAATCGACCAGCAGGCGGAACGCCATGATGTCGGACAACTGCTCGAAATTGATGTTGTTGCGCTGCATCTTGCGCCAGATCGAGTACGGCTTCTTCTCGCGCCCCGACACGCTGGCCGTAATGCCCCCTTCGGCCAATAGCGCTTCCAGCTGCTTGACGATGATCGGGATCGCCCCGCCGCTCTGTTTGCGCAGGAAATCGAGGCGGGCCGTGATCGAGTTGCGGGCGTCGGGGTTGAGCTCGGCGAAAGCCAAGTCCTCCAGCTCGTTCTTGAGCTCCTGCATGCCGATGCGCTCGGCCAGCGGCGTGTAGATCTCCATCGTCTCGCGGGCGATGCGCTGGCGCTTTTCCGGATTGGCGATGTAGTGCAGGGTGCGCATGTTGTGCAGCCGGTCGGCCAGCTTGACCAGAAGGACGCGGATGTCCTTCGACATGGCCAGTACCAGCTTGCGGAAATTCTCGGCCTGCTTGGCATGGTCGGACGGCAGCTCGATGCGCGTCAGCTTGGTGACGCCATCGACCAGACGCGCCACGTCGGCGCCGAAATGCCTGGTGATGTCCTCGATCGTCGCCGGCGTGTCTTCGATGGTGTCGTGCAGAAGCGCGGTGATGATCGAAGCGGTATCCAGCTTGTAGTCGGTCAGGATGCCGGCCGCTTCGATGGGATGCGAGAAATAGGGATCGCCCGAGGCGCGCTTCTGCGAGCCGTGCGCCTTCATGGCAAACACATAAGCCCGGTTCAGGGCGTCTTCATCGGCGTCGGGATCATAGGCGAGCACGCGTTCGACAAGTTCGAATTGCCGAATCATTCACCGCCTCGCCACATCACGTCTCTGGAAATCCGGCTGCCCGCGCCGGTCCGTGGGCGGGGAAAGGCGATGCGGTCGCAAGGCCATCCCCCACCAGGGTCACGTCACACCTCGTCGGAGTCGCCATCCGCGCCCAACGCAGGATCCTCGACCAGGTCCTCCTCGTCGACATCCTCATAGCGGACATCACCGGACTCTTCGCCATCGGCTTCGAGTTCGTCGTCGCCGTCCTCGGCCAAAGCCTTGCTTGGAGTCTCGGCAACCGAAATGCCAAGTTCTTGCTGGATGGCCAGCAGGTCCATCTCGTCCTCTTCCGGCTCGTCGGACTCGACGTGCTTCTGAAGGCCCTTGACCAGGGAATCCGTGAGGTTGTCGATGTTGATGGTTTCGTCGGCGATCTCGCGCAACGCGACCACCGGATTCTTGTCGTTGTCACGATCGACCGTCAGCGGCGCTCCTGCCGCGATGTCGCGAGCCCGCTGGGCCGCCACCATGACGAGGTCGAAACGGTTCGGAATCTTGATGACGCAGTCTTCGACGGTAACCCGGGCCATGTAAACAGGTCTCCGCAGCCAATAGGATGAATGGGGATTTCGCCCATATATATTTGGACCGCCGCGAATAGGCAAGGCCGCATCGTCGGGAATCGGCGGCCAACCCCGGCGGCCGGCCGGCCGCTAGGGCACCGGCTCGATGAATTGGTCGTCCGGCAGGGCGGCGATGAGGTCGAAGACGGTATCGCCGATCACCGGGTGGCGCCACTCCGGCGCGATCTCGGACAGCGGCATCAATACGAAGGCTCGCTGGTGCATGCGGGGGTGCGGCAATACCACGTTCGCGTCCGGAGAGGTGATCCTTCCGTCGAAGTCGAGGATGTCGAGATCAAGCGGTCGGGGCGCATTGGGCTGGGAACGGCGGCGCCCGAATTCGAGCTCGATCTGATGGAGGAGTTCGAGCAGGGGCTCCGGTTCGAGGCTGGCCGCCTCGACGGCAACGACGCCGTTGATGAACCAGGGCTGATCGGATGGAGGGATGGGGGCGCTGCGGTACCATCGCGATCGCCGGGAGATCGTCACGCCCGAGTCTTCGAGGAGCTTGAGCGCGTTGTGACAGTTCTGGCGCGGGGTCGCCCCCTGCGGGCCTGGAATGTTCGATCCAACGCCAATTAGAATCATCGCGATCCTCGCCGATTCCCGCTTGCGGCAATGCCGCCCGGGGCCTACCTAGTAGATTTGGGATGGCCTTCGCCGGCCCCTTTGACTGCGCCGTCCTCTTTTACCGATTAGGCTTATGTTTTCAGATTAGACTTTTAATTTAACTAGTTAATTATTAAGGAAATTCAAATGAATTTTTATCCGCACGAACGGCTTGGCCTATTTATCGACGGGTCCAATCTTTACGCCGCCGCCCGGGCCCTTGGCTTTGATATCGACTACCGCCGGCTGCTCGAACTGTTCGCCACCGAGGCCACTCTTATCCGGGCCTTTTACTATACCGCCCTCATCGAGGACCAGGACTATTCGCCGATCCGCCCGCTGGTCGACTGGCTGGATTACAACGGCTACACCATGGTCACCAAGCCGACCAAGGAATTCACCGACGCGGTCACCGGCCGGCGCAAGATCAAAGGCAACATGGACATCGAACTGGCGGTCGACGTCATGGAGATGTCCGAACACCTGGATCATGTCGTGCTGTTTTCCGGCGACGGCGATTTCCGCCGGCTGGTCGAAGCCATCCAGCGCCGAGGCGTGCGGGTGACGGTGGTCAGCACCATTCGCTCGCAACCGCCCATGGTGGCCGACGAGTTGCGCCGCCAGGCCGACTTCTTCCTGGAACTGCAGGAGTTGCAGCCGCGGATCGAGCGCCTGGGCAATCACCGGGGTGGCGAATTGCCCGCGACCGAAGGGCCTGGCCCCTACGTCGAGACCGCCTGATCGGCCGCCGCCTCCGTGTCGACCACCCACCCCATAGGCTCGCGCCCCCCGTCCGGCTGCCCGTTGTGCCCGCGGCTGGCCGACTTCCGCGACGGCAACCGAGCCGCCTTTCCCGACTGGCACAACGACCCGGTGGTACCGTTCGGCCCTGCCCAGCCGGGGGCGGAGGTGCGCCTGCTCATCGTCGGCCTGGCGCCGGGCCTGCGCGGCGCCAATCGCACCGGCCGGCCGTTCACCGGCGATTACGCCGGCAATCTTCTGTACGCAACTCTGAAACGGTACGGCCTGGCCAGCGGCACCTATGAGGCCAAGCCCGACGACGGGCTTCGCCTGATCGGCTGCGAGATCACCAACGCGGTGCGTTGCGTGCCTCCGGAAAACAAGCCAACGCCGGCCGAGATCGCCACCTGCCGGCCATTCCTCGCCGCCCAGGTCGCCTCCCTTCCCGCCCTGCGCGTCATCCTGGCCCTGGGCACCATCGCCCACGCCAGCGTGCTCGCCACGCTGGAGCAGCGCAAGTCGGCGTGGCCGTTCGCCCACGGCGCCCTGCATCGCCTGCCCGGCGACCCCGTGCTGGCCGACAGCTACCACTGCTCGCGCTACAACACCAACACCGGCAGGCTTACCGAGGCGATGTTCCACTCCGTGTTCGATTCGATCCGGCCGATCATCGCCGACTGATACTTCGGGTTTGCCCCGCGCGCCCTTCGCCTGCTATATCCCCCGACAAACCGCTGTTGGGAGGAATACCTTGGAAATCGTCTGTCTCGACCTCGAAGGGGTCCTGGTGCCGGAGGTCTGGATCAATGTGGCCGAGAAGACCGGCATCCCGGCTTTGCGCGCCACCACCCGCGACATCCCGGACTATAACGTCCTGATGCGCCAGCGCCTCAAGATCCTCGACGAGCATGGCCTGCGCATCGGCGACATCCAGGCGGTGATCGCCGAGATGGGGCCGATGGAGGGCGCCAGAGCCTTCCTGGACAAGCTGCGCGAGACCTTCCAGGTGGTGATCCTGTCCGATACCTTCTATGAATTCGCTAAGCCGCTGATGCGCCAGTTGGGCTGGCCGACGCTGTTCTGCCACAAGCTGGAAGTGGACGGTGATGGCCGGGTGGTGAACTACCACCTGCGCATGCAGGACCAGAAGCGCCATTCGGTCGAAGCCTTCCGCAAGCTCAACTTCACGGTCTTCGCCGCCGGTGATTCCTACAACGACACCTCGATGCTGGGCGCCGCCCACGCCGGCATCCTGTTCCGGGCGCCGGACAACGTCATTCGCGAGTTCCCGCAGTTCCCGGTGGTGCGTGAGTACGACGAACTGGCGGCCCAGATCGAGGCGGCGCGCCTGCGTTTCCAGTCCGTGCCGGCCTGACCGCCAAACGCCGGATCGGCCGGCCGGGCCCTTCACAGGACGGGGCGGCGATCCCACCTAAGCGGAACCCGCCGCCTGAGGAGCCCAGATCCATGATCGACCTGTACGCCTGGCCGACCCCCAACGGCTTCAAGATCTCCATCCTGCTGGAAGAAACCGGGCTGCCCTACCGGGTGATCCCGGTCGACATCGGCAAAGGCGATCAGTTCAAGCCCGACTTCCTGAAGATCAGCCCCAACAATAAGATGCCGGCCATCGTCGATACCGACGGCCCGGACGGCCGTCCCTACCCGCTGTTCGAATCGGGCGCCATCCTGATGTACTTGGCTGAAAAAACCGGCCGCTTCATGCCCGCCGACGTCGCCGGCCGCTACCGGGTCGTCGAATGGCTGATGTTCCAGATGGGCGGCATCGGGCCGATGCTGGGCCAGGCCCACCATTTTCGCCGGTACGCGCCGGAGAAGATTCCCTATGCCGTCGACCGCTATACCAACGAGGCCAAACGTCTCTATGGCGTGCTCGACCGGCGGCTGGGCGAGGTCGAGTACGTAGCCGGCGACTATTCCATCGCCGACATGGCAACCTTCCCGTGGCTGCGCAAGCCCGAAGGCCAGGGCCAGAACATCGACGACTTCCCCAACGTCAAGCGCTGGTTTGCCGCGATCAATGCGCGACCGGCGGTGCAGAAAGGGCTGCAGTTGCTCAAGGAACACCAGTCGGCCGCGCCGATTGACGCCAAGGCCCGCGAGGTCATGTTCGGCGCCACCCAGTACCAGCGCCGCTGAGCGGCCCCCCGGGCCATGGCGCTGACCCTCTACGAGTTGGCCGCCGGCGAGCGCCGCTTCAGCCCCTATTGCTGGCGCATCCGCATGGCGCTCGCGGCCAAGGGGCTGGCGGCCAAGCGTATCCCCATCCGCTTCTCCGACAAGGTCCAATTGGCCTTCAGCGGCCAGGACCGCGTGCCGGTGCTGGTCGACGGCGACACCGTCATTTCCGACAGCTGGCGTATCGCCTGTTACCTGGAGGACACCTATCCCGACCGCCGGGCACTGTTCGGCAACGCCATCGCCCGGGGAAGCTGCCGCCTGATCAACCAGTGGGCCGACCGCGTACAGCTGGCCGGCATCTCGCCGCTGGTCACCTACGACATCTTCCGCCACATCGACCCCGAGGATCGCGCCTATTTCCGGGCCAGCCGCGAGAAACGCTTCGGCCGTCCGCTCGAAGCGGTCCAGGCCGAACGCGACGAGCGCGTCCACGACTTCCGTGCCAGCCTGGCGCCCTTGCGCGCCACCCTCGGCGAACAGCCGTTCATTGCCGGCGATGCCCCGGCCTACGCCGACTTCATCGTCTTTGGCGGATTCCAGTGGGCCCGCAGCATCAGCGAATTTCCCCTGCTGGAGCAGCCCGACCCCGTGTATGGTTGGGTCGACAAAATGCTGGGCCTTTTTAACGGCCTGGCCCGCCAATCGCCGGGATACACGTGGTGACCGATCGTCCAGCCGAACCGTCCGCCGTCTTCGATACGCCGCCAGCGGAAGCCTCCCCCTCCTTCAACCGCACCTTCGTGGTCGCCGCCACCACCTCGGTACAGGCCGTCATGTCGCTGGCCGTCCTCATGCTGGCGGCAATCGCCCCGGCGGTGGCCACGGCGCTCGGCATTCCCGCCTCGCAGATCGGCTTTCAGATCAGCATTGTCTACGGCAGCGCCAGCATAGTCTCGGTCATCGTCGGGGGCATGGTGCGCCGGTGGGGTGCCTGCCGGACCAGCCAGGCCAGCCTGTTGATGGGTCTGGCCGGGTGCGCGCTGGCCACCATTCCCAACGTCGCGGCGGTGGCCCTGGCCTCGGTCTTCCTCGGCATCGGCTACGCCATGACCAACCCGTCGGCCTCCCACCTGCTCGGACGCTTCGCCGGACAGCGTTATCGAAACGTCATCTTTTCGATCAAGCAGACCGGCGTGCCGATCGGCGGCGCCGTCGCCGGGCTGGTCGCGCCGCCCCTGGCGGTCCATGTCGGCTGGCGGGCGGTGCCGATGGCGGTGGGCGTCGTCCTGCTCGCCCTCATGCTGGTGCTGCAAGTCCGTCGCACCCTGTGGGACGACGACCGCGATCCAACCTCTCGACTGCGCGGCGGCCTGCTCGACGGCCTGACGGTGATCTGGCGAAACCACCCCATCCGCTGGCTGGTGGCGTCGTCGTTCTTCTACACCATCACCCAGCTCAGTCTCGTCGCCTTCCTGGTCACCCTGCTGGTCGAGGACGTCCGCATGTCCCTGGTCGAGGCCGGACTGGTGCTCTCGCTGGTCCAGGTCGCCAGCGTCTTCGGCCGTCTGATGTGGGGATGGGTGGCCGACCGGGTCGGCGATGGCGCCGCCGTGCTCGCCGTCATCGGCATCATTGCCGGGCTCTCGGCGGCGCTGTCCACCCAGGTCTCGCCCGACTGGCCGGGGTTCGGCCTTCGGGCACTGTTCGTGGTCTTCGGCATCGCCTCCATCGGCTGGAACGGCGTGTTCCTAGCCGAACTGGCCCGCCTCAGCCCGGCCGGCCGCATTGGACCGACGACGGGGGCCTCGCTGGCCGTCACCTTTGCAGGCGTCATCGTCGGCCCATCGCTATTCTCGGTCATCCACGACGCCATCGGCAGCTACACCACCACCTTCGGGCTCCTCGCCGCCGCTTCGCTGGCCGGCACCGGCTTGGCCCTGCTCAGCCGAGCCGTGGCACGTCGCGGCGCCTCCGCCGAAACCACCATTCCTCGCTGAACTCGGGGTTTTGGACTCTCTTTTTGGACTCTGGTTTTGGACTCTTGTCTTAGACTCGGCTTTTAGACTCTCGCGTTGGACTCTGGTTTTGGACTCTCGTTTCGGATTCCCCTTTTCCGCCGCGTTTTCTCCTTTCAGCGCCACTCGGTGACGGACAGTCCAAGGGCTCGCTTGACAGTTAATGATTGCTTAACTAATTTGTCCAACCAAGATGGTTGGGGAAGCGGACAAGCAAGCGGGGGAACCGCCACCACTAACCAGCAAGGAATTGCTGGCGCGCACCGGTATCTCGCGGGCGACCCTGAACAATTACGTCGCGCTGGGACTCCTGCCCAAACCGGACGTTCGCAATCCTGGCACCGGGAAAACTCCGCGGCTTGGCTACTTTCCGGCGTCTGTGCTGGCCACCATCGAACAGGTCAACGGGCTCAAGAAGAGGGGCCATACGATGGCAGAGATCGTCTCGATGGTGGTGGCCGACCAACGGCCGGCCGACGAACAGAAACGCAATCCGGAAAGCGCTGGCGAACCCATCGTGCCCTCCTCCACCCCCGAGGTTCGCCACGGCATCGAGGTTCCGGCGCCACGGCCGGCGGCCCCCATACAGGCCGCATCGTCGCCCTCTCCCGCCGCCGCTCCGTCCAAATCCGGCGACATGGCGGTGACGCTCGATCAGATCAAGGCGCCGGCCTACATGGTCAACTACCGATTCGAGGTGGAATGGGCCAATCCGTCGGCCCAGGAAAAGATTCTTGGCCGCCGCCTCGACGAGGCCACCACCATTGCCGAGCGCAACCTCTTCCGCCTCTTTCTCCAGGGCGAACGGGTGCCCGGCTTCGCCGGCTGCGAGGAGTTGCTGCGCTTCCATCTGTCCATCGCCAAGAATCGGGTGGCCAAGGCCGCGCTGTTCGGCACCGATTTTGCCGGCCGCAGCGCACCGGTGGGGCCTCTGTTCACCCTTTACGACGACGTCGAACCGATCAACCGCCAGCCCCTGCTGCATACCGAAGTGAACCTGGCCCGTCCGGGCGAGGTCGAAGCCTGGCATACGCTTTATGCCAGCTTCTATCGGGAGGGCATCTTCTTCACCTATGCGGCGGCCGACAACGTCAGCGATTCACTGGTGGCCCTGCTGGCCCGGCGTGACATCGTCATACGCGATCTATTGAAGAAACGCCGCCCCTACCTGACCGAGTTGGCGGTGCTGGTGGCCGACCTCCAGGATTCGGTGAAGATCTGTTCCGAGCTGCCACCCGAGGAATACTTCGAGCTGATCAACGAGGTATGGGGCGCCACCGAGCCCAAGCTGCGCAAGTACTACGCCACCCACGGCAAGCACGCCGGCGACGGCATGGTCTGCTATTTCTTCCCGCAGCCGGACTGCAGCTACGCCCTGAACGCCCTGCGTTGCGCCCAGGAGATGAAGGAAACCATCCGCGAGATCAGCAGGCGGTGGCAGAACCGCAAGCACTGGCTCAACGAACTGCGCCTCAACATCGGCATCCACGAGGGGCAGGAATGGTTCGGTACCTACCAGACGCCGACCCACCTGGAGTTCACCGTGCTGGGCGATACCATCAACACGGCCGGACGCCTCTCCGACTTCGCGCGCCGGGGCGCCATCTGGGCGACCAAGAACCTGTTGGGCAAGCTCTCCGCCGAGGATCGCAGCCAAGTGCGCTTCGGCATCCGGCGCACCACCGACAGCGGTGAGGACATTTTGGTGCCGTCCACCTATGCCCGGGTGGCCAATCTGGTCGATCTCGCCAATCCCAAGTACGAAAAGCTCAACGACATCGCCACCCTGCCGATTACCGAAATCCTCGACGTGGAGCTGGAGCCGAAAAAGGCGTAACGCCGGTCAGCCGTGGTCGCGCATGACGCGGGCCTTTTGGCGGCTCCACTCGCGTTCCTTGATGCTCGCCCGTTTGTCGTAGCTGTGCTTGCCCTTGGCGAGCGCCAGTTCGACCTTGGCCATGCCGCGCGGATTGAAGAAGATGGACAGCGGCACCAGGGTCATGCCCTCGCGCTGCACGGCACCGATCAGCTTGGCGATTTCGCGCCGGTGGAGAAGCAGTTTGCGGGTGCGCCGGGGCTCGTGGTTGAAGTGGCTGGCTGACTTGTATTCGGGGATGAAGGCGTTGAAAAGGTGCAAATCGCCCCCCGCCTCGCCGGCGTAGGCCTCATTGATGCTGCCCTGGCCGAGGCGCAGCGCCTTGACCTCGGTGCCTTCGAGCATGATCCCCGCTTCGAAGGTCTCCTCGATGAAATACTCGTGGCGCGCCCTGCGGTTGCTGGCCACGATATTTCCGACAACGCCCTTTTTCCTTTTCTGTGCCATCGACAACCAGCGTGGACGGCCCGCTTTAAAGCAGGCCAGCCGCCGCCATGGCCTCCTTGACCCGCTGCTTGCTGGTCTCGGCGATGTCGCACAGCGGCAGTCGGGCTTCCGCCGTGCACTTGCCGAGCAGGCTCGCGGCGTACTTCACCGGGCCGGGGCTGGTTTCGCAGAACAGGGCGTCGTGCAACGGCATCAGGCGCTCCTGAAGGTCCATCACCTTGGCCATGTCGCCGGCCCGCCAGGCACGGTGCATGTCGGCGCACAGCCGGGGCGCGATGTTGGCGGTCACCGAGATGCAGCCATGGCCGCCGCCAGCCATCAGTTGGATGGCGGTGGCATCCTCGCCCGACAGGATGCAGAAATCCTTGCCGCAGGCGATGCGGGTGCGCATGGGGCGCGCCAAGTCGTTGGTGGCGTCCTTGACGCCGGCGATGCGCGGCAACTTGGCCAGGCGCGCCATTGTCGCCACCGACATGTCGACGATGCTGCGCCCCGGGATATTGTAAATGATGATCGGCAGGTCGACGGCGTCGTGGATCGCCTTGTAGTGCTGGTAGAGCCCTTCCTGGGTCGGCTTGTTGTAATAGGGCGTCACCACCAGGGCGGCGGCGGCTCCCACCTTCTTGGCGTGCTGGGTCAACGCGATGGCTTCGCGCGTCGAGTTCGACCCGGCGCCGGCCATCACCGGAACGCGCCCCTTGGCCACCTCGATGCACAGTTCGACCACCCGCTTGTGCTCGTCGTGGCTCAGCGTCGGCGATTCGCCCGTGGTTCCCACCGGAACCAAGCCGTCCGTTCCCTCCTGGATCTGCCATTCCACGAAGTCGCGGAACGCCTTTTCGTCCAGTTCGCCGTTACGAAACGGCGTGATGAGGGCAACCAGGGAACCCTTGAACATTTAATCCTCTCCTGTGCGTCCATCGCTTGGTTCCGGCGAACATAACCCCATCATTCGGGACCGGCAAGCGGCGGGACGCCATAGGCAGGGCTCCGAACTCGGGTTAACGACGGTTTACGGCTTGCGCGGAACGTGATTCTCTGAATCGGGTTGGTTCGGAGGATCGAAGATGGTGTCGAGCGGTTCGGAGTTTGGAGAGAAGTCGCGGCTTCGGGCGCTGCTGGAGCATTTTGCGGTGATCGAGGATCCGCGGGAGCCGTGGCGGGTGGCGCACC
>JACZKS010000036.1 GCA_014859895.1 Rhodospirillales bacterium
TTCCAGGAGAGGCCGATGAGGACTATCCACAGCGGCCCTTGACGGCGCCGATTGCAAATTCCCGCCTCCCCCTTCATGATCCGCCGAAGCTTTGTGACAGGATCATGACGAACCCCGTTCCCACTCCCCCCTCGGCGCCGCCGATCGCCATCCCCGATCCCCTGAAGGGCATCCTCCTCATGGTTTTCGCCATGCTGGTGATCCCGGTCAACGACGGCATCGCCAAGGCGCTGACGGCGCGCTATCCGGTCGCCGAGATCGTGTGGTTCCGCTACACCTTCCACTTCCTGCTGCTGCTGCCCCTCATCGTGCCGCGCCACGGGTGGGGCTCGCTGATCCCGGCGCGCGGGCTCTGGCACGTGGCGCGCGGCGCCTTCACGGTGGCCTGCACGTTCTTTTTCTTCCTGTCGCTGGCCCGCATGCCGATGGCCGACACGCTGGCCCTCATCTTCGCCTATCCGCTCATCGTCACCGCGCTGTCGCCCTGGGTGCTCAAGGAAAAGGTCGGGCTCAAGCGCTGGCTGGCGGTGATCGCCGGCATGGTCGGCACCGCCATCATCGTGCGCCCCGGCACCGACGTGTTTCAGTGGTGGTCGCTGCTGGGCCTGGCCGCCGCGCTCTGCAACGCGCTCTACTGGGTGATCACGCGCAAGGTCACCGGCAGCGCGCCGCCGCTGGTCGGCGCCGCCTATGCGGCGCTGTTCGGCGCCGTGGTGGTGCCGTTCGTGCTGCCGCTCGGCTGGGTGATGCCGACGCTCGCCGATGTCGCGCTGCTGGGGGTCATGGGGGGGATCGCCGCGGGCTACCACATCCTGATGGTCAAGGCGCTGGATTACACGCCGGCCTCGACGCTGGCTCCCTTCGCCTACGCCGAGATGATCAACGCCACCACCATCGGCTATTTCGTGTTCGGCGACTTCCCCGACACCTGGACCTGGGTCGGCATCGCCATCGTCATTGCCGCCGGCATCTACATCTCGCTACGCGAACGGCGCAAGCGCGGGCCGGCCGCGTAGGTATTTTGGGGACGCCTTACTTAATTCGACCCATCAAGTCAGCCGCCAGCGCTCGCCACCTGAATTAAGTAAGGCGTCCCCAAAATAAAGGTGTCCCCAAAATTACCTGTTTCCCGCTTTTCTCGCCCGGGCGGCGCGTGTAGGTTGGCCGGGCAAGCCTTTGGTATGTTTGGGAGACCGTCCACGTGAGCGCCGAAGACCAGTCCGAAGTCATCGCTTTCCTGTCCAGCCCCGCGGTATTCGACGACGGCACCAAGACCGTCGAGCGCATCGAAACCCACATGTCGGCCATCTTCATCGGGCGCAGCCGGGCCTTCAAGCTGAAGCGTGCCATCAAGTACCCCTACGTCGATTTCTCGACGCCCGAGCGGCGGCACCGCTCGTGTTCCGAGGAGGTCCGGATCAACCGGCGCACCGCGCCCGACCTCTATCACGGCGTCATCGCCGTTACCCGCGAGGCGGACGGCAGCCTGGCTTTGGCCGGGGCCGGCCAGCCCGTCGACTGGGTGGTCGACATGAGCCGCTTCGAGCAGGATTCGCTGTTCGACCGCAAGGCCAGCCTGGGTGAACTCGACCGGCGCGTCATGGAAGACCTGGCCGAGGCCATCGCCCGCTTCCACCTGGCGGCCGAATCGCGCACCGATTTCGGCGGCCGCCAATGGGTCGGCCGCACGCTGGAGCTCAACGAGGCGTCCTACGCCCGTTTCGCCGGGGGTACCCTGGAAGCCGTGGCGGTCGAACGGCTCAACCGCCGGGAGCGGGAGCTGTTCGAAAGGCACGGCGACCTGCTGGATGCGCGGCGCAACGGCGGCCTTCTCAAGCTCTGCCATGGCGACCTGCACCTTCGCAACATCTTCATGGGCGAGCGCGGGCCGACCATCTTCGATGCCATCGAGTTCAACGACACCTTCGCCGTCATCGACGTCTTCTACGATCTCGCCTTCCTGCTGATGGACCTCGACCGCTTCGACATGCGGCGCTTGGGGAGCTTCGTTCTCAACCATTACCTCGACGTCACCTGGGACACCGAGGGGCTGTCCCTGCTGCCGCTGTTCCTGTCCATGCGCGCCTCGGTCCGGGCCTTTGTCGCCGCCACCGTCGCCGCCGGGGCGCCGGACGCCGAGACCGCCGAACGCCAGCGTACCGAGGCCCGCGAGTACCATGCGATGGCGCTCGACTACCTCGACGTGCCGCCGACTCGCCTCATCGCCGTGGGCGGCCTGTCGGGCAGCGGCAAGTCGCGCATGGCGCGCGAGCTGGCCCCCTACGCCGGTTCGCGGCCGGGGGCCCGGGTCATCCGCTCCGACGTGCTGCGCAAGCGCATCGCCGGGGTCGAACCGCTGGTCCACCTGGGGCCGCGCGGCTACACGCCTGAAATGACCGAGAAGACCTATCAGGCGCTCTATGACGAGGTGCGCAACGCGCTTAAGACCGGCCATTGCGTGGTGGCCGACGCGGTGTTCGCCCGCCCCGAGCAGCGGGCCGTCATCGCCCGCATCGCCAAGGAGGCGGGTGTACCGTTCCAGGGCATCTGGATGGAGGCCCCGCCCGAGGTGATGGAGCATCGGGTGATCAAGCGCCAGCGCAACGTCTCGGACGCCGATGCCGCCGTGGTGCGCAAGCAACTCCACTACGACCTGGGCGACATCTCGTGGCGGCGGCTCGACAGTTCGGGGCCGCGCAACCAGACCCTGGAAAAGGGCCTTGCGATCATCCGCGGATAGGGCGGGGCCGGTTCCACCAACCCCTGGAAAGCCTTCAATGTTTCCCCGCCAGAGAGTATCATGAGCCGAGAGGGGCCCGTCCGGTAACAGCCGGGGAAGGAGGGAAAGATGCCGATCAAGACGATTCTCGTTCCGCTCGATGGTACCGAGGGGGCGCAACTTGTGCTAGATACGGCCTTCGCCGTGGCGCAGCACCTGGCGGCCCATGTCGAGGTCCTTCACGTGCGCGCCGATTCGAAGAATGCGGTGCCGCTTCTGGGCGAGGGCATGTCGGGGGCCATGATCGAAGAGATGATGGACCTGGCCGAGAAGGAGGCCATGGGCCGCGCCCAGAAAGCCAGGGCGATGTTCGAGGAGTCATGCCGGCGCCTCTCGCTGCCCGTCGTCGACGCGCCGCCCGGCCCCGAAGGCCCGTCGGCCGCCTGGGTGGACGAAACCGGCCGCGAGGACGAAATCACCGCCAAGCGCGGGCGCCTGGCCGACCTCATCGTGGTGGCCCGCCCGACGCCCGACAGCGACGTCACCTTCCGCATGACGCTGAACGCCGCCATCCGCGAAACCGGCCGCCCCGTCCTGGTGATCCCGCCCGGCGGCGCCAAAGTGGTGGGCCATAAAGTCGCCATCGCCTGGAACGGCAGCCACGAGGCTTCCCGCGCCGTGCGCCTGGCCATGACCTTCGTGGAATCGGCCGAGGAGGTCTTCGTCCTCACCGCCGAGGGAGGCAATACCCGGGCGTGCGCCGCCTCGCAGCTTGCCAACTACCTGGCTTGGCACGGCATCGCAGCCAAGACCCGCACCTTCGAGATCGCCGATCGGGCCGGCGGCGAGGACCTGCTCAAGGAATGCAAGGAAGTGGGCGCCGATCTCCTGATCATGGGCGCCTACACGCAAAGCCGGGTGCGCACCCTCATCCTGGGCGGCGTCACCAGCCACGTGCTGGGCCACGCCGATATGCCGGTGGTCATGGCGCGCTGAACGGCTTCTATTTCGGTGACAGTGCACTTAATTCCTCCGCGCCTCGACGGAGCGCGTCGCGAGGTGAGGAATTAAGTGCACTGTCACCGAAATATCTCAGAACAGGCTCGGCTGGTAGTGGCGCGGTTCCTCCTCGACGAAGGCCAGCGGTCTGCCGGCCTGGGGCAGGAGCAGGGAGGCGACGTCCTCGAAGTGCATGGACCGGTTGATCCAGTCCGTCTCGTCCTTCTCCGACAGGATGACCGGCATGCGGTCGTGGATGTGGGCGATGGCGGGGGCGGCGGCGCGGGTGACGATGGTGAAGCGGGTGCCGTCGGTAAGGCCGGCGAGGGCGAAGGTCGCGCCGTCGGCCGCGGCGATGCGGTTCTTGAGCCGATAGCGGCCGTCCCGCCGCCACTCGAAGTAGGCGGTGGCCGGCACCAGGCAGCGGCTTTCGAGGAGGTGCCGGAAGGTCGGGCGGTCACGCAGGGTTTCGGCCCTGGCGTTGATCAAGGGCTTGCCGTCGAAGGCCGGCAGGCCCCAGGCCATAAGCGCCAGACGGCCGTCGCCGGTGATCACCGGGGCCGTGTCGGTCGGGCGGATCTCGTCCTTCTCCTCGACCGGCGGCACAGAGGAGAGACGGAAGCGGCCGGCCAGGTCGCGTGGCCGGGCGATGAGTTCGTAGCGCGAGCACATGGGTCGATGATAGGGCGAAAAGGGCTTCGGCGTCTCAGCCCGCTTCGTCGGTCGATCCCGCGTTCAGTTGCCCGTAGTTCTGGATGCCGATGTTTTCAATCAGCCGCAGCTGGCTTTCGATGAAGTCGATGTGGTGTTCCTCGTCCTTGAGGAGTTCCTCGAACAGCTGCATCGACACGATGTCGCCTTCGTCATGGCAGATGCCGCGCGACTTGGTATAGGCCTCGCGGGCCTCGCGTTCGCCCTTGAGATCGTTCTCCAGCACCTGCTTGATGTCCTGGCCGATGCGCAGCTTGGCCACCGTCTGCATCTTCGGCCGCCCCTCGAGGAAGATGATGCGCGCGACCAGCTTGTCGGCGTGATGCATTTCCTCAATGGATTCGGCGCGCTCCTGCTTGGCGAACTTGGTGTACCCCCAATCCTCCAGCAGGCGGTGATGCAGCCAGTACTGGTTGACGGCGCCGAGTTCCAGGAACAGGGCCTCGTTGAGACATTCGACGACTTTCGAACTTCCCTTCATGATTTTCTCCTCTCAGCGGCATCGTCTTCCACTTGGGATTGCAATTCGGTTTGTTCAACGGGCGAAGGACGTTTCGGTTGCGCAGGAAGGCTTGGCCTTTGCAGAAGGCGATACGGGCCTGCTATGTTCGCTCCATGGACGAAGCGCGCAAGACCGTCATCATCACCGGCGCCAGCCGCGGCATCGGACACGCCATCGCCAAGCTGTTCCTGGAACGCGGCTGGCGCATCCTGACCTGTTCGCGCGGCGATGTGCCGGCGGAATGCAAGCTGGACCCCAACTGGACCCGCCACATCCCGACCGACCTTGCCGATCCTAAAAGCGTCGCCCGCTTCATCGAGGAAGCCAACGCCGCGCTGGCCGGCGGGGCGCTTCACGCCCTGGTCAACAACGCCGGGATGTCGCCGAAAACGCCCTACAAGGAGCGCCTGGGGTGCCTGAATGGTGACCTCGACGCGTGGCGGGAGGTTTTCGAGATCAACTTCTTCGCGGCGCTGCGCCTGTCGCGCGGTTTCGCCACGGCGCTGCACAAGGGCAAGGGGTCCATCGTCAACGTCACCTCGATCGCCGGACACTATGTGCATCCCTTCGCCGGCTCGGCCTATTCGATTTCCAAGGCGGCGCTCTCGGCGCTGACCCGCCAGATGGCCCACGAGTTCGCCGAGCTGGGGGTGCGCGTCAACGCGGTGGCGCCGGGCGAGATCGAGACCGCCATGATCCAGCCCGAATACGAGGTGCTGGTGCCGCGCATCGCGCTGAACCGTATGGGCGCGCCCGAGGACGTGGCCTCGACGGTCTACTATCTGTGTTCCGAGGATGCCGGCTACGTCACCGGTACGGAAGTGTGGGTGACCGGCGGCCAGCATCTTTACTGAAGGCGTTAAAGAAATATTCAGGGTGGCGTCCGTATCATTCGGCGACCCTCCCGGCCGCGGAAAGATATCCACAGACCCCGATAGGTTGTTGTATGGGGTAAATTGATATCAAGATATGGATCGTATAAGATCAAATCCGCCTTCCGCCCGAGCTCGTGACGCGGAAGGGGAGAGCGCGCGTGGCTGATCGTCGTCCAAAAAAGGAAAAGTCGAAGGCCCCGGCTGCCGACGCGGCCGCCGAACCGCTGGCCGGAGAGGCGACGGCGCTTGCATTGCCTGGCCCCGAGGACGACGCCCCGGCCGGCCCCGGCACCCTGGCCGAGCTTGCCGAGGATGGCCTGCCGCCCGACGATTCGCCGGTTCCCTTCCATCTGCGGTTCCGGCTGCCCGCCATTGCGGGGGTAGTTTTCTCGGCCGTCTGGCTGACCTTCGCCGCCTACGTCATCACCGAACAGGTGCCGTGGAGCGACCTGTTGTCGCTGTTGCCGCACGAATTGGGCGGCATGGCGGCCGGCGTGCTGACGCCGGTGGCCCTGGTGTGGATGGTCGTCGCCTTCTATGAGCGCGGCCGGCAGTTGCGCCGCGAGACCCAGGCGCTGCGCTGGCACCTGCAACAGCTGGCCTTTCCGTCGGACCGGGCGGAACGGCGGGTTTCCGAAATCACCGAGATGCTGCGCAAGCAGGCCCGCGACCTCAGCCGCACCTCCGAGGAGGCGGCGGTCCGCGCCCAGGCGGTGACCGACCTGGTCCGCCAGCGGACCCTGGAACTGGCCCGGGTGTCCGAGGACGCCGATCTGCGCGCCCAGGCCATCGCCGAGACCCTGCGCCGCCAGACCGACGACCTGCAATCGGTGTCCGAGAAGGCGACGGTGCGGGCTCGCGAGGTCGGCGACCTGTTGTTCCGCCAGTCGCACGAACTGGCGGCGATTTCGGAACGCGCCTCGACCCAGGCCGACGATGCCAGCGAAGCCTTGAAGCGGCGCAGCGAGGAACTGGCCGGGGCGTCCGAGACCTCGTCGACCAAGGCCACCCAATCCGCCCGCCTGTTCCATGCCACCGCCATCGAGATGACGTCGGCGGCGGCCCAGGCGGCGGCCCGCACCGAAGCGGCCTACGAGGCCTTGCAGGAACGTGTCCAGATACTGCTGAAGGCCACGGGGGAGGCCGGCCAGCAGATGCGCACCGGCGCCGAGATCCTCCAGGACCGCTCGCAGGACCTGTCGCAACGCTCCGACCGGGCAAGCGTGCAGGCCGAGCGCATGCGCGACATCCTGCAGCGCCAGGCCGGCGACCTCGACCAGGTGGCGCAAAGGGTTGCCGACCAATCGACCAGGATCGAGGACAATCTGGCCCGCCAGTCCAAGGTCCTTACCGAGACCTCCGACCAGGTGGCGGAACGCGCCAGAACGGTCGGCGAGGGGCTGGAGGATCAGGCCCGCAACCTGATCGCCACCGCCGAGCGGGTGGCCATGAGCGTGCGCACGACCGGCGACGCCTACCGCCAGCAGGCGCGCGAGATGATCGAGACGTCCGATACCTCGGCGGCGCGCACCGATGCCGTCGGCGCCGCGCTGCGCCAAGTGGCGGGGGAGCTGACCGATGTCGCCGGGCGCGTGCTGGCCCAGGTGGAGAAGGTCGGCGACGGGTTGAAGGAGCGGACCGGCGACCTTTCCGACACCGCCCGCGAAACCCTGGCCCGTATCGGCGAGGTGGGGGAAGCCGTCAAGGGCCGGGCCGACGACCTTGGCCGGCTGGCCGAGCAGAGCGAGGCGCGGATGGCCGCGGTCGGCGAGTCCCTGCGCCATCGCTCGCTGGATCTGGCGGCGGCGTCCGAGAAGGCCGGCGCCCATGTGCTGGCCATCGCCGACGGCCTGGACAAGAGCGCCCGCTCCGTCGAGGCGGCGAGCGAGCGCAGCGCCGGCGACATCGCCAAGGTGACGGCGGCCCTGCGTCAGGGCCAGGGCGCGGTGGAAGTTTCCGCCGAGCGGACGGGCGCGCTGACGGACGCCTTCCGCCGCCAACTCATGGACGTCACGGAGGTTTCCGAGGCGACGCTGTCGAGAATGCGGGACGTCGGCGAGGCGGTTGGCGAGCGTTCGAAGGAAGTGGCGGCAACCTCGGCCAGGGCGGCGGGTGACATCGAGACGGTCGGTGCCACGCTGCATCAGGTGGCGGCGGAACTGGCCGATGCCGCCGGGCGGGTCATGGCCCAGGTGGAACTGGTCGGCGAAAGCCTGAAGGGCCGCACGGGGGAGCTTTCCGAGACGGCTCGCGAGACCCTGGCGCGCATCGGCGAGGTAGGGGAATCCTTGAAGGGCAGGGCCGACGATCTCGGCCAACTGGCCGAGCAGAGCGTCGTGCGGGTGGGCGCGGTCGCCGAGGCGTTGCGCCATCGCTCGCTGGATCTGGCGGCGGCATCCGAGAAGGCCAGCGCCAATGTCTTTGTGGTCACCGACGGGCTGGACAAGAGCGCCCGCTCGGTCGAGGCGGCGGCGGATCGCGGCACGACGGAAATCGGCAGGGTGACGGCGGCGCTGCGCCAAAGCCAGGGCGCGGTGGACGCTTCGGCCGAACGCACGGGCGCGCTGACGGAGGCCTTCCGCCAGCGACTGGTGGAGGTCACCGGGGTTTCCGAGACGACGCTGTCAAGGATGGAGGAAGTCACCAAGTCCGTTGGCGAGCGCTCGCAGGAGGTATCTGCAACCTCGGCCAAGGCTACCGGCGACATCGAGGCGGTCGGTTCCACGCTGCACAAGGTGGCGGCGGAACTGGCCGATGCTTCCGGGCGCATCATGGCCCAGGTGGAACTGGTCGGCGAGGGCCTGAGGGGCCGGACCGGCGACCTTTCGGACACCGCACGCGAGACATTGGCCCGCATCGGCGAAGTGGGGGAATCGCTGAAAACCAGCGCCGACGATCTCGGCCAATTGGCCGAGCAAAGCGTCGTGCGGGTGGACGCGGTCGGCGACGCGTTGCGCCACCGCTCTTTGGATTTGGCGGCGGCATCCGAGAAGGCGAGCACCAACGTGCTGGCGATCGCCCAAGAGTTGGACAAGAGCGCCCGTTCCGTCGAAGCGGCCAGTGAGCGCGGGACGACAGAGGTCGCCAAGGTGACGGCGGCCCTGCGCCATAGCCAGGGCGTGGTGGATGCATCCGCCGAGCGGGCGGACGCGCTCACCGGCAATTTCCGCCGGCAGTTGATGGAAGTGGTCGAGGTTTCGGCGGCTGCGCACTCGAAATTGCAGGAAGTCAGCCACGCCATTGGCCAACGCTCGCAGGAGGTTTCGGCAACCTCCGCCAAGGCTGCCGTCGACGTCGAGGCGGTCGGGGAGACCCTGCACAAGGTGGCGGCGGAACTGGCCGATGCTTCCGGGCGCGTCATGGCCCAGGTGGAGCTGGTCGGGGAGGGTCTGAGGGGTCGGACAGGTGACCTTTCGGATACCGCGCGCGAGACATTGGCCCGCATCGGCGAGGTTGGCGAATCCCTGAAGACCCGCGCCGACGATCTCGGGCGGCTGGCCGATCAGAGCGTGGTGCGGGTGGGTGCGGTCGGCGACGCGTTGCGCCACCGTTCGCTGGATCTGGCGGCGGCTTCCGAGAAGGCCAGCGCGAACGTGCTGGCCATCGCCGAAGGACTGGACAAGAGCGCCCGTTCGATCGAGGCGGCGAGCGACCGCGGGACGGCGGAGATCGCCAAGGTGACGGCGGCCCTGCGTCAAAGCCAGGGCGCGGTGGATGCCTCCGCCGAGCGGGCGGGCACGCTGACCGGCGATTTCCGCCGGCAGCTGACGGAAGTGGCCGAGACTTCGGCGACCGCGCTCTCGATGCTGCAGGACGTCGGCCACGCCATGGGCGATCGCTCGCAATTGGTTTCCCAAACCTCGGCCCGGGCGGTCGGCGACATCGAGACGGTCGGCGGCGCGCTGCACCAGGTGGCGGCGGAACTGGCCGATGCCTCCGGCCGCGTCATGGCCCAGGTGGAGAAGGTCGGCGAGGGACTGAAGGGGCGGACCGGCGACCTTTCCGACACCGCGCGGGAAACCCTGGCTCGCATCGGCGAGGTGGGGGAAGCCGTGAAGGGCCAGGCCGACGACCTGGGCCGGCTGACCGAAGAGAGCGTGACGCGGGTAGGCGCGGTCGGCGAGGCCCTGCGCCATCGCTCTCTGGATCTGGCGGCGGCGTCCGAAAAGGCCGGCGCCCATGTGCTGGCCATCGCCGAAGGGCTGGACAAGAGCGTCCATGCCGTCGAGGCGGCGGCCGACCGGGGCGTGACGGGTCTTACCAATGTCACGGCGGCCCTGCGCCAGAGCCAGGGTGTCGTGGATGCCTCGGCCGAGCGGGTGGGCACCCTGACGGATGCGTTCCGCCAACGGCTGGCCGACATCACCGCGGTTTCCGAGGCCGCGCTGATGAAGATGCTGGAAATCAGCGAGGCCGTCGGCGATCGTTCGCAGGAGGTTTCGCTCACCTCGGCCCGCGCGGTCGGCGATATCGACGCCGTCGCCCGGGCGCTCGACGGTCAGGTGGAGAAGCTTTCCAGCGTGTCGTCGCGCTCGGCCAAGCTGATGGCCGGGGCGGGCGAAATCCTGAGCCGGCACACGCAGGAACTGGACGCCATTTCCGGGAAGGCCGAACAGCGCCTGCAGGGCGTGGGCGAGGAAATGCGCCGCTGCCTGCGCGATCTGGTGGCGACTTCGGACGATGCGGCGGCTCGCGTGCAGTCGGTGGCCGAGGCGCTGGAGAAGGAATCGGACGGCTTGGCCGGGGTGTCGACCCGCGCCGTCGACGACGTCGCCAAGGCGGGCGATGCCCTGCACGAGAGCTCGCGCGAGGTCGCCCAGGCTTCCGGGCGGGCGGCCAAGCTGGTGGCGCTGGTCAACGACGCGCTGTCGCGTCAGGCCGAGGATCTGGCCTCGGCATCCGATCAGGCGGTCGATCGCATCGCCATCGTCGGCGACGCCATCGAGCACCGGGCCGGCGCGCTGGCCCGCGCTGCCGAGGAAGCGGTCCGCCAGCTGGCAGAAACCGGCGATCTGCTGCGCGACCGCTCGCGCGATTTGACCCTGGCGTCCCAGGACGCCGTGACCCGGGTTGAGGACGTGACCGGCAGTCTGCGCGACGGGCAACGCGAGGTCACCGAGCGCGCGGCCGCCATTGAAAGCCGTCTCAAGGAGGTCGGTGACGTGGTCCAGGAGCAGGCGCGGACGGCGGCCGAAGCGTCCGACCGGGTGGCGGAGAAGCTTGAGGGTGCGGCCGGCGCCCTGGGCCGCCACACCGAGGCCCTGGACGGCACGCTGGAGCGGTCCTCCTCGCGTCTGCGCGAGATCGGCGACATGCTGCGCCAGCGCTCGGCCGAACTGACCGCCGCCTACGAGGAAGCCTCCCAGAACGTGAACGCCTTCGGCGATACGCTGCGCGGCGAAGCGAACGGTCTCACCAGCGTATCGGGCGAGGCCCTGGATCGGGTTGGCAAGCTGACCGAGGGCATGCACGAGCAGTCCAACGAGGTGGCCCGGGCGGTGGACCGCGCGGCCAAGCTGATGGGCCTGGTCACCAACGCGCTCCGTCAGCATTCGAACGATCTGGCGATGGCGTCCGAGAAGGCGGCCGGGCAGGTCGAGGAAGTGAGCGGTGCGTTGCGCCAGCGGACCACCGACATGGAGGACATTTCCGGCCGCACGGTCAACCAGCTGCTGGACGCCGGCGAGCGGTTGCGCGAACGGCTGTTTGCCCTGGGCCGGGAGTCGCTGGCCACCCGCGAGGAGATCGGGCGCTCGACGACCGATATCGCGACCCATGCCGATACGCTGGCGCGCCGGGCCGAGGAGGCGGTGTCACGCCTCAACGGGGTTGGCGAGGCCCTCAGCAAGCGGGCGGAAGCCGCCTCGGCCGCCGCCGACGGCGCGTCGGCCAAGCTGACCCGCATCGGCGACGTGATCGGCGGGCAATCGGTCGATCTGGGGGCGCGTACCGAGGATATCGCCGCCAAGACCGAGGCGGCCACCGACGCCCTGACGCGCCGCCTGCAATCGCTGAGCGCGGTCTACGAGAAGGCCGAGCGGGGCATGCAGGCCCTGGGCGAGGCGCTGGCCCAGCGCACCAAGCAGATTTCCAGCGTGTCAGAGATGGCGCTGACCAAGGTGGGTGCCTGGGACCGCACCCTGAAGGACCGCTCCGAGGACCTTGGGCGGACCTCCACCCAGGTCGCCGAGCAGGCGCGCGAGCTGACCCGCGCCATCGACCGCCAGACCACCGAACTTCAGGCGGCGTCGCAGGAAGCCCGCGAGATCACCGACGCGCTCCGGGCGCGGTCCGGCCAGATGGCGGTGGACGATTTCCTCCGCCGCGCCACCTTCATTTCCGAGCGCCTGCAATCCATCGCGGTGGATATGAGCCGGCTGATGGAGACGCCCATCACCGACGAGGATTGGCGCCGCTTCAACAAGGGCGAGAAGGGCATCTTCGTCCACAAGATGCTGGGTTACCGGGAGAAGGCGAAACTGGCGGAGATCCGCGAGATGCACCGCCGGGATGGCGAGTTCCGGGACTACGTGGGGCGCTACCTGACCCAGTTCGAAGCCCTGCTCCAGGACGCCAAGAAAGCCGACCACCAGGGCGTGCTGAGCACCACCTTCCTGGCCTCCGACATGGGCAAGCTCTTCATGCTGCTGAGCCGCGCGCTGGATCGCGAGATGTAGGATAGCCACCCTCTTTCGCTTCCCCCGCGCCCTTCTTCGTCACCCCGCGCACGCGGGGGTCCAGGGCGAGTGACGGAGCGGTTACCCTGGATTCCCGCGTGCGCGGGAATGACGGAAAAGAAAACGGCGGAAAGACGGTGCTACTTCGCCCGCTCGCTGTCGAATTTCTCGACCATGGCCACCGCGAGGTCGGCGATTTCCGGCTCCTCTCCGAGAGGAGTCATATACCAGAGGCGCCGTCCGTCAACCAGGATCGGGGCCGCCTCGCCGGCCTGGGGGTTTACCCCGATGCGGCCGGGAAGGTCCTCCGAGCCGTGATACCAGTTGGCGATGAGGAACGGCGCGACGATGACGGTATCCGCCGTGGTCCGGTCTTTCCAGCCGTCGATCAGCGGCTCCTCTTCCAGGAACATGGCCTGAACCCGGGCGGCGACACCGGCTGCCGCGAGCACGTCCGCGACCTCGCGGGTGCGTTCGGACGACCGGGGATTTCGCTGCGTGCCGTGGCCGACGAGAATGACCTCGGTTGCCTCGGGCGCAAGCGCTTGCCGACGGCAAAGGGCGGCGATCCGCTTGCCAAGCAGGGCCGGGATGTCGGGATGCATGCCGACCGGATCGCAAAAGCAAAGCTCCTGCGCCCGGCCCGCCGCGATATGCCGGGTTACCGGGCCCGACAGGTTCAGTCGCCTGGCCATGACGGTATCGGCGATGTAGCCCTTGCTGGCGAGCAGCGGCACCACGTAGACGCGGGGCTGGATCAATTGCGCCAGCGTTGCAGCCAGTTCGGGTTCCTGCCGCAGGAAGCCGGCCCGGACATCGGCAAACAACCCTCGCGCCCGCAGCGATTCAGCGTGATGCAATGTCGAAAGCGCGCCGTCCGGTTGGGATGCCAGCCCGTGCCCGGCGAGCAGCAGTGCCGCATCCGCCCAGTTCGCCCTACCCATGGGCCTCGTGCTCGGCCATCGCCGCCGGACGGAACCAATCCAGCTCGCGGGCCAGTTCGGCCACCGGGCCGATGACCATCAGGGTCGGCGGCTTCAATCCTTCCTGGCGGACCCGCGCCGGCAGGTCGGCCAGAGTGGTCAGCACGGTGCGCTGGGAAAGGGTGGTGCCGCTCTGGATGGCGGCCGCCGGGGTGGCGGGCGACAGCCCGGCCTCGATCAGTTTGGCGCTGATGGTGTCGAGGTTGGCGAGGCCCATGTAGACGACCAGCGTGGTGTCGGGGTCGGCCAGGCTTTTCCAGTTGAGGTCGAGAGTGGCGTTCGCGCCCTGGCAATGGCCGGTGACGAAGCGCACGCCGAGGGACTTCCCGCGGTGGGTCAGCGGGATGCCGGCGTAGGCCGAACAGCTGGTCGCCGCCGTGATGCCGGGGACGATCTCGAAGGGGATGCCGTTCTTCGCCAGGTGCAACGCCTCCTCGCCGCCGCGGGCGAAGGTGAAGGGATCGCCGCCCTTGAGGCGCACCACGGTGCGTCCGGCGCCGGCCAGCTTGACCAGCAGCTCGTTGATTTCTTCCTGGCGCATGTGGTGGTTGTGGGCCGTCTTGCCGGCATAGATGCGGGTGGTGCCGGGCGGCACCAGCGCCATGATCTCGTCGGAAATCAGCCGGTCGAAAACGACGACGTCGGCTTCCTTGAGCAGGCGGGCCGCCTTGACCGTCAGCAGATCGGGGTCCCCGGGGCCGGCACCCACGATGTAAACCGGATGGATCGTTTTCATCGGTCTCTCTTTGTCCTAACGCCGGGTTCCCGCCTTGCAAGATCGCACGAATTCAACAAACCGACTGGCCCAGGGATTGCCCACCGTGTGGCGAAGGTGCGCATAGCTGGCCAGCAGGTTCTTCACAACAAGCCCGTCATGGCGGCCGTCGATGCCATGGCCGCGCAGGACATCGTAGGCAAAGACGGCCTCGCCTTCCAGGGGGCCCAGATCTGAATAATGGAACTCGTGGGCCGGGATTTCCACCGGCATCGATCCGGCGCCATCGCGCGGCCATGGCGCGGCGGCGGTTTCACGGAGCTGGACATAGCCATGGCCGCGCGGCTTTTCGTGGACGACGACGTCGGCCGGAATGACGCCGACCATGCCGGCGCTTTCGCCCCGCCAGGCGATGCGGCGGGCCAGGTACATCAGGCCGCCGCATTCGGCATAGGTGGGCAAGCCGGCCTCGACGGCCTGTCGGATCGCGGCCTTGAGCGCGCCATTGGCTTGAAGCGCCGCCAAATGGGTTTCGGGAAAGCCGCCGCCGATGATGAGGCCGTCGGCGGGGGGAAGCGCCTGGTCACTGAGGGTATCGAAAAAGACCACATCGGCGCCGGCCGCCCGCAGGGCATCGAGGTCGGAGGCGTAGTAGAACCCGAAGGCGGAATCGCGGGCGATCGCAAGGGTGACATCGGCCGGCCGTACCTCGGGTGAAGGCATCGCCGGGGCGGGGATGGGCGGCGCCTGGCCGGCCAGCCCGAGGAGAGCGTCGAGGTCGATTGCCTTCTCGATGGCGTCGGCCGCCGCCGCCAGCTTGGCGGTGGCCACCCCGGATTCCACCGTCGGCACGAGCCCGAGATGGCGTTCGGCGATGGAAAGATCGGCGGCGCGATGGACGGCGCCCAGCACGCGCACGTCGGTGTAGCGCTCGATGGCCGCCCGAAGCTTCGATTCGTGGCGGGAGTTGGCGACGTTGTTCAGCACGACGCCGGCGAATGTCACCTCGGGGTCGAAGGCCAGGTAGCCCATGAGCAGCGGCGCGATTCCGCGCGCCATGCCGGCGCAGTCGATGACCAGCACCACCGGCGCGCCCAGCAGCTTGGCCATGGCGGCGTTGCTGTTGGAGCCTTCGAGGTCGGTGCCGTCATAGAGGCCGTTGTTGCCCTCGATGACGGCGATGTCGGAACCGCCGGCGTGGCGGGCGAAGGTCGCCCGGATCTCGTCGGGCGGCATGGTGTTGAAGTCGAGGGGATGGCAGGGCCGGCCGGTGGCGGCGGTGAGCCACATGGGATCGATGTAGTCCGGGCCCTTCTTGAACGGCTGCACGACAAAGCTGCGGCGCCTAAGCGCGGCGCACAGCCCCAGCGTGATGGTCGTCTTGCCCGACGACTTGTGGGTCGCCGATATCAGGATATGGGCCATGCACCGTCCCGCGCCGTTGGGACTTATTTCGGGGACACCATACTTAATTCGTGAGTGGCCCGAATTAAGTATGGTGTCCCCGAAATAAGAACTGCTGCCGAAGCGGATACTACGCGGCTTCGGCGGCTCCCGCCACCTTCGCCAAAGGCTCGGCCGCCCGGTTGTGCGGATCGGCCACGGCGTCGTCCAGGCTCTCGGGCAGGAAGCGCAGGAACTTGACGGCGATGGCCACCATCAAAAGGGCGATGGCGACGCCGCCCACCCCCAGGATGAGCTCGGGGGCGCTGAACGTGTAGCTGTTGACCACCCCGTCGAAGGAATCGCTCGACACCTCCATGCCGGGAAACAGGATCTGCGGGTAGGCCAAGCCGCCGACGATGGTGACGAACATCTGCGCCAGTCCACCCAGGACGACGAGCACGGAGGCCAGCCCGACCGCCTGGCGCGAATTGGCGGTCTTGGGATACCACACCAGGATCATCGGCAGGATGCCGCCAATCAACACCTGGCCAACCCAGAACATGACCGTGAAGAGGCCGCCGTCGAGCAGGATGAAGCGTACCACGCCATGGTGTTCGGTGGCGTAGAGACTGGCGAGTTGGTGGACAACGGTGAAATAGAGCGAGCCGGCGACGAAGACGCCCAACAGGTTCTTCAAGCGCCGGATGACGGCGTCGCCCAGCGGCCGCTGCGTCCAGCCGTAGGCGGCCATCAGCACCAGAAGGAAGATAGCCAGCCCGTAGGCGAAGGAATAGACGATGAACATGGGCGCCATCACGGCGGCGTCCCAGGCTTGCCGGGCGACGATGAAGCCGAACACCCAGCCGGTGCACGAGGTCAGCGCAAGGCGCCACACGAAGGCCAGGATGCCCATGGGCCGCGACACGCCGGCCAAGCGCCAGTCCATGGCGGTCCACAGGTAGGCGGCGACGATGGCGAAAAAGCCCATGTAGAAATTGATGTTCCACACGAAAATGGATTTGAAGTTGAAGTGGGTCATCGAGATGACCAAACGGTCGGGCCGGCCGAGGTCGAGGACCAGGATGGACAGGCCGCCGGCCATCAGCGCGAAGGCCAGCAGGCCGGACAGACGGACCAGCGGCTTGTAGAGGAGCTTCCCGAAGACGGTACCGATCGAGGCCACGTTGAGGGCGCCGGAGGCGGCGACGATCAGGAAGAGGGCAAAGACGTGCGGCACGCACCACGGGATCTGGTTGTTCATCCCAGTGACGACGTGGCCGTAGTGCTCGGTGTAGGCGGCGGCGCCGAGACCGAGGACGGCGAGAACGGCGAGACCGCCGAGGAGCGTGTAGTACTCGCCGCTACGGCCCTCGATTTCGCGGAATTCGACCTTGCTCATCGCGCTTCCGTCCTTCCCTCAGAGACCGCTGTAGAGGACGCCGGGCTCGACGCCCAGGTCCGCCCGGATGCGGGTGACCGTCAACTTGGAAACCTGTTTGGCGATGGCGCTGTTGGGATTCTTGAGATCGCCGAACAGCACGGCGCCGGGCGCCGCCTTCTCGGCGGCCTCGACACAGGCCGGCAGACGCCCCGCGTCGATGCGATGAACGCACAACGTGCAAGACGAAACGGTGCCCTTGCCGCGCGGCGAGTGGGGCTTCTGGTCGGTGACGTCCTCATAGCCGAAGGAACGCGCCTTGTACGGGCAGGCCAGCATGCAGTAGCGGCAGCCGATGCAGATGTGCTTGTCGACCAGCACGACGCCGTCGGCCCGGCGGAACGAGGCCCCGGTCGGGCAGACGTCGGCGCACGGCGGGAACTCGCAGTGCTGGCACATGACCGGCAGCGACTTGGCGGCGCCGGTTTGCCTGTCCTTGAGGTCGACGCGGCGGATCCATTGCGCCGTCACCTCCGGGCTGCTGCCCGGCTTCAGGCCGTTCTCGGCGTTGCAGGCGGCGACCATGGCGTCGCAGGCTTCCTTGGGAAGCTTGTTGGTATCGATCAGTAGCCCCCAGCGGACCTTGCCGCTGACGGCCTCGCCGGCGGCCTTGGCGCGGGCGGGGGAAGCCGTCATAAGAAAAACGCCGGGCGCCAGGGTCAATCCGGCGACGGTGGCGGCCCCGGCCAGCAGCCGGCGGCGGGAGGGATCGACGGGAGATGAGCGCTTGGTCATCGGGTCGCTCCCTTTTCCGAAATCGCGGCCTTCATCTGCGCGATCAGGGTGTCGAGCTCGGCCGCCTGCTTGGCGGCGTCAGTCAGCTTGGGGTTATGGCAGCTCCAGCAGTCCAGCTTGACGGCGGCGTAGGTGTGGCACGACTCGCAGAAGGCCTCGATCGACTTGACCGTCGGGTCCTTGGCCTTGGGATCGGGCGCGGCGTGGCACTCGATGCAGCCGGTCAGGCTGTATTTCCCCGAACGGATGCCGAGGTGCATGGTGTCGTCGCGCTGGGCCTTGAGGAAGTCCGGGTGGTTGCGCCGCATGACGTCGACCGGCTCCACGCAGGCCTCGCCCTTGGGCTTGGCCAGTTCGGGCAACGGCACGCGTCCGTCGGCGGCGCCGGCGGGGGCCCCGCCGAGGGCGAGGACCGCCAGCGCGATGCCGGCCGCGCCGATCAGCCTGAACGAACGGATCATGATGCCCTCACTTCCCCAGGCCCATATGGATGTACCCCGTCGGGCAGACGTCCTTGCAGATGTGGCAGCCGATGCATTTGTCGTAGTCGGTTTCCACATAGCGGCCGGGCGTGCGCTTTTCCTTGGCGACCCTGAACACCGCTTTCTGCGGGCAATAGATGACGCAGTTGTCGCATTCGAGGCACAGGCCGCAGCTCATGCAGCGCTTGGCCTCGGCGAGAACCTGCTCCTCGGTCAGCGCATTGAGCCGGGTGCGGCGGTCGCCCACGCAATCGGCACCGATCTTGTTGACCGTGCGCACGAAGCGGGGCGTCATCGGGAAATGGCCGACGAACATCTGGCTCGAGGAGATGACTTCGACGTCCGAGCGGTCGGCGTAGTTGTGGATGGCGAAGGCCGCGGCGTCGGTGGCGCGGGTCGGCACGTGGTCGTAGGCCGTCGGGGCCTGTCCGCGTTCCGAGAGGTCCTTCTCCATGTCGAAGCGATGGGCGTCGACCTTGGCGCGCTTGTCCATGTCGAGCGAGCGCACGTACTTGTCGATGCCCTCGGCGGCCTTCCAGCCGTGGCCGACGGCGGTGGTCAGAAGGTCGGGATAGATGGCGTCGCCGCCCACGAAGTGGCCGGGCTTGCCCGCCACCTGATAGAAGCCGTCGGCCGTCACCAGGCCCTTGCCGTTATCCAGGGCCTCGATGCCGGTGAAGATCGAGCTTTGGCCGGTCGCCGCGACAATGAGGTCGCATTCGATCTCGAATTCGGAACCGGGGATGGTCACCATCTTGCCGGTCGACCAGTCGGCCTTGATCACCTTGAAGGCCTTCGCCCGGCCGTCGGCACCCAGGATCACCTCGACCGGGGCCAGGGATTCATGGATCTCGACGCCCTCGTCGATCACCGCGTCCTTCTCGTGCTGGTCGGCCGGCGCCGCCGCGAACGGCCGCCGATAGACGATCCATACGTCGGCCGCGCCACGGGCCGATACCGGCGTCTCGGGATGCTCGACTTCGCCCGCCACCACCCTCTCCGGCAGCAGCTTCGGATCGATCTTGCCCTTCACCTGGCCCAGCCGGCGGCTCACCCCGGCGCAATCCATCGCCGTGTTGCCGCCGCCGATGATCAGCGTGCGCCCGGTCAGGTATTGCAGACGCCCCTCGTTGTAGGCCCTGAGGTACGCCAGCCCGTCGACGCAGTTGGCCGCCTTGTCCCAGCCGGGAACCGGGACCGGGTTGCCCGACCACGCGCCGATCCCCCAGAAGATCGCGTCGAATTCAGTCTCGAGCGCCTCCAGCGTCACGTCCTTGCCGACCCGGGTATTGGCGCGAACCTCGATCCCCATCTCCAGCAGACGCCCGATCTCGGCGTCCACCAGGTCGCGCGGGCAGCGATGCGCGGAAAGTCCATAGCGAAGCATGCCGCCCAGCTGGGCGTTGGCTTCGAACACCACCGTCGTATGGCCGCGCTTGCGCAGCTGATAGGCGCACGACAACCCGGCCGGGCCGCCGCCCACCACCGCCACCTTCTTGCCCGTTTCCTTGGCCGGCTTCGGGAATTTCAATCCCTTGGCCAGGGCCCAGTCGCCCACATAGTGCTCGATCGAATTGATCCCCACGTGGTCGTCGACGTCGTTGCGGTTGCACTTCGTCTCGCACAGCGCCGGGCAGGTGCGGCCCATCAGCGCCGGAAACGGGCTGGCCTCCGCGATCTTCCAGAAGGCCGCTTCCTGCCAGCTCTGTCCCGCCGCCGGCTTCTCGATCCCCCGGATGATGTTCATCCAGCCCCGCACGTCGTGCCCCGACGGGCAGGCCCCCTGGCACGGCGGCGTGCGGTGGAGGTAGGTCGGGCATTTCCCGCTTTTGCCGGCCTTGAAGATGAGGTCGGTCAGATCGTCGTAGCGGTGGTCGCCTTGCTTGAAGCGGCGATAGGTGAGGGCGGTCTCGTTCATCGCATCCTTCCCAATCTCACTTTGCGGCCCTTGCCGGGCCGGCTTTGTCGGCGTCGCGTCGGTGCGACATCATTCCTTGGTTCCCAGTTGGATGGCGTTGTTCACCAACTGATGGAGGCTGACGATCATGTAGGGGTCCATGCCATAGCGGGGCATGACCCCGGTGAACTGGCTTTTGCAGATGGCGCAGATGGCGGCCATGTGGGTCACGCCCTTCTCGTCCATCACCTGCTTTAAGGCCTGCATGCGCGGCTTCATGCCGGCGATGCGCACCGGCATCAGTTCCTCGGTCAACAGGCCACCCCCGCCGCCGCAGCAGAAGGTCTTCTCGCGGATGGTGTCGGGGTGCATGTCGACGAACTTGTTGCAGACCGTCTTGATGATGTTGCGCGGGATGTCGAACTGGCCGCCCGGATAGCCGCCCATGCCGGCGGCGCGCGCCGGATTGCAGGAATCGTGGAAGGTGACCACCTTGTCGTCGTTGGCGGTGGCGTCCAGGTTCAACCCGCCCTTCTGGATCAGGTCCCAGGTGTACTCGCAGATGTGCTGAGGATGCGGGTACTTGGGATCGAGGAAATCCCACGGTCCCGAGGTGGTGTTGAGGAGGCTGTAGGCAACCCGCCAGGCGTGGCCGCACTCGCCGACGATGATGCGCTTGACGCCCAGGTCGAGCGCCGCCTTGCGGATGCGTACGGCCAGCTTCTGCATGTGATCGTAGGAGCCGATGAACATCCCGAAGTTGCCGGCCTCCGAGGCATAGCTGGAAAGCGTCCAGCTGAGCCCGGCCTGATGGAACACCTTGGCGTAGCCGATCAGCCCGTCGACCTGCGGCTCGGCGAAGAAATCGGCCGAGGGCGTGACCAGCAGCACGTCGGCGCCCACCTCGTCGACCGGCAGGCGCACCGGCACCCCGGTGTCGTCCATGATGTCTTCTTCCAGCCCCTCGACGGTGTTCCTCAGCGCGGCCGGGTTGAGGCCCAGATTGTTGCCGAGCTGATGGCACTTGAGGATCACCTCGTTGGTGTACTTCTGGCCCATGCCGATGTGGTCCAGCACCTCGCGGGCCGCCATCGAGATTTCGGCGGTGTCGATCCCGTAGGGGCAAAACAGCGAACAGCGCCGGCATTGCGAGCACTGGTGATAATAGACGTACCATTCGTCCAGCATCTCGCGGGTCAGCGGCTTGGCGCCGACCAGGTCGGGCGCGATCTTGCCGGCCGCCGTGAAGTACTTGCGGTAGACTTGGCGCAACAGGTCCTGGCGGGCCACCGGCATGTTCTTGGGATCGCCGGAACCAAGAAAGAACTGGCACTTGTCGGCGCAGGCGCCGCACTTCACGCAGGCGTCAAGATAGACCCGCAGCGAGCGATGCTTCTGGAGCAGTTCGCCCAGCTTCGCCACCGCCTTGGCTTCCCAGTCCTCGACGAGCTCTCCGGGGAAGCCCAGGGCCTTTTGCAATTCCGGCTTGGCGGGATGGCTGCGCACGTGGGCCAGCGCGTCCCTTTGCAGGTGCGGAGTCGGCAGGTGGTCTTCGAGGACCGGAACGTCATATTCTTTCTGTGCCACGATCGGCTCCTAATCGCAAAGCGACGGCATCAACGCTCGCGGGTCGCGTCGAGGGCCGCGTTCCATGCGGCGATCTGGCGGTGTTCGCGGGCGTCATCCACTTGGCTGTGGGCCGGGCTGAAGAAGACTCCCGGAATGTGCAGCAGTTTGCTGAACGGCAGCACGATCATCAGCATCGCCACAAGGGTCAAATGGAGCAGTAGGAAGGGATCCGTGGGCAGGGGCTGCCAGTCGAGGTACACGAGGCCCAGCGCGAAGGCCTTGACCGCGACGATGTCGGTGTGGGCGACGTACTTCATTCCCAGGCCGGCCAGCCCGATACCGGCCAGCAGCGCCAGCATCAGGTGATCCGACAGCCCGGAAATGTAGCGGCTGCGTTCCTCGACGAAGCGCCGGGCCCACAGGCCGCCCAGGCCGGCGATCAGACCGAAGCCGGCGTAGGTGCCGATCGGCTGAATGAGCACCACCCAGCCCCACACCGGCTCGGTGAAATAACGCAGGTGAGCCAGCAGGACGGCGGCCAGCGAAGCGTGGAAGAGCGCGCCGAAGATCCATATCCACTTGTTCGAATGGAACAGGCTTTCGAAGAACACCACCTCGCGGGCGACCCGCAAGGCGGCGCCCGAGCGGGTCCTCGGCGCCGGTGCGGTGAACACCTTCATGGGCACCGGCAGGGCGAAGTAGGACCAGATCTTGAAGCCGAGCCCGCCGATGAGAACGGCGGCCGCCCCGTAGAACAACAGCGCGTAGGCAACGCTCAGGAAAGACATGTCAGCCGGACTCCCTGCCACGGGCGGAAGCGGGCGGGGGGATGAGATACCCCCGCCGATTCCGAGATCAGATGCAGCCCGTCGGTTTCGGCAGGCCGGCGATCTTGCAGGCCTGCTTGGCGGGGCCGTACGGGAAGAGCTCGTAAAGGTACTTGTTGTTGCCCTTCTCGGGGCCGAAGGCGACCTTCATCTGCTTGACGAGAACGCGGATAGCCGGCGCGATCTGGTATTCGTTGTAGTAGCCGCGCAGGAAGTTGACGACTTCCCAGTGCTCGGGCGTCATGTTGATGGTCTCTTTCTCGGCCAGGTAGTCGGCGAGCTCCTTGGTCCACTGGCTGACGTCGGTGATGAAGCCTTCCTCGTCATGCTCGATGGTCTGTCCGTTGATTTCATAAGCCATTTGCGTTCTCTCCTTCAGTCAATTCACAGACCGGCGCGACGGGGACGCCGCTTGCCCGGTCCTTCTTACAACCATGCCTGGACGGGGCCGTTCTCGGCCGCTAGGTCGACAAACCCCCCGTAATCGACGATGCGGATGCCGTCGATCACCTGATCGGGGCGCACGCCGCGCGCATCGAGATCGGGACCGAGGACGAAAAGCTTGAATTTTGCCGCCGCCGCGGCGACGTCCGCCGTCGTCGATTGCGCCTTGCGGACGGCGTAGACGCCGTCTTCGTAAAGAAGAATGGAGTCGCCTTCGCGGGCGTAGCGCAGGCAGGTGGCAAGGGCGGTCCGCTCGAACGGCGACTTGTTGACGGTGTGAAGCATATCCGGTTCTCCTCCCGTCACGCCGAGATGATGACGTGCTGTTCGGCCATCAGGCCGGCCAGCTCGGCGGCGCTCAGCACCTTCACCGGCACCACGAAGTCCTCGGCCGTCAGGCCGCGGGCCTCGATCGACTCACGCTCGACATAGAGCTTGTCGATGTCGTAGCCCTCCAGCGCCCGGTAGGTCGGCGAGAAGTTCTTCATGTTGACGGCCTTGGTGTCCTGGCCCTTGACGATCTGGAAGACGCCGTCGTCCATGAAGACGACGGAGACGTCCTGATCGAAGGCGCCGGTGATCAGCACCATCTCCAGCCCTTCCAGGGCATAGATGGTGCCGTAGGGCGCCCGCCGGTTGACGAACATGAACTTCTTGACGTCCTCGCCCGGCTCGTCGTCTTCGGGAATGTCGACAGGTTCAGCCATTTTCCCTCTCCCGTCAGTCGCCGAATACGACCAGGCGGTCGGTTTCCATGCCGGCTTCGATGAGCTGGCCGAGCCCGGAAATGCGGAATCCCTCGGCCAGCACGTCGTCCTTGATGCCACGCCTGAGCGCCGCGGCGACGCAGATCACCAGGTCCAGGCCGTGCTCCTTGCCCAGCTGGCTCCACAACTTGACGATGTTGCGATCGTCCTGCTGGGGCGACGACAGCTTGGCCCCGTTGTTGACGCCGTCGTGGTAGAAGAACACGCGCATCACCTCATGGCCCTTGCCGATCGCCGCCTTGACGAAGTGGTAGGCGGAATCGGAGGCCTGATGGGTGAACGGCCCCTCGTTGACGAGCACGCTGAACTTCATGGAGCGCCTCCTAGAAGCGAAGGTGCGCCGACGTGTTCCAGGTCCCGCGCGCCCACCGCCAGTCGTCGATGTGATGGCGGGTGAACGGCAACTTGGTCAGCGCGAAGAAACGGGCCCAGCCGATCCGCTCCACCCACTCGCCGACCCGCTCGTAGGGACGGCCGTCCTTGCGGTAGGCTTCGAGGATCTTCTTCACAGCGGCCGAAACCTCGGGCCAGCGCGGCGGATTGTTGGGCAGCCCGGAGATCACCAGCTTGTGGAAGGTGGGCTTGCTGCGGGCGTTGGAGTTTTTGCCGCCGATCCAGATGGCGATCTTGGTATTGACCGGATCGTTGATCTGCATGGGCGGGCAGGGCGGATAGCAGGCGCCGCAGCACATGCACTTCTTCTCGTCGACCTCGAGCGACGGCAGGCCGTTGACCACGGCTGGGCGGATGGCCGCGACCGGGCAGCGGGCGATGACCGTCGGACGCTCGCAAATCTTGTGCACGAGGTCGTGGTTGATCACCGGCGGCTTGGTGTGCTGGACGTTGATGTCGATGTCGCCGTGGCCGCCGCAGTTGATCTCGCAGCACAGCGTGTTGATCTTGACCTTGGCCGGGAAGCGCTCGTTGACGAAGTCGTCGTAGAGCGAGTCCATGACCGCCTTGACCACGCCCGAGGCGTCGGTGCCCGGGATGTCGCAATGCAGCCAGCCCTGGGTGTGGGCCAGCTGGGAAATCGACGCGCCGGTGCCGCCGACGGGGAAGCCGTCCTTCTTGAGGCGCTCGATCAGCGGCGCGACCTTCTTCTCGTCGGTCACCATGAATTCCGCGTTGGAGCGGGTGGTGAAGCGGATGAAGCCGCTGCAATACTCGTCGGCGATGTCGCACAGCTTGCGGATGGTAAAGACGTCGAGCTGCCGGCAGGTGCCGGCCTTGACCGTCCACACCTCGTCGCCGCTTTCGGCGACATGATGAAGCACGCCGGTGCGCGGGCGGTCATGGTACTTCCACATGCCGTAGTTCTTGCGCAGCGCCGGGTGCATCCACGGGAACGGATCCGGCACGCCGCTTTCGATGGGTTGACGGGCTTCAGCCATACTGTCCTCCACAAACCTTCTTTTTGTCGCGGGCGATGCGGCGGATTACTCCGCCGCCACCACTTTGCGCTGATTCCACTTGGCGGCCTGGTCATCCCAGTCGTCCATGCGGACGTACGGGTTGGAACGCGGATTGACCACCATGTTGGGATCGACCTCGAGACCGAGCCCCTCGACGACGTTGGCAAGGCCAATGCGTTCGAGCATCTCGCCGAAGCGTTCGTGCTCAAGGGCGTTCTCGGCGAAGAACTCGACGATCCTCGAAGCGAATTCCTTGAGCTTCTCGTAATCCTCGTCGGTTTCAAGCCGCATGAACGGCACCACGGGGATGCCCATCAGGTCGCCGATCTGCAGCGTATGCTTTCCGCCCAGCAGAATGGCGCAGCCCCTGACCTTGCCCGGCCGCAAGGCCTTGGGCAGGACGTTGATGCAATGCATGCACCTGACGCAGGACTTGTTGTCGACTTCGATGGTGTCGTCGTCGTGCAAGCTCATCGCGTGAGTCGGGCAGCGGGTGACGATGTTGTCGATGATGTCCTTGCGGCCCCGCTCGGAGACGTACTTCTTGAATTCCTGCTGGTTGACCCGGATGTCGTCCTTCCAGGTGCCGATGACGGCGCCGTCCGAACGATGGATGGCGTCGGCGCAGTCGTTGGGGCAGCCCGAAAACTTGAACTTGAATTTATAGGGCAGCGACGGGCGGTGCAGGTCGTCGATCTGGTTGTTGATGATCGTGCGCAGCGCCCGGCCCTCGTCATAGCATGAGAACTCGCAACGGGCCGCCCCGACGCAGGACTGCGAGGAGCGCAGGCAAGGGCCGGCGCCACCCATGTCGAAGCCGTACTCGTTCAGCGCATCGAAGGCCTTCTGGACCTGCTCGGTCGAGCAGCCCTGCATCATGATGTCGCCGCTCTGGCCGTGCAGCGCGATCAGGCCGGTACCGTGCTCTTCCCAGACGTCGCACAACTTGCGCAGCGCCTCGGTGCTGTAGTGGTAGCCGGGCGAAGGCATGATGCGCAGGGTGTGGAATTCGGCGGACAGCGGGAACTTGTCGGCCACCTCGGAGAAGCGGGGAATTACCCCGCCGCCGTAGCCGCGCACGCCGACGGTGCCGCCCTTCCAGTAGCCCTTGATGTTCTTGTAGGAATACTCGAGCTGACCAAGAAGGTCTTTCATCCGGTCGGCGTACTGCTTGTCGTCCGTCTGAGCGAGCCTCTTGAGGTTGGTGACGAAGCTCGGCCACGGGCCAGACTCAAGCTGGTCGAGCATCGGCGTTTCCGGCATTTTTTTCGCCATGGACTGTCCTCCAAGACCTTCGAACCGTTATCGTTCTTTGGCGCCATCCCGGCCCCGTCGTGTGAGCGTGGGACGGCCGTATGTTCCTTCACCAGCCCTGCGGGCGATCTTGCCGGCGGGTCGAAAATCCGGCTCCGCAAACGTCTCCAACTTTCGACGTTCGGCGCATCCCCCGCGGGGCATCGCCAAAACCGCCATCGAGCAAGACAGAATCGGGGCGTATTTTCGGAATGGGTTTAGTGCTCCGTGTTTCCTCCGCTGTTGCCCGGCCCGCAAAGAGGCATCGGGTACAGCCATGCGATTTTGAACGCTTAGAATTTGTAATATTTTATACGCGAGCGGTCCGCGAAGAATCCAGTCCTTTTTGAGGTTTCGCAAAATTTTTTTTGAAAATATGTTGCAATTTCAGATCGTTTTATTGAGAACGCTTCTGAATTGGAAGTATTCAAGTAATTTTATTTCTATTTATTGGCCTGAGCATAGGACTTGGAACGGACTATCTCGGCATATGAGAAATAATCCCCGCGGATGGGTTGAAATTTCGTGAGAATCACTGAAGGTGTTTTCAAATTTTCACTGAGAATTATGCCATCGTTTCAACGACCGGGCCGGTTAGGGGTGATACGACGAGAAAAAACGGCTAGGCTGGTTGGGTGACTTGGCTCAAGGAGGATTAGGGGTGCCGACTTTTTCGCGCGTGACCGAACTCGATGAATTTGCCGCCCCGTGGGGCCGGTCGATCCGCTTGCAGGAAGTGGAAATTACCGGCGGGCTGGTCATGCTGCGGGTTCGCATCCAGGAGGGGCGGCGCTTTACCGACCTCGAACTGGGGAAGGCGGAGGCCGAACATCTGGGCCGCAAGCTGCTGGCCTGGGCCGGGAGTTCGCCGTCGGCGGGCGCCGGCTGACGGCAGAGGCCTTCGGCGGGCCGCCTTGAGCGAAATCAAGGCGCCATCCCGCCCTTTGCCCCATATCTCGCGGCCGCAACGCATCGGATGCCTGGCGCCGTGGAGAATCGAAAGTGACGACGTCGAATCACAAACCGGGACCAGCCGCGGACGGGGTGCCCGTCACCGACGAGGGAGGCATTCCCTGCCTCGACCTTCGGGGGTTGGAGCCACCGCGCCCGGCCGTGGCCATCCTGACCTTTCTGGCCGGGCCGGAGGCCGGCGACGCCGTCATCGTCCGGCTGGCCCGCGATCCGATCTTTCTCTATCCCGAACTGGCGGCACGCGGCTGGGCCTGGGAACTCCTGCACGCCGAACCGCAGGACGTCCGCCTGCGCCTGGTTCGCAGGACCGGGAGGCCGCTGCCGTGAAGTTTCCGGGAATGATCCTGATGGGGGCGCAAAGCCGCCTGCTGCCGCCCTCGGTTCCGTTCCGCTTCTTCGCCGCCGCCGTGGCGTTCCAGGGAGTGGCCTGGGGGCTCATTGCCGTCGATGCCGAGCAGGTGCCGCACTTCGTTGGCGGGCCCGGCTTCATCCTGGCCGGCCTCCATGCGCTGACTCTGGGCGTGCTGGTGATGACGGCGATCGACGCCTCGTTCCAGATTCTGCCCGTCGTCACCGGCCAATCGCTGATGGCGTTATGGCCATGCCGGCTGACCTTCTGGCTTTACGCGCCGGGCACCGCACTGCTGGTTTTCGGCTTCATCGACGCCGACCCCGCCGTTCTTGCCGTCGGCGGAACGCTGGTGACGGCGGGCCTGGGCGTTTTTGCACTGCTGATGGCCGACGTGCTGCGGCGCACGCGGGGCATGCGCACCCTGGTCCTGCACGGCTGGGCGGCCCTGATCTCGCTGGGTGTCCTGGCCGGCCTCGGATTGACGCTGGTCTTCAACCTGCAAGGCGGCTTTCTCATCGACCCGGTGGCGGTGACCATCGTCCATATGGCGGTCGCCATCTACGGCTTCATGGGCATGCTGGCCTTCGGCTACAGCCAGTTCATGGTGCCGATGTTCGCACTCGGCCCCTCTCCCGGCGACCGCGTGGTCACGGTGACGTTCGCGCTGGCCGCCGGCGCCATCGGGCTGGCCGTGGCCGCCGCTCTGGCCGGGGCGCCTTTCGGGCTGGTTGCGGCATCGGCGGCTGGCCTTGCCGCCGTGGTCCTTCACGTGCGGGCCATGGGCGCCGTGCTCGCCCAGGGCATGCGCAAGCGTCTGGGTCTCTCGTTCGTGCTGGTCAGGGTGTCGTGGGGATTGCTGGCGGCGAGCGTCGTCCTCGGGGGTGCCGCCGCCGTGGACGGCCTGCCCGGCCAAATCATGCCACTGTTCGGCTTCGTCGCGCTGTTCGGCTGGCTGCTGACCTTCCTGATGGGCATCCTGCAGCGCATCGTGCCTTTCCTGGCCGCCATGAACGCCGCCAAGGCCGGGCAGACGCCGCCGACGCTGTCTGACGTGGCCGTCGAGACGCCCCTGAAGATCCATGCCGCAGGGCATTTCGGCGCCCTCGCCCTGGTTGCCGCCGGCATCGTGACCGACACCGGCGCGGCCGTCGTGGCCGGCGCCCTGGCCGGCCTCATCGGCGCCGCGGCTTTCCTGTGGTTTGTCGCCGACACCCTCCGGCGCATGCGGGGCTATGCCTTCAAGGCGGCTGCCGCCGCGAAACAAGACGACTGAAGAAGGAGCCCGACGGATGTACCAGATGACGCATGCGGTTCTCCGCGCCCTCCACGACGACCACGTCCGGACGCTGGCGCTGCTCGATCGCTTCGAGGCGCTGCTCCGGCGGATCGGGCCGGACCGCCCGCCGAGCGGCTCGGACGCCGAGGTGACCACCCTGCTGGCCGAGATGGTCGCCAATATGGCCGAGGAGGTCGACCATCACTTCGCCTTCGAGGAGGGTGAGCTTTTCCCCCGCTTTTCCCGGTTTGCCGAGCCCGGCATTCCGGCCATGCTGCGGGCCGAGCACGACGCCATGCGGGCCCTGGAGCGCCGCCTTGCCGAACTGATTGCAGGGGCCGGCAGCGGTGGTTTCGAGCCGGCGGCCTGGGCGGAGTTCCATCGGCTGGGCCGGGAACTGGTGGAGCGCGAAGTCTTTCACATCCAGAAGGAGGAGATGGGCTTCCTGCCGGCCATGGACCAGATTCTCCAGCCCGACGAAGCCGCGGAACTGGAAGATCTGTACCGGAGGAAGCCTCAAGGTTCTTGATCGGCGCCGCGCGGTTCCCATCTTCCTTTCAATCGTTGCTTGATTTATTCGCGGTTTCCGCACATCAACGGTTCGACCCGGTGATGCGGGGCGTGGTGTGTCCGCGGAGGACGCGCCGGAAGGATTGCGGTCGATGGCAGAGGAAATGTGCCCGTGATGACCCCGTGGCGTTGGCGCGGACTGATGATGGTCGTGGGCGGCTTCCTGGTTGGGGCCGCTCTCTCGCCGGCCCTGGTGGGCTGCGTTCCCGAGAATTCGTCGCTGCGGCGCATGGTGCAATCCGTCAGCGGCTCGGGCGGAGCATTGCCGGCCGATACCGATCACGAACTGACGCGCTTCGCCGCCGTCTATCGCGATGTGGCCTCCAATCCGAACGATACGCGCGAACTCAAGCAATTCAGGGACGCCTTCGTGCGGGTGCGCAACGATTACCTGCGGCCGGTGAATGACCGCTCGCTGATCGACGCGGCAATCAAGGGGGTCCAGGATCTCGAGGCCAAGCAGGGGAGGGCATCGTCTGAAGAGGTGGTGGAAGCCGGCCTGGATGCCATGGTGGCTTCCCTTGACCCCCATTCGGCGTACCTGAACCCCGAACAGTTGCAGGAGGCCTTCGTCACCACCAAGGGGCAGTTCGGCGGTCTCGGCATCGAGGTCACGGTGGAGGATGGTACCGTCAAGATCGTCTCGCCGATCGAAGGGACGCCGGCCCATCAGGCCGGGCTGAAATCGGGCGACCTGATCACGCATTTGGACGGCAGCCCGATCCACGGCATTTCGATCATGGATGCGGTCAAGCGCATGCGCGGCGAGCCCGGCACCGACATCCGCCTCACCATTCGGCGCGGCGACGAGCCTGCCTTCGACAAGGTTCTGACCCGCGCCGTCATCTCCATCCGGGCGGTCCGCTGGCACATCGAGGACGATATTGGATACATCCGGGTGGCCAGCTTCACGGAGCGCATGGAAAGTGGCGTCAACGAAGCGGTAAGGGCCATCCGAGCCGAGCTTGGGCCCCGTATGAAGGGGTTGATTCTCGACCTTCGCAACAATCCGGGCGGACTTCTCGACGAGTCGCTGGAGCTGGCCGACACCTTCCTCGAGAAGGGGCGGATCGTCGAGGTGCGCAGCCGCGACGTCGGCAACCGCCAGATTTTTTCGGCCAAGCCCGGTGACGAGGCGAAGGGTGCGCCGATGGTCGTGCTGATCAACGGCGGTTCGGCATCGGCCTCCGAAATTGTTGCCAGCGCCCTTCAGGAAGATGGGCGCGCCTTCGTCATGGGGACGCCCTCCTTTGGCAAGGGCTCGGTACAAACGATCATGCCGTTGCCCATCAAGGGGGCGCTGAAGCTGACGACGGCCCTTTACTACACGCCGTCGGGGCGCACCATCCAAGGTCTGGGCGTGATGCCCGACATCATCATCGCCGGCTTCGAAACGCCGACCGGACAGCGGGAATCCGACCTGCCCGGCGCTCTGGCGGCCGGCGAGCAGTCGACCCGCGTCAGCCTCGGCACCGTCGCCGAAGAGAACTGCCCGATACCGCCGGGCGGCGAGAACGACCGGCAACTGGGTTGCGCCGTCAGCTTCCTCAAGGCGGGGTCGGCCGAACGTTTCCTGGCTTCGGTCCCGGCCGGCGCCCGGCTCTAACGGTATCGGCGGCGGCATTTTTGTTGCGACGCCTCTTGTCGGCTTGACAGATTCTGTCGTCGCGCCCAAGTTGGCGCGCCAATTTCTTTCAGAACCCAACATGGGGGGATTTCATGAAACGCTGGATCGTGGCGGTTTTGGCCGCCGGATTGTCTTTCGCGTTGGCGCCGGCCGCCGACGCCGCGAAGGTGGTTCGCATCACTCTGCAGCTGCCGATCACCCATCACCTCGGCCAGAACCTTGCGGCCTTCAAGGAGGAGGTCGAGCGCGAGACCAAGGGCGAGATCAAGATCGAGATCTATCCCTCGGCCCAACTCTACAAGGACTCCGAAGTGCCGCAGGCGGTGTCCTCGGGCGGCGTCGAGATGGGCGTCGCCTCGCTTGCCCAGTTCGCCGGCACCATTCCGGCGGTCAATATCTTCGAGGTGCCGTTTTCCTTCCCGACGTGGGACCTGGTGACCAAGGCGACGGCGCCGGGCAGCCCGATCCGCGGCCCGCTCGACGAGGCCATTCTCAAGACCGGGGCGCGCGTGCTGTGGTGGCAGGCCTATGGCGGCACCATCCTGCTCAGCAAGGGCAAACCGATCGTCACTCCGGCCGACATGAAGGACAAGAAGGTCCGCGTCTTCGGCAAGACCCTGGGCGAGTTCGTCAAGTCGGTAGGTGGCGCTCCCGCCTCGGTTTCCGGGTCCGAGCAATTCCTGGCCTACCAGCGCGGCACGGTGGACGCCGGCATGACCGGGGTGACCGCGGTCGACGCGCGTAAGCTCTACCAAGTGATGGACTATCTGACCGTCACCAACCATGCCGACATCGAATTCATCGTGCTGATCAACGAAAAGGCCTGGCAGGGTCTGACCGAGGACCAGCGCGCCGTGATGACGAAGGCGGCCCGTCGCGTCGAGACGGAACTGCGCAACGAGATGGGCCAGATCGAAGCCAAATCGTTCGATGCCGTGCGTGACAAGATCAAGATCATCGATTTGACACCCGAACAGGTGAAGGAATGGCAGAAGGCGACAGCCTCGGTCATCGACACCTTCATCGGGACTTCCGGTCCCCTCGGCAAACAGCTTGTCGAAGCCGCCAAAAAGCTATAGACGGCGCTGACGGGCGGCGGGGATGGTCCCGCCGCCCGCGGTGTTTCCGTTCCCATGCTCGCTTTTATCGATCGTCTGAGTGACATCTGCGGCAAGCTGGCCGCCGCGATGTTTTTCGTGATCGGCGGGATGATTGCCTACGAGGTGGTCGCCCGCTACGTCTTCATCTCGCCGACCATCTGGGCCGAGGAGCTTTCGCGGTTCATCCAGATCTGGGCCACCTATCTGGGGGCGGCCTATGTGCTCCGGCACCGCCACCTGATCGCCATCGACCTGCTGACCGGCCGCCTCGGCCCCACCATGCGCGCACTGTCCGAGGCGCTCGGCTTGGTCTTCGTCGCCGTTTTCTGCGGGATGGCCATCGTTTACGGAACCGGCATCGTCGTCGAATCCATTCAGATGGGCCGGGCCACCGCCACCATGCTTTCGGTGCCCCAGTGGATGACGGAAAGCGCCGTTCCCATCGGTTTCTCCATCCTGCTGCTGCAATGCCTGGCCGAACTGGCCCGGATCGTCGCGCGCCGCCGCCTTCCGCAAAACGGGACTGACGCATGACGACGGTCCTCATTCTTCTGGGGCTCCTGGGATTGCTGCTCGTCGGTGTGCCGGTTGCCTTCGCCCTGGGCGGGCTTGCGCTCGTTCTCATGTGGGCGGCGGATCTGTCGCCGGTCCTGGTGCCCCAGGCGCTTTACAGTTCGGTCGACAACTTCGTCCTGCTGTCGGTGCCGCTGTTCCTTCTGATGTCGAACGTGCTGCTGAAGGGGGGCGTCGGGCGCGACCTGTTCAACGCGGTGCAGTCCTGGGTCGGCCACTGGCCGGGCGGCTTGGCCGTCGCCACCGTCATTTCCTGTGCCCTGTTCTCGGCCATCGCCGGCTCCTCGGTGGCGACCGCGGCGACCATCGGCACCGTCGCCATCCCCGAAATGATCGGCCGCGGGTACAATCGCCCCTTCGTGCTGGGCCTACTCGCCGCCGGCGGCACGCTGGGAATCCTTATTCCGCCCTCCATCCCGATGATCGTCTACGGCGTCATCACCGAGCAGTCGATCGTCGACCTGTTTCTGGCCGGCATCGGCCCCGGCCTCATGCTGTCGGCGATGTTCATCCTGTTCAGCATGGCCTATGCCCGCTTCGGGCGCGGCTTCGCGCCGGTGGCCAAGGCCGGATGGGACGAGCGGGTGCGGACAACGCTCAGGGCCCTGCCGACCGCCCTGTTGGCCTTCGTCGTCATCGGCGGCATCTACGCCGGCGTCTTCACGCCGACCGAATCGGCCGCCGTGGGCTTCGCCGTTTCGCTGGTCATCGTCTATGCCCTGCGCACCATGACTTGGGCCAAGCTGAAACTGGCGGCGGTCGAATCGATGCGCACGACAGTGACCATCTTCCTGATCGTCGGCGGCGCCAAGCTGTTCGGCAAGGTGATCACGCTTTATCGCATTCCCCAGGACATCTCGATGGCGATCAACGCCAACATCGGCGAAGTCGGGTTGTTCATCCTGGTCGTCTGTGCCGTGCTGCTGGTCATGGGCTTCTTCCTGGAATCGATGTCGATGCTGCTGATCATGGTGCCGGTGCTCTATCCGTCGCTGATGGCGCTGGGCATCGACCCCATTTGGTTCGGCATCCTCTTCGTGGTGATGATCGAATGCGCCCTCATCACGCCGCCGGTCGGGCTCAATCTGTTCGTCATCCAGGCGGTGGCGGACGTCCCCATCGCCGAGGTGCTGCGCGGCGTATGGCCGTTCATCCTGATGATGTTCGCAGCCGTCGTCGCCATCTACTTCGTTCCCGACATCGCGCTTTACATTCCGTTCAAGCTTTAGGGAAAGCCGGATGACCCCTTCTCCCGCCGAACGCCTTCGTTCCCTCATCGACGGGCCCGACCTGCTGGTCATGCCGTGCTGCTTCGACGCGCTCTCGGCCCGCCTTATCGAGCGGGCCGGCTTTCCACTGACCTTCATGAGCGGCTTCGCGGTCTCGGCGGCTCGCCTGGCGGCGCCGGACACCGGGCTCATCTCGTTCGGCGAAATGCTAGACCAGGGCCGCTCCATCTGCGCCGCCACGACGCTTCCCGTCATCGGCGATGGCGATACCGGCTACGGCAATGCGCTCAACGTGAAAAGGACCGTCCGCGAATATGCGCGGGCCGGCTTCGCGGGCGTGATGATCGAGGACCAGGTGGCGCCGAAGCGCTGCGGCCATACCCGCGGCAAGCAGGTGGTGGGTTTCGACGAGGCCTGCCTGCGCGTCCAGGCGGCCGTCGACGCCCGCGACGAGGGGGCCGACATCCTGATCATGGCCCGCACCGACGCCCGGGCGACCCACGACCTCGACGAGGGGCTCAAGCGCATGGCCGCTTTCGCCGGGATCGGCGCCGACATCCTGTTCCTCGAGGCGCCGCGCTCCGAGGCCGAGATGGAACGCTTCTGCCGCGAAATCCCCGGCCCCAAGATGGCCAACATGCTGGAGCAGGGGGCCACCCCCGTGCTGCCGCCGGCCAGGCTGGCCGAAATCGGCTACAAGATCGCCGCCTATCCGCTGACCCTGCTGCTGGCGGCGGTGCCGGTCATGGAGCAGGCGTTGGCCGAACTCAAGGCGGGGCGGCACCCGCAGGGACTGGCGACGTTCGGACATCTGCAGGAGGTGGTCGGCTTTCCCGAATATTTCGCCGCCGAGCGCCGCTACACGTCCCGCGACTGACCGACGATTCCGAAACCGTTTTTCCAACCATTGCGTAACGGGGTGCAATCCCGAATACTCGGATCTGCGCTTCATGCAACCCGAGCGGTCGAGGAGGTTCCGTGGCCGGAAGCGGCCCGCCCCGCGCGACACCGGAAAGCGATGACTGGCTGATCCCCAGCCTCATCCGCCTGGGGCTGGTGCGTCCCGGCGAAACGCCGTTCGTCCAGCCGCTCACCGGCGGCGTGTCCTCCGACATCTACCGGGTCGACTTGGCGGTGGGACCGGTCTGCGTCAAGCGGGCCCTGCCAAGGCTCAAGGTCGCCGCCGACTGGCGGGCGCCGGTGGAACGCAACGCCTATGAATTCGCCTGGATGCGGGTGGCCGCCGGGGTCGAGCCCGATGCCGTTCCCGAAATCCTCGCCGAGGACGCCGCGGCCGGCCTGTTCGTCATGCGCTTCCTCGATCCGGCGGACCACCCGTTGTGGAAAGCACAACTCAGGGACGCCAACGCCGACCCGGCGACCGCCGAGGCGGTGGCCCGGCGGCTGGTCGCCATCCATGCCGCGACCGCCGGCGACGCCGGCATCGCCGCCCGCTTCGCCACCGACGCCATCTTCCATTCGATCCGCCTGGAGCCCTATCTGCTGGCCACGGCCCGTGCCCACCCCGACCTGGCGGCGGTGCTCACCGGGCTGGCCGAAACCACCGCCGCCACACGCAAGGCGTTGGTGCACGGCGACGTCAGCCCCAAGAACATCCTGGTCGGGCCGCGGGGACCGGTCTTCCTGGATGCCGAATGCGCGTGGTACGGCGATCCGGCTTTCGACCTGGCGTTCTGTCTCAACCATCTGCTGCTGAAATGCTTGTGGACGCCATCGGCCACGGCCGGCTTCCTCGCCTGTTTCGACGTTCTGGCCGCGAGTTACCTAGAGGGCGTGCGCTGGGAGTTGCCGGAGGCGCTTGAACGGCGGGCGGCGCGCCTTCTGCCCGGGCTTTTCCTGGCCCGGGTCGACGGCAAGTCGCCGGTCGAATATGTGACCGACGAAGGGCAAAAAAACCGGGTCCGCCGGGTGGCGCGGGCCCTGCTGGCCGATCTGCCGGATCGATTGCAGGCCGTGCGTCAGGCATGGTCGAAGGAGGTGTCAGCGTGAACAATTTCATCATCACCAAGCTGAGAGGCAGGCGGGTGTGGGATTCGCGCGGCCGGCCGACCGTCGAGGTCGAGGTCGACCTGGCCGGAGGCGCTGTGGGCCGTGCCATCGCTCCGGCCGGCGCCTCGATGGGCACCGGCGAGGCCGTCGACCTGCGCGACGGCGGGGCCCATCTGGGCGGACTCGATGTCCAGAAGGCGCTGGCCAACATCAACGGCGAGATCCGCTTGACGATCGCCGGTATGGACGCCACCGGGCAGGCCGCCGTCGATGGCGCCCTCATCGCGCTCGACGGCACCTCCAATAAGAGCCGGCTCGGCGGCAATGCCGCCATTGCCGTCTCCATGGCCGTCGCTCACGCCCGGGCGGCGGCGGTGGGCGAGCCCTTGTGGCGGCATCTCGGCGGGCCCGACGCCTGTACGCTGCCGCTGCCGGAAATCCAGATCATCGGCGGCGGCGCCCACGCCCGCTCGCGGGTCGACGTACAGGATTTCATGGTGGTGATGCCCGGCGCGTCCTCCTTCGACGAGGCGCTGGTGTGGACGGCCGATGTCTATCGGCTGGCCGGCAAGCTGCTCGAGGACTCGGGAAGGCTCCAGGGCGTCGCCGACGAGGGTGGCTACTGGCCGGCCTTCGCCACCAACGAGGAGGGGCTGGAACTGCTGGTCAGGGCCATCGAGGCGGCCGGCCTGATACCCGGCGAGCAGGCGGCGATCTCGCTCGACATCGCGGCCTCGGAATTCGGCCGGGACGGCCGCTACCGGTTGGCGCTGGAGGAGAAGGAGCTCGATTCCGACGGCTTGGCCGAACTGCTGATCGGCTGGATCGACCGCTATCCGATCGTTTCCATCGAGGACCCGATGGCCGAGGACGACGAGGCGGGCATGCGCCGCTTTACCGAGGCGGCCGGTCATCGGGTGCAGATCGTGGGCGACGATTTCGTGGTCACCGATGCCAAGCGCATCGAAAAGGCGGCGGCCGCCGGGGCCTGCAACGCCGCACTGATCAAGCCCAACCAGGCCGGCACGCTGACCGAAACGTTGGCGGCGCTTGAGGCCGCCCGTGCCGCCGGCTGGGGGGCTATGGTCTCGGCCCGCTCCGGCGAGACCGAGGACGTCACCATCGTCCATCTGGCCATCGGTTGGGGGGTGCCACAGCTCAAGGTGGGCTCCTTCGCGCGGGCCGAGCGCATGGCCAAATGGAACGAGGCCCTGCGCATCGAGGAATCCCTGGGCACGATGGCGCTCTTTGCCGGACGGGCGCCGTTCGCCAGCCTGACGGCGACCGGCGCAGCCTAGGTTGTGGGACTCATAAAGGTAAATTCGTCATTCCGGACGTTAGGCGAGCCCGGTGCCCGAAGGACACCGGCATGCGAGCCTTACGATCCGGAATCCAGACCATCTTCTCCACGCGACGCGGCCCTGGATTCCGGATCACTGACTTTCCTTTCCAAATCAAAGATTTGGAGGAAAGTCGTGTCCGGAATGACGGTATAATAGGTACGCGGCCTAGAACAGGGTGCCGACGCCAATCAGGCCGTCACGTTCGGCCGCCAGATTGAAGCGTTGCGCGTTGCGCAGGTCTGAAGGGCTTCGGGCATGGTGGATGTCGGCGGGGTCGGCTTGGCGCGGCGGGTTGACCGCCACGCCGCTGGGGTCCCAGGCGAACAGCAGCCCGGGGAACGCCGCCTGATCGAAGCGCGGCGACGGCCACAGATAGGCGTTGAAGTTGAAGGCGCCGCCGGTGCACGCCGCCACGATCCAATAAAAGGCGTCGGACGACAGTTCCAGGCGCCCCGGAAGCGGCTGGAAGACACCGCCGTTGACCATGGCCTCGCGCAGTTTCTGAAAGTCGGCGTCCCTGAGGTGGACGGTCTCGAACCGGCCCGACCAGGGGGCCAGCACGCCCGAAACGCTGTCGAGGGTGATATTGCCGATCCGGCCGCGCTCTTCCAGCAGCTGGATGCGCAGCACCGGGTTGGCGTTGCCGGCATCGGTCGTCAGATCGTAGGAGCGTACCTGTTCGGTGTAGATGCCGTTATAAACAAAGCGGTAGCGGTCCGGCGCCCCCGCCTTGCATTGCTGGCGGATGTCGTCGCCGTTCAAATAGCTGAACCAGCTGAGGCTGCGCGCGACCGGATAGCCGGACTCGCCTTGATAGGCGCAGGAAGCGGTCAGCAGAAGGCCGCCGGCGAGGGCGACGAGAAGGGCGAGGCGTCGGGTCATGGTCGGTTTCCTGGTCGGACTGCGGGCGGCAAAACTCGGAACCCATAGATATTGCAGCCTCCACAACAATGCAAAAGAAGACCGATTGTTCCGGCCATGCGGGCGAATCGGCGTTACCCTGTGATGGCCGTCACAGCAAGAGAGCTGCCAAACCTGCTAGGGTGCCGCAAGATCGGGCGAGTGGCTTCGCGAAGCGGTCGCGTAACTTGTTGAACTAAAAGATAAAATTTTACGGATATTTAGGGAAAATCGGCGGGAATCGGAGAATCGGCTTCCCCGGACGACCCTCAGAAGGAGAGCAGGCCATGGCGACGATCACCGCGACCGAGACGAAGGTCCCCGGCCTGCCGGAAGGAACGACCCCCGCCCACGTCATCGAGGCGACCGGTTCCGAAACGCTGACGCTCCCCGCGGGTGTGCCCCTTGCCGATTGCGATTTCGCCCGGGCCGGCGACAATCTGGTGCTGACGGCACCCGACGGCACCGTTACCGTGGTGCGCGGCTATTTCGGCCTGGAAACGCCCCCGGCGCTGGTTTCGGCCGGTGGCGGCGAGCTGGCGGGCGACTTGGTGACGCAACTGGCCGGGCCGCTGGCTCCCGGGCAGTACGCCCAGGCCGGCGCCGCGCCCGGCGCCCAACCCATCGGCACGGTCGAGACCCTGCACGGCCGGGTGACGGCGATCCGCGCCGACGGTACCCGGGTCGAGCTTCAGGCCGGCGATCCGGTTTATCAGGGCGACATCCTGGAAACCGGCGCCGACGGCGCCATCGGCGTCGTGCTCGCCGACGAAAGCACCTTCTCGATGGCCGCCGACGGCCGAATGGTCTTGGACGAGATGGTCTACGACCCTTCCACCCAGTCGGGCTCGATCAACTTCTCGGTGGTGCAGGGCATCTTCACCTTCGTCAGCGGCCAGATCGCCAAGACCGACCCCGACGCCATGACCCTGACCACCCCGGTGGCGACCATCGGCATCCGCGGCACCCAGGTCGGCATCGAGATATCCGACGGCCAGAACCTGCGCGTCGTCCTCATGGAGGAATCCGACGGCTTCGTCGGCGAGGTGGTGGTGCGCAACGACGCCGGCGTCGAGGTGATGAACGGCGCCCACGACTTCACGGTGATCACGGGCTTCAACGTGGCCCCCTCGCCGACCGCGACCATGTCGGTCGGCGACGTGGTGCAAATGTTCTCCTCGTCCTTGAGCATGATCCCGACGACCGGCACCGCCAACCCCTACAGCGTCCCCCAGGACGCGCCGGACGAGTTGCGGGACTTCGGCGTCCAGGGTGACGATGTCGTCGGGGGCGGTTTCGAAACAGATCAGATCAGGGTGACGGAAGGTTTTGCTGCGTCATCCGTTGAAGGAGACCATGGCGGCGACGGTAATGGCGACGGAAACGGGGATGGGGAAGGCCAAGGCCAAGGCCAAGGCCAAGGCCAAGGAAACAGAGGTGCAGACCCGACACCGCCGACAGTTACGATTTCGGCCGCCAGCGGGCCTGAAGATTCGGCTATCGCCTTGACCATCACCGCCGGGGTGCCGGGCGGCTCGGTCACCGGCATCACTATCACCGTGGTTCCTGTCGACGCCACGCTGTCGGCTGGGACCAAAAATGGTGACGGCAGTTGGACCCTGACTCCCGGTCAACTCGCCGGCTTGATGATTACACCTCCCCAAGACTTTACCGGCCAGTTGGAGCTCAGTGTGACAGCGACGGGAACGTCGCCGGGTGGCATTGCCAGCGCATCGGCGACGGCAGCCGTAACTGTGACTCCGGCTTCGGTGGCCGACAGCACGATCTCGGCTGGTGCCGACCTTACGGTGGCCGAAGATGGTACCGTAGCGTTGTCGATCACGCCGACGCTGGCCGGCGGCGAGACGCTGGACTTCGTCACCATCAGCGGCGTGCCCACGGGCGCGCTCCTCTCGGCGGGCACCAACAATGGCGACGGCACCTGGACGCTGACGTCCGCTCAACTGGCCGGCCTCACCCTGACGCCGGCCGCGGATTCCAACGAAGACATCACGCTGACCGTGCAGGCGACCCTGACGGACGGTTCCGTGACGACATCCGATTCCGTCGCCGTGACGGTCACCCCGGTGGCCGACAGCACGATCTCGGCCGGTCCCGATCTGACGGTGGCGGAAGACGGCACCGTGGCGCTGTCGATCACGCCGACGCTGGCCGGTGGCGAGACGCTGGACTTCGTCACCATCAGTGGCGTGCCCACGGGCGCCACCCTCTCGGCCGGCACCAACAATGGCGACGGCACCTGGACGCTGAGTGCTGCCGACCTCGCCGACCTCACCCTGACGCCGGCCGCGGATTCCAACGAAGACATCACGCTGACCGTCCAGGCGACCCTGACGGACGGTTCCGTGACGACATCCGATTCCGTCGCCATCACCGTCACCCCGGTTGCCGACAGCACGATCTCGGCGGGCCCCGACCTCACGGTGGCCGAGGACGGCACGGTGGCCGTGGCGATCACGCCGACCCTTGCCGGTGGCGAGACGCTGGACTTCGTCACCATCAGTGGCGTGCCCACGGGCGCCACCCTCTCGGCCGGCACCAACAATGGCGACGGCACCTGGACGCTGAGTGCCGCCGACCTTACCGATCTGACTCTGACGCCGCCCGCCGACTTCAACGGCAGCCTGGAGCTGACCGTCCAGGCGACGCTCACGGACGGTTCCGTGACGCCGGCCGATTCCGTCGCCATCACCGTGACGCCGGTTGCCGACAGCACGATCTCGGCGGGT
>JACZKS010000037.1 GCA_014859895.1 Rhodospirillales bacterium
GCGGAGAACGCGGCGTCGTCGCCGTCGGCGCCGGCCGCGGCCATGACGGCGGCCAGCCGCGACAGGGTTTCAGCCCGGGCCGCCATCGCGTCGTCGAAGCTCGACCACGTCTCGCCGGCGAGGGCACGGGATTCCTCCGCCACCGCCTGGCGGCGGACCAGCGCCACCAGCGCGGCCTGGTTGGCGGCCTGGGCCCGGCGGCTGCCGGTGGTGGCAGGAATAGTCGGGAAACCCGAGCCGAAACCTCCCAGCCCGGCGAACGCCGTTCGCGTGGCGGACGGATCGCCCAGGCCGCCGCGGCGCGAATGGGCGGCGGCGCCGAAGGATCGGAAGAGCCCGGCCATGCCGCCGCCAAGGTCGCCCCGCAGCATGCCGGGCAGGCCCGTCTCGAACGCCGTCAGTTCGGCGCCGACGTCCGGAATGCCGATGGCCGCGGTGATGTCGAGGCGCGGCAACCCCATTCCCTTCAACTCCGTCACCGCCCGGCCCACCAGATCCGTCGCGTGGTCGCCCACGAACTGCGGGCGGCCGGCGACGGAAAACGTCCGCGCGAAGGATTGCACCGATGCCGCCGACATGAGGTCGGCCGCGCGCTCGACCGCCGAGGCCGTATCCAGCGCGATCATCGGGTAGCGCGTGTCGCCGGATTCCTCGAAGGTGAGGGTCAGCGCCGTCACGCCGCCGGCGTCGTCGTCGTCGACCGCCGAATAGGTCCGGCAGATCACCGTCCACTCGCCGTGCCACGGGTCGCGGTAGACGCCCGGGCCCGCCCTGTCCTCGAGCGCGGCGATCAGCCGGGAGGCCTGCGCCACGTGATCGTCGCCGATCACTAGGCCGTCGACCTTGAAGACCCGGACCTTGCGGCCGAGATCCTCGCCGTCCGGTTCATCGCGCTGCGGCAGCTCATGCGTCGGGCCGCGCCGCCCGCCATCGCGCGCGCGCTTCTTCACGTGGAAGGCGACGCCGCGGAAACTCGCCTGCGCCTCCTCGACCTCGAAACGGGCGTCCATCTAGCGCTCCAACTCCGACAGAACCCCACGCGCCAGCGAGCGCGGGTCGGTGCTCGCGCTTTCGGCCCGCGCCTTCATATGCCCGACGTAGGGCGACTTGATGGGGCCGCCGCGCGCGGTCTTGAACGCGGCATCGAGGGCGGTCAGGAAGTTGACGATGAGCCGCCCCTGCGAGACGCGCTCGCTGATCGTGGCGAACGGAAACCGCGACCGGTAGGCCGGCGCCTTCGGCACGAACATATAAGTCGGCTTGATGGCCTTGCCGAAGTACCCGAAATACTCGTAGATGCCGGGCGCAAGGTGCTTGGCCCGGCCGCGCCCGCCGACGAAGTAAAGCTCCTTGCCGCGCTTCCCCTTGCCGAACTTGTTCTTGCGGTTCTGCGTGGCATCGCCGTGCGCCTTCAAGGCGGACAGCATGCTGACGTATTTTGCGGCCGGGATGTTGCCGAAGGCATCCTTCTCGGCGACGTCGCGGCCCATCACCCCGAACGCCCCGCTGTCCATGATGCCGACCGCCTGGAGCCGTCGCTCGAACATCGTCGACTTGCGGGCGCCGCCCTCGATGTGGTGGCGCAGCATGGCGCCGGCCGGCGTCCCCTTGCCGGCGAACTGGCGGGACATCACCGTCGCCACCAGGTCCTTCTTGGTGGCCGGTTTCACGAAGTAGGCCCCCGTCGTCCAGCGCGTCGGCCGGTCGAAGACGGCCGGCATCGCCTCGGCGAGGCCGCCGTGAATGTCGCGGGCCGTCTGCGTCAATCCGCGCGCCAGGGCGAACGGGACCTGTTTGCGCTCCAGTTCGGTCAGCCCGCGGATGGCGTCGGCGATGTCCATCCTGACGTCGAAGGCCAGCATCCCGCTCCCCCTCAGTTCTGGGCGACGCGGCCGCGGCCGACGTCGAGATCGGTGGACAGGTCCATGCCGCCCCCGCTTTCGCGGCTGCTGAGCAGTTCGGCGTTGGTGCCGGGCGCCGCCTCGAGGCGGATCTTCACTTCCGCCTGCTGGCGGCCGGTGATCGTCGGCGGCATTGCCATCCCTGGCGGCGCCACGCCCGGCAGTGCCGCCCCATCACCCGGCGACCCGCCGTCCTGTCCGGATTCCGGCGCGCCGCCGAGATCGAACCCCAGCTTCTTGGCGATCCAGGAACCGGCTCCCTTGACCAGGCCCGCGACCTTGGCGACGATCCAGTCGATCATGTCGCGGAACGGTTTCCAGGTGTTGTAGAGCGTGACGCCGATACCCACGAGCGTCGTGAGTCCGACCACGACGGCGCCGATGGGGTTCGCCGCCAGTGCGATGTTGAGGGCACGAACCACACCGACGCCCGTCCGCAGCGCCGTCACGAAGGAACCGACCATCCCCACGACGCCGCCAGCAAAAACGATGGCAAACCGGACGCCCACCTGGGCAACCGCGAAGCCGAGTTGGCCGACCGCGCCGATCAGCTTGGCCACCGAAGCCAGCGGACCCGACGCCATGACGAAGGCGACGCCGAGCAGCGCGTTCTCCCAGCCGCCGATCCAGTCGATCGCGGTGCCGATGCCGGAGACGAAGGCCGTCACCCCCTCGATCACCCGGTCGATGTCGATGCGATCCACCGCCGCGGCGACTTGGCGCACGAAGACATCCACCTTCCCCGCCACCAGGTCGCGGTTGGCGACGACCCATTCGGTGATGCGATCCACCGTCGGCTGGATGGTCGGCAGCAGCATGACGCCAATGGCGTTGGCGGCGCCCGACGCGGCCCGGCCCATATTGTCCATGGAGTCCATGAACCGGCCGGACGTCTTCGCCTGATCCTCCGTGATGATCCCGTACCGGCGGGCTTCCTCGGCCCATGCGCGCAGGCCGGCGGTGCCCTTGGCCAGCATGGGCACCAGCTTGGCGCCGCCCTCCTCGCCCAACAGGACGGAGGCGACGGCGGCGCGCTCGGCCTCGTTCGGGATCCTGGCCATCTTGTCGGCCAACTCCTCGAACACCCGGTCGGTGGATTTCACGCGGCCGGACGCATCCTTGAGCTTGATGCCGAGGGCGGCGAAGACATCCTTCGCCGCGCCGGTGCCATTGACCGCCTCGCCGACGGATTTGTTCAGACGTTGAAGCCCGCGCTCCAGATCCTGGTTGGATGCGCCGGCGCGCATGGCGCCGTGCTGCCATTCCTGGATGCGCTCGACGCCGATGCCCAGGCGCTCACCCATCTCGCCCAGCGCGTCTCCGACCTTGGCCGTTCGGATGGCCAACGCCGTCAGGCTGCCGCCGGTGGCCGCGCCGACGAATGCCAGCGCCGGGGCCAGGATGCCCCGCACGTGGCCGGCCACGCCATCGACGGCGCCGCGCAGGCGGGTGACGCCGTCGACGACCTTGCCGGTCCCCAGGGCATCGCGGCCGAACGCCGCCACCTGGCCGCGGATGGCGGCGAGGCGGCCGGTCGCCGCGCGGATCGGCGCGGTCGCATAGTCGGCGGCGCGGAGCGCCAGGACGACCGCATACTCCCTCCCCGCCATCTCAGCCTCCGCCGTCCAGGATCTTCGCCATCTCGCGGTTGAACTCGTCGGTGGCCACCACGGCCTCGACGAAATCGGTCAGGTCCATTTCCCGCACGGTGGCGGGCAGCCAGGAATGCTGGGCGATGAGGACGCGGGCGAACACACCCCGATCACGAGCCAGCCGGCCTATTCCTCCGAAGCGCCGGAGGGCGTCTCCTCCCTCCGCTTCGGCTTCGGCAAAAAATCCTGGCTGCACTCCCAGGCCCGGTAGAAGTCCGAGGCGTCCATCAAGGTGCCGACGTGGCGGGCCTCGATCCGGATGTCCGGCTCGTCCGGCACCCTGGCCACCTTGGCGATGAACCGCCGCATATAGTCGAAGACGTTCTTCCGGTCGGCCGCCATATAGCCCAGGATGTCGAGAGCCTCGGCGGTCGGGCGGCGAAAGGCCAGAGCCGCGACCTCGACGTCCTGTTTGCGGTTGTTCACCGTCGCCTTGACGGTGAAGGGGACCTCGAGATTGAGCACGGACGGCAGTCCGTTGTCGTCGCGCTCCAGATAGTCGTCGAGATGGAGCTCCATCTCCTGGTCTTGCGGAACGAACATCAGAACACCTCCACGCCCTTGGTGCCCTCGAAGCGGGCCGTCAGCGAGTTCTTGGCGCCGTCCGGCTCGCCCTTGCCGACGAAGTCGGCCTCCGACAGCGTGACGGTGCGATCCTCGAGGCTGAGGATCACCGTTTCCTCGCGCACCGATACGAGGTCATCGGCCGACTGCCCCTGGGCGAGGTAGACCTCGACCTCGATGAAGGGGATGGCGCCCTTGGTCGAGCGGCCGATCCGCCCCTTGCCGCCGGCGACGCTTTCGACCTCGCGGGTCTGGGTTGAATATTTGGCGGTGTCGCCGGTCGCATATTCGACGCCCCCGACCTTGAGGCCGAGGACGCCCGCGTTCGCGATGGACATGTTGCTTCTCCCTTCCTAGGCGGCGGCCAGAAGTTCCTGGGGCCACTGCAAGCTGAACTCGACCCGGTTGGCGAAGGTGATGAGCGGGTTCGCGATGTCCGGGGTGTAGATCATGTTGACCCGGGTGGGGTTCGACGGATCGCGGCCGACCTTGAACAGGGCCTTGAACGCCTCGATGTTCTCGGCCAACCCCAGCGATTGCAGCCGGTCGTAATGGGCGATCACCGTCGCCTCGATCAGCTTGGGCGTGGTGTAGGGAATGCCGGGACCGACCGGGGTGCCGTCGTCGACCAGGATGCAGCGGGTCGCGATGAAGCGATCGTGGACCAGCTTCTTGATCTCGTTGACGATGCGCCCGACCGTCGCCGGCGTGGTGACGTCGAGCCAGGTATCGTCGGCATCGCCCGCCGAGTTGCGCTGCCACATGGTGATCATGCGGTCGATCTGAAGGCCGCCGGCCGGCGTCGCCTCGATTGTGGCGAGCCCGGACCACAGCAGGTCCTTACGGTCCGCCTTCGAGAACCGGCTTTCCGGAGGCGCCGCGCGGTCGCCGACCAGCGTCAGCGTATGGAGCGGCCGGGCCGGATGGTTGGCCAGCGACCGCACGACACGGGCGAAGGCGCGGGCCGCCGTCTCGAAGGCCGGCGACGGCGTCTCGTAGGTGCCGACGCTGGAGATGAAACGGTCGTTGCGGGCGGCGCCGAAGCTTTTCAACTGTGACAGCGAACCGCGCCGGCCGGTAAAGGCGATGCGCCCCCACAGGTCGCGGGTCGGCGTCCACATGTCCTCGATCTCGGCAGACCAGGCGTCGAGCGTGGCGGTGTCCGACCAACCGAGCAGGAAGTAGAAGTATTCGCGGTTGGCGACGGCGGCGCGCGCCGCCGCCTGTTCGGGATTGGTGGCGCCGGCGGTCAGGAAGCCGAGGCCGGAAACCGTCAGGCCTGCCGGCACCGCTTCGCCACCCAGTTCGCCCAGCAGGGCGACGTGGAGCTTGACCTCGTTGCCGCATTCCCCCTTGTGCTTGGCCGTCACCTTGACCTCGGCTGGCGTGGCCGTCGCCTCGGCCGTCACCATCAGATCGGCGGCGGCGTTGATGGCGGCGATCAGGGCGGTCGCGACGTCGGCGGCGGCATCATCCTCGGCGACGCCGACGCGGATGCGATCGAGGCCGACATAGAAGGGCAACGTGCCGGCCGCGGTGGCGGCGCCACCGATGGTGACGGTCTTGGTGGCGGCAACGCCCGCCGCGTCGTCGGCGAGGAAGATGACGGACAGAGGCGTCGTCTTGTTGCCGGCGCGGAAGGCTTTGGTCATGCGGTGCGCCTGGCTGCCGCGACCGCCGAGCACGGCGGCCTGCGAGCCGTCCCCGGAAATCACGTAGGGCACGCCGGGCAGCGCCGTGCCGGCGCCCTCGCCGGCCGAGACCATCTGGGCGACGATGCAGGCTTCCTGGCTTTCGCGCAGGTAGCCGGGGACGCCGACGACCTCGGACTGCACGCCGGAGATGCGCTCTTCGGCGGCGATTTCATCGAAGGCTTCGGCCGCGATCTGCATGGTGGCCATGGTTTACACTCCTTCCTTCCCGGAGGATTTCTTGGCAGGCGCCGCCGCGTCCTCGCGCGGGACCGGCACCAGGTCGCCGAAGACGCCGCCCGCCACGCCGCCCGGCTGCCCCATCGGGGGCAGGAGCCGAAGCACGCGCGGGTTGGCACAGTCGGCCGCGCCGAGTTCGAACGGCTTGGGGGACGGGAACGGCCGCCGGGTCTGCGGATGCTCGACCCGGAAGTTCGGGTCGGCCGCCAGGCGGTCCGGGTTGATCCGCACGCGCATGTCACTCCTCCTCGATGTTGGTTTGACTGGTGAGGTCGGCGACGCCGTCGCCGTCTACGTCGGCGCTGGCGGTAATACGGGTCAGCTGGGGCGCCAGCGGCGGGTAGGCGACCGGCTGCTTGTCGGCGACGACGAGGGTCAGGACCTCGCCGCAGAACGCCTGCTCGCCGCGCCGGTCCACGAACTGGCGCACCCGCCAGCGCGGGTGCGGCTGGAAGCGCACGGTCCACGCCGGGTCCCTGAACAGGATCGTCTTGATCTCCTCGACGATGTCCCCGGCCGCGACGTCGAAGCCGTTGGCGTCGGGCACACGGACCTCGATCGCCAGCGTATGGGTCGGGCGGTACTGGGCATGCCCGCCGCGCACCAGCGCCTCGCCGGAATCCTCCTCCGGCGCGTAGAGGCAGATCGCCGGCATGCTGCGCGGCGGAATGGTCTCGACGCGGCCGCGCCACACCCGCTCGCCGACGGCGTCGATGCGGCCGGTCAGGCGCAGGCGGATATCCTCGATGTGCTCGGCTCGGGTCGGCATGGTCGGCCTCTCAAGCCAGGGGCGCGTGGTTGGTCAGTTCCAGATCGATCCAGGCGCCGCCCGGGCGAACGACGTTCGCCACATCCCACCGCCCCGCGGCAATCCCCGGCGCGGCGGAGGCGACCGGGATCTCCACCTTCCAGCCGCTCCAATCCTCGTCGATGCGCGGCCGCCCGGCCGGCCAGGTGGCGAGATCGATGCCCAGCATCGGCTGGAACGTCGACACGACGCCGCGGCTGTCGCCACCCTCGATGAGCACCGGCTCCTGGCGCCAGTCGCCGTCAACATCGAAGCGGGTACCGGCCGGCGTCACCATGACGACGGCGCGGCCGAACGCCGACATCACCGCGGCATTGAGGCCCGCCTCGACCTGGTCGAATACGCTCATCGAAGAACTCCGCCGGCAGCGCCATGACAAAGGCCGCCAGCGGCGGCCCTTGTCATGGCGCGGGGCCGAAGCCCCGCGCCGCCTTTCACCCGGGGCGCCGGTCAGGCCGCCCCTTCACCGCCCGAGGCATCGGGCGGTGCATCCCCGGCGGGTTTTCCGCCGGGATCCTTGGCGGAAGTCCCCTTGCCGCCCCCCTTCTTCTTGCCGGCCTTCGCCTTGGCCGGCGGGGCGTCCCGAACCTCCCCCCCGGCCTTCCGCGCCTCGGCCTCCGCCTCGGTCATCGTCAGGCGGGTGCCGGGACCGTGCCACGCCCCCTCGTGTCTGAGCGTGCGCGTGGCCATCACTTCAATCAGCTTCATGGTCACCTCCATCAATCCGAGCTGTGGATCTTGACCAGCAGCGCCGGGCGCCGGCAGATCGGCAGGGCGTTCATCTGGCCCTTGAGCTCGACGCCGAGCCCGTGCGGCAGGACGTGCGGCGAGACGAAGATCTCGCTGTCCATGACGCTATTGGCGAACTGCACGTGGTCGGGCGGCGCCACGTGGGTGCGGAAGGTTTCCTGCGTGCCCAGCGGGAAGGCGTGACCCTCGTTGGCGGCGATGAAGCGCCGGCTGGTGCCGGTCATGTCGGAGGCCACGGCGCGGTAGCTCTCGAAGGTCATGCCGCGGAACGGGAAGACCTGACGGAAGTCGTTGGCCAGCGACATCGCCGCCTGGTGCTGGAGGTAGTACTTCTCGACGTTGGCGTGCTTGGTCAGCTTTCCGAAGAACTGGTGGTCGACCAAAGCGTGGACGGAGGTCATCACCTCACCCATGAGGTTGTCCTCGATGTGGTGGACCACCTCGTCGATCTTGGCGATGACGTCGGTGCCGGCGGTGCCCAACTTGAAGTCAACGACTTTCTGCTGGATGTTGAACACCGAAAAGAGATCGTAGAGAACGACGTTCTTGCCGTCGCGGATCTCGCCCTTCAGCGCACCCATTCGGCCGAATTCCAGCGTGATTCCAAATTTGCCCCGCATCGACATCAGACGCTTGGCCGTTTCGGTATCGACGCTGCGCCGCTGCTGGCGGCCGGAGCCGAAAACGAACTTGTCCTGAAGGTCGCCGGCCTTGATCACCTCCTGGTGCGGGAAGTGCGGGATCTTGACGATGCGGCTCTGCTCCGTCGGCTGGGCGCCGGCCGGCCCGGCCTGGCCACGCTCGGCGGCGCCGAGAATGGTGAGTACCCCGTTCTCGAAGCCGATCTCGACCAGCGTGCTGGAACCGGACTCGATCGGCATCAGGTTCATGTCGTTGAGGCGGCCGTAGGTGTTGGGAATGATCGCGATTTCCGCCGACAGGTCCATCGCGGTGTACGGATAGTTGACCTCGCCGGCGGGGGTGATGATGGTCTCCATGGAAGATGTTCCTTTCTGACCCGGAATTACGCCGCCGCGAGGACGCGGATGCCGGCCTTCGCCATGTCGGCGAGGGCGGCCGTCTTCTGGTCGGCCGTTATGCCCGCCGGCCAGACCAGGCCGGAGGTGATGAGGTCGCATTCGCGGGTTGCCGCCTGGCCCGCCGCGTCGGCACCGTCGGGGGCGGTGACGCCCGCCAGCAGGACACCGGCGGCGATCTGCGTGCCGTCGATCGCGGCGGGGGCCAGCGCGACCACCTTCCTGTCACCGGCCGCCACCTCGACCTCAATGGCGTCGCCGACGATGAAGTCGGCATCGCCGTCGGCGATGGTGAAGGCCAACGGGCCGCCGTCGTAGGCGACCCCCACCGCGACGTCGGCGAGACGGAAGCCGTCGGGATCGAAGACGGCGAAGGTGCCGCCGTTCTCGGCGGCGGCGATGCAGACGGCCTTGTAGGTGCCGACCTTGACGCCAGCGGCGAGGGTCAGGGTGCCCAGCGCGCCGTCACCGGTATTGCCCTCGTCGGGCGTGATGGTGGGGGCGCCGATCAGGCGGCGGCCCAGCACGGCGCCGAGCGCGAGAACGCGGGCGGCGCCGTCGCCGGCCAGCACCGTCACGGCATCGCGCGAGCGGCCGTGATCCTGTTCGTAGGCCAGAACGGCGCCGATGGTCGCGGCGGCAACGGAAGAGAACCAGGGCATGGTGGACGTGTCGGCCATATTACTTCACCTCCTCGATCTTGAGGCCGGAGCGCTTGGCCTGGTCGGCGACCGCCGCGTGCAGGCCGGCGGTACGCCGGGTCTCGGTTTCGGTTTCGGTCCCGAGGGCGGGGCCGGCATGAGCGGCCATCGCCCTGGTGAAGGCGTCGGCCTTGGCGTCGGCCCTCGGGGCGGTGGCAAGAACCTTCACGGCCGCCTTGACGGACATGTCGGTTTCCAGCGCGAGATGCTGGGCCAGATCACCGCGGCCTTTCGCTTCGCTGGCGCCGAGGATGCCGGCGATGCGTTTCCTTTCGGCCGAAGCTTTCTTGCCGTCGGCCTCATCTTCATCGTCTTCGCCGCCATCCTCGTCCTCTTCCGCCGCGGCGTCCTTCTCGGGATCTTCCTCCGGATCCTCTTCGGGATCTTCCTCGGCGGCCGTCTTCGCCTTCTTCGCCTTATCTTCCTCGGCGGCCTTGAGCGCCGCCCGGTCTTTGAGAGACATGGGTTTACTCCTCTCCTCTCGGGTTGTGGCGCCCGTCGCGCCGCTGCCGGCATCGCCGGCCAGGAACTGCTGGAATGCCGCGAAGGCGTCATCCGGGGATGACACCTCGTCGGCGAAACCTGTCTTCACCGCCTCTGCCGCCATCAGGCAGCGCGCCTCGGTGGCCAGCACGTCGGCGGCATCCATGGAACGGCCGCGCGCCACGGTGTCGGCGAACAGCGTGCGGATGCCCTCGATCTCGGCCTGGATGGTGTCGCGCACATCCTCGGGCAACGGCTGGTAGGGGTTGCCGTCGACCTTGTGCGCTCCGGCGTGGATCAGCGTGACCTTGATCCCAGCCTCGTCCAGCATGCGCGAGAAGTCGGCGTGCAGGCAGACGACGCCGACGGACCCGGCGCCGCCGGTGCGCGGCACGAGGACGCGATCGCACTGGCTGGCCAGGGCGAAAGCGGCCGAATAGGCCTCCTCCGTGCATGCCGCCCACACCGGCTTGATCTGGCGCGCCGCAAAGATGCGGTCGGCCAGGTCGAAACAGCCGGCCACCTCGCCGCCCGGGCTGTCGACGTCGAAGAGGATGCCGCGCACCTCGGGATCGGCGACGGCGTCGGCCAGCTTGACGGCCAGGCCGTCGTAGCCGGTCATGCCGCACCAGGGGTCCAGCGTGCCCAGCTTGTTCACCAGCACGCCCTCGACGGGGATGATGGCGATGCCGTCGACCAGGGCGAAGGTCTTGCGGTCCGGACGGTCGCCGCGCATGGCGTCGGCGGCCAGAGCATCGAGGCGCACCGGGCCGCCGTCGTCGTCGGCATCGGCGCGGATCAACTGCCCAGTCCAGCCGGCCCGGTTGGCCAGCACGCCCAGCAGCTGCTGTGCCTTGTCGGGCGTGATCAGCAGCGGCGGGCCGACCAGGCGTTCCAGCAGTCGGTGATAGTTGATGCCCGGCATGGAATCCCCCTATTGAACCTGTTCGCGCGCCGGCTCTTCCCGGTCGGTCGGCGCGACGACGGCCATCGATTTCTCGCGGTCCGGATCCGGCAGACCATGCTTGCGGGCGAAGGCGATCTCGCGGGCCCGCTGCTTGATGACGTCGCGCCAATCCAAGCCCTGCGCGGCGCATTCGGCCTGAAGGGTCGAGACGGACTCATCCATGCGGATGCCGGCAGCCTGCGCCTCCTTGACCGGATCGACCCATCCCTGGGCTGGTCCCATCCAGTCGCAGGCCAGATAGGCCTCGCGCGCCTCGTGGAAGTCGGGGGCGCCGGCGGGAAGCTCGATGCGCCCGGAGACCACCGCCTCCTCGATGACCGCGTGATAGACCTGGCTGCCCGTGCGGACGCCGAACGACAACCGCTCGCGCAGCATCGAACGGCTCGCCACCAGGGTGGCGGCGCGGGCCGAGGAATAGTTGACCCGCGAATAGTCGAGGCTCACCGTCTCGGCGGTGTGGGTCGGCACCGCCGCGGCGAGATTGCGCAGCATGGTGCCGACGAAGCTGTCCATCTGGGCGCTGGGCCGGGTCGGGTTGAAGAATCCGATCTTCTCGCCCGGGAACAGCGCGGGAATGCGGACGCCGCCGACGCTGATGCCGCGCTTGTCGTGGAAGGCGCTGCGCTTGCCCTGGTACTGGTCGAAGGCCTTCTCGCCGCCGCTATCGCCCAGCATCTCCATCAAAAACTCGTGGTCGAACGGGCTTTCGATGAAGGCCGCCAGCAGGGCATTCAACACCGATGTCTGCAACTCGGCCGCCTGATAGCGGTCAAGCATGCGCGTGTTCTTGAGCACCGGCGCCAGGTCGGAGAGCCCAACGTTCTGGCCGGCCCGCTTGCGCTCGAAATCGTGAATGACCATGGGGCGGCCCCACGGCGTCTCGCGCGGCACGTACTCCCACTCGAAGCCGGAGAGCGACGACATGCCGACGTCGCGCGGATGGCCCTTGCGGATCCAGTAGCCGACGGCGGCGCCGTCGGCATCGAGCTGGACGCCGCCGCGCAGGCGATCGTCGTCGGGACGGCCGTTCGGATTGGACAGCCGGTCGGGATCGAGGACCTGCACGCAGGTGGCGTAGCGCCCGCCGCGCGGACGCCACAGGTTCAGCGCCAACGCCGCGCCGTCGCGGCGGCGATGCCGGAACATCAGCCCGAACAGGCCGTGACAGTTATCGTGGCGCGTGGCGTCGCAGTAGAGCTGCGGGTCGTTGGCGAACAGCGTCCACTCCCGCTCGAAGACGTCGGCGAGATCGGCAGCCTCCTCCTCGTCGATGCCCAACGCCGCGGCGTCGGGGCAGGGCTCGGGCCGGAAGTTGTAGCCTATCACCTGATCGACCTCGCGCGTCATGGCGCCCGAGACCCAACCGTTGTTGCGCTCGATGTCGCGGATGCGATCGACGATCAGGCGCTGCTCGCCGAGGATGTCGCGATCGGCCGACCCCGACACCGGATACCACATCGCCAGTTCCTGGCTGACAGGGTCGGCGGCATCGTACGCCGTGACGGACGACGCCATGGCGCGGGCGCGCGATCCCGGCAAGGCCTCGCCGCGCGGGCCCACGATGGGGGAGATCTGCGTCATGGATGACGGTTCCGCTATTGAAGAAGAAGGCGAACGGCGTTCGCCGGCGCTCAGAAGTAGGGGCGTCCGCAGACCCGGCCGCCGCTCATGCCCAGTTGCCGGCGCAGGCTGGAGATGTAGCCGCGCAGTTCGGCGACTTCGCCCGCCCGCGACGCCTGATAGGTGACACTGCGGCCGCCGCTGGCGACCTGGCTTACGGCCTTGCCGGTCATCAGGTCGTGCAGGCGCCGCTCCGCTTCCTGTAGCTTCGCCGTCAGGTCGGCGCGCTCGGCGTCGGTGAGGTCGGCCATGTCGTTCTCCCTAAGCCAGGCGATCGGACGGGTCAGGCTTGCCGGCGGCCACCGGAACCGGTTGGGGCGAGGCCGCCGGGGTCGACAGCAGCACGTCCTCGATGTCGATCTGGCCGCCGGCCTGCTGGCCCGACTGGGCACGCTCAGCCATCAGGGCCTCCCAAGCCTCGTCATCCATCCGGGTCCAGCCCTTGAGCGTGGCCGCCGCCTCGGCGTAGTTCATGGTGTCCAGCGCCTCGTTGGCCATCCCCTTCTTGGGCACCCAGCGGAACACCTTGCGGCCGCCGCGGGTCGATATCTCCTCGCGCCGTTCGCTGGTCAGCTGTTCGAAGTACTCCTCGCCCAAGCCGCGGGCGAAGCCAACGTAGCCGCGGGCCAGCGGGTCCTCGCGCTTGAGGAACTCGTAGAGCGTCGCCTTCAGGCCGGAGACGCCGACGTTGAAGAAGCGGTTGCCGTAGGTCTTGGTCCGGCGTCGTCGCCCCTTGCCCTCGGCGTCGCGGCGGATCGGCGCGATGATCTCAGCCACGTCCGACTTCGAGCCGCGCACCATGATGACCCGCGAGCGCGGATGCTTGCGGGCCCAGTCGAATACGTCATCGGTCCAAGCGTTGCCGTCGATGGCGACGATGTCGGCCGGGTGGCGGCCGCCCGACGCGTGGGGCCAGGCCGCCGTCGCCAGGCGATCCAGTTGCCGCCGGGTCTCATCCTCCGTGATGTGCCCGGGTACTACGAAGTAGTCGACCACCACGCGGCGGCGGCCGGGGCCGAAGGCCACCAGCTGGCCCTCGACCCGGTCACCCTGGCAGTCGAAGCCCAGCGCGGTCAGCGGGAAGCCGGCCGGGACCATGCCCTTGACGTACGGGCCGTTGTCGGCCCGCGCCTTCAGCTTCTCGGCCGGCGGTGCCTCGCCGGCGCGATTGTAGGCCAGCCCCAGCCAGTCGTTGAAGAAGGTCTGCTCGGCGCCAGGGTCGCCCTTCGCGGCGAGCCAGGCCCGGGCCATCTCTTCCCAGCGCGCGAGCGGGCTGATGTAGCTCGGCAGATGGAGCGACACGTGGACCGCTTCGCGCTCCGGATGCTTCGCCTTCCAGCAGGCGCCGCGCTCCAGGCTGTTGAACAGCGGCCGGTGATGCTCGTAAATCTTCCCCGCGCAGTTCGGGCACGCCACGAACAGGTTGGCCGGATCGGCCCCCTCCGCTTCGATGTTCGCCCGGAGGTTCTCCCACTCCAGCGGATGGACATGACCACAATGCGGGCACGCCACGTTCCACGCTTCGTCGGTGCCGGCCAGCCGGCTCTTCGTAATCCGGCAGTTGTCGGCAACCAGCGCCGATGAGTTCTTGAAGATCTTGGCGTCGTCGTATGCCTTCGATCGGCTGTCGGCTTGTCCCTCCGGGTCGCCGGCGCCGTTGTCGTCATCCCATTTCGACAGGTCGTCCTGGACCTGCCGGCGAACCGAGATCTCGGACAGCGAGCTCGGCGAGGCGGCGCCGGCCAACTGGATGGTGGCGCGGCCGTCGTTGCGCTCGACGTAGGATCCAGTGGCCGAGGCGTCCTTCGTTTTCTCCGTCGCGAAGATGCGGCGGAGCCGCTCCGATGCCCGGATGAACGGCCGGAACTTCATCCGCATCCAGCGCCGGGCGTTCGGCTCCGTCGGATGCGTATAGAGCAGCGGCGCCGGATCGAGGTCCGTCGTGCCGCACGAGAAGATCATCGCCACCACGGTGCCGCCGAGCTGCGCGCCCTTGGCCAGCGTCACGAAGCGGCATGGATGATCTGGCGACAACACCTCCAGCACGCGGTCGAAGAACGGAAAGTCCTTCCGGTTGTATCGCCCCGGCCGCGCCGTGCCTTTCGGAAACGTCACGTTGTCGACCGCCCATGCCGCCAGGTCGACCGGCGGCGGCGGCTCCATCACGCTCGCCTCGACGTCGGCGGCCAGCCAGGCCGCGTTGGTCAGGTGGGGTTCAAACGCCGTCATGCCGCCTCCGCGGCCGGCGCTGCCTCCGCCGGTTCATCGACGATGCGGGCGATGGCGTCCCGGCGATCACGGCCGCCGGCCGCCCGCGCCGTGCGAAACTCCCGCCACTCCCGGTTGACCACCGCCTGGATGGCGCGACGGTCCAGCGGCTTACCCTCGACCTGTGCCGCGGCGATGGCCGAGGCGAGATCGGGAAGCCAAGTGTCGATCGCCGCCAGCAGGTCGCTCAGCGTGCGGGCGAACTCCGCCTTCGCGGCTGCCGTCAACGTGTAGAGCCCGACCTCCTGCGCCATCGCGCGGCGCTCGCGCTCGGCAGACATCTCGGCCTGGTCGGCACGCGCCCGCTGGATCCGGTCGGCGTCCTCGTTCCTGGCAACCGGCGCCGGCGAAGGGGTATCAGCGTCATCGGGCGAACGGCGTTCGCCGGTCGGCGCCGCAGCCGTGTCCCCACGCTCCGGGATGGACTTGCCCTGGCCGATCACCTGAGTGAGGTGTAGGCGACGGCGCAGGCTGTCGTCGGCCAGGCCCGGGTGCACCTTGGCCGACCGATCCTTGCGTCCCGCCGGCGAACCGTCTCCCCGGAAAAGGGCGCCGTCAAGATACCCCTTCTCGATGTACTGCGACACGGCCGCGGCGCTGACGCCACGGCGCGCGGCATACGCGCCCTTGGTGATCAGCTGCTCGGCGACCATGCAATCCGTCCCAGTTAAGCCTCGACTTTAGCTGAGTTAACCGAATTAAGCCGACTTAACCCTTTGATTTTACAAGTCACTGGCGCCACATCACGGTACGCATTCCCCGTATGTGAAGGACCCCCAGGAAGGACCCGCGCCGGCGGCCCCCGAAAGGCGAAGCCCCGCCGGCAACGGGTGCGCGGCGGGGCTTCGAGTGTCAACAGGGAGGCTTCACGTCAGGGAGACGGCCCAAGCAAAAGGCCCGCTGCCGATCATCGGAAGCGGGCCTGTGGCCTAAGCATGGTGCATGGTGTCAAGGTTTATCTGTGAAGTCAACATCTATGTCGACCAGGGCTCCCTGGGCTCGCCAAGCGGCAACATGATGTGGTCGTAGAGCGAGGGAGGATACGCCGCCAGATCGTCGAGCGCATCCCACCACAGCCGGTACATCGCCCTATCGAGGGCGACGTGCTCCGGCAGAGGATCGTAGTGCAGAAGGCAGTAGGCCGGCCGGCTGCGCGCGACATCGTAGTACACCATCTCCGGCTTTCCGTTGGCCCGCTCGATCTTCAGCGGCCTTGTCTGAATGAGCCTTAGTGTGCCCGGCCTTGTCCCGGCCTTGGCGCAGCGGATCACCAGCCCGACGGCGGTCGAAGCATTCTTGCCGTGCCGGGCGCGCAGCCGGCCGCCCAAGGTCTTTACCGCGTCATGGATGGCTTCGGCGTCCGGGTGCACCGTGAGGCGCGCATAGCCGCCGCCCATCACCTCGCACCCTAGCGCCATGCGATCGCCGGCCCTTCTCGCGCTGTCGATACCGACCACCCGCATGTAAGCGCCGCCGCGCCCGACGATGGTATCGGTCGCCTGGTCCTGGTACGTCCAGATCAGCAGCCGCTCGACCGTCATCGCCTTCACCGCCTTCCCCGATCCGTCAGGCATGTCCGCCTCCCGACATCTCGGCCATCTTCGCCCTGAAAGCGTCGTCGGCCATGGCGCCCCAGTCGCCTCCCGCCACCACGATGGCCGGGGGCACCTTGGCGGCGAGCAGCGCCTTGACCCGCTCGGCATGAATGTCGGCCCGCCGCCGCTGCACGGGATCGGCCGGATCGTATCCACCGCCACCGACGGCCGGCCTCGCCGCCACCGTCTTCGCCGCCTCCCTGACCGCGGCGTCGAAGTATTTCAACATCCCCGGCGGCCGGGCGCCGGCCTTTGCCTTGCGGCCGCAGGCGGCGTCGAACACGGCCCGACAGACCTCGACGGAAATCCCCTCGGCCAGCCATCGCTCGGCAAACAGGCGGTCGGTGGCGTGCGGCCATGCCCTGGCCTGGCCTGGCCCGAAATGCGTCACGATGGCGGCGTCAAGCGCCTGGATAACCTCCACAGGGCCAGCGGCAGCATCTCGCGCGGCAACCGGTAAAGAGTTATCCCTTTTATCCTTCTGTCCTCTGTCCTCTGTCCTCTTAGGCTTAAGGGGTGGCTTATCCTGACCCTTAACCCCCTCGGAATTTCCCGTTGTTTCACAAAGACTTGGATTGCCTCCCTTCTTGCCGTTCTTGACCGCTTCCCGGCTTTTTTTCTCTTCACGGACCATCCGCCGCGAGAAGATGACGCCCGCGCGCGAGCGGGAGAACGTGCCCGCGGATTCCAGCTCGCGGAGCAATTCCGAGATCTGTTCCGTTGGCACGCCTACCAGGTCGCCGAGGTGCGTCTCTGTCGGGGGTTCGCCGTTGATGAGAAGGTAGCCGCGCGGCGCCGCCTTGTGCATCAGGCAGAGCATCTCGATCCACAGGCCGCGCGCCGCGATCGAGCATGGCCTCAGCAGCTCGTCGGAGCGCCAAGCGTTGGGGTAGAACTTGAACCAGGGCCTTATGGCGGTTTCTGTCATCTATCTCTCCCGGTTCCCGAAGCGCATGCGCTTGCCATCGAAATGGAGCGTCACCTTGTCGGTCGAACCCTGGCGCTGCTTGAGCAGGATCAGTTCCGCCTCGTTGCGGCAGGAATCGACGTCGGTCTGCCACTGCACGAGGCGCTCTGTGAACGCTTCGTTGCCCTCCCGCTCCTTCTTGCGGGGTTCGGCATTCTTCAGGTAGTAGGCCTCGCGGTAGACGGCCCACACGTTATCCGCCGCCTGTTCGATTTCGCCGCTCTCGCGAAGGTCGGAAAGGGTCGGCCGCTTGTTCTCGCGGACGTTCAGCCCGCGCGACAGTTGCGAAAGCGCCAGAACGGGGATGTTGAGCCCGCGCGCCATCTCCTTCAGCCCGCGGGCGATGGCCGAGACCTCGTTGGTGCGCTGGCCGGCATAGCGGTCCGACGGCGTCACCAGCTGAAGGTAGTCGACCACCACGAGGCGGACCCCTTCCCGGCGCATCATCCGCTTGGTGGTGGCGACGATCATGGCGAGGCCCAGCCCCGAGCGGTCGTCGACCCAGATCGGCAGCTTGCGGGCCGCCTGCCCGGCCGTCACGATGGAGGCCATGTCGTCGGGCGTCACCCGGCCGGCCCGCATGGCCGGCACCGGCACCCCGGATCCGGCGGCCACCTCGCGCAGGGCCAGTTGCTCGCTGGGCATCTCGAGCGAGAAGACGAGAACGGGCGTGCCGTTCCGCGCCACCGCCTCGCAGATGGTGTTGGCCAGCGCCGTCTTGCCCATCGACGTGGCGCCGGCCAGCACCGTCAAGTCTCCCGGAAACAACCCTCCCGTCGCATCGTCGATGTCGGCAAGGCGCGTCTGGATGCCGACCGGCCCCTCGCCGCGCCATGCCTTTTCCACCGCAGCCACGGCGGCGTCGACGGCGCCGACGAAGGCGCGCGGGCCGTCGACCTCGCTGACCGTGAACCCGGCGAACGCCTCTTCGGCTTCGGCGACGATGTGGCGGGCGGTGCGCTCGATGTCGCCCCTTCTCGCCTGCTCGATCATGCGGTCGGCCACCGCGATGACCTCGCGGCGCTCGTACATGTCGAAGACCATGCGGGCGTATTCCAGGGCATTGGTCCGGCCGACCGCGCACGAAGCCAACTGGGCGATGTAACGCACCCCGCCGGCCGCCGCGATGTCGGGCTCCGACGCCGCCGGCTTCAACGTCACCGGGTCGGCGATCCTCCCGGCCTCGACGGCCGCGCGCATCACCTCCCAGACCCGCCGGTTGGCCGAGGCCGCGAAGTGCGCCGGCTCCAGCCAGCGCAATTCGTCCATCAATTCGGGGAAGGCCATCGCCGCGCCCAGCACCATCTGCTCGGCTTCGAGCGCCATCGGGGGCTGGACGCTGCCCCATTGGTCGACCGGCAGGTCGATCACCTCGCCGCGGGCGCTCATCGGAGCCCCCGATACATCGCCTCGGCCTTGGCCGCGCAGACCGGGCAGGCGTCGATGCCGCCGGCCAGGGTAATCACCGTCTCGACGACGATCTCCGGCGCCTCCTCGATCCGGTAAGCGCCATCGGCGACGAAGGCGGCCTGGCGGCTGGTGCGCGACACCTCGATATCGTGAATGATCTCCCGGCGCGGCCGGACGATGGCGCGCGTGCCGCCACAGGTCGAACAGACCTCCGGCGCCGCCGCCGTCTCTTCGGCCGGCGACTGCGGAGAAGGCGCCCTTAGGCGAACGACGTTCGTCTTCCCGCTCATGCCGCCCTGTCCTTCGCCGGGTATTTCCCGATCTCGTCTCCCATCGCCTCCCACCCCGATCTTTTCGTTCTGGCGAACATCTCGACCCGCCAGTGATCCCCATAGAGGTCGACGATCCAGCCGGCGACCTCGTCGGGCTTGCGTGAATGCTCGCGGATCGGCGCGTAGAACTCGCGGCGAATGTCGTGGCGCAGAACCTTGAGCCCGCGTCCTCGCTTGAACAGCCAGGCTTCCTCGCAGGCGCCGCATCTCGTGTGGTAGCCGGTCGAGAAGCCCGGCTTCGCCCCCGGCTCGAACAACCGAAGCTGGTTGTCGGTGGTCTTGAGCCAGCGAAACTCGACGGTGACGAAGGAGAAGCCCCAGGCACGCGCCACGTCGAGCGCGGCCGGCAGCATCGGGTCATAGACCCACATAATCAGAAAGGCGTCGTCGGCGACGTAATCCCCTACCGGCAACGCCGCGATTTCCGCCGTCTTCATCGTGCGGTAATGACGGTCGGGCGACTTCCCCAGGCCCGTCTCCCGGTCACGCACCTCGAAGCGCCACGGCGGATCGGCATAGACGATGCGATAGCCGTCGTCGCTCATGCCGCCTCCTCGACCGCCAGCAGGTCGAACAGCGTCTTCGTGCCGCGCTCCCGCTCGGCCTGCCGGCAATAGTGCACCCCGTCCGCGAAGTAGGCGGCGGAAAGCTCGACGCCGCGCCCGCGGCGGCCCAGCAGAATGGCGCGGTAGGGCACCGTCATGATGCCGCCGAACGGGTCGAACACCGTCTCGCCCTCGTTGCTGTAGCGGGTGATCAGCCGATCGACGATGTCGAACTGCAGCGGGCAGACATGCTGCTCGACGTTGCGCCGTGCCTGGCTGCCGTTCAGCGTCTTCATGCGCGTCACGTCGTGCCAGACGTCGGGATGCCACGATCCCGGGGCCAGCGACATGAACGTGCTGGGCAGGGCGCCGCGCTTGTCCAGCTCCTCGCCGAGGCGCACGTGATCCTCGTAATCGTAGACCTCATCCAGGCTCCATTCGGTGAAGAGCTTGGCCAGATTTGCCGGGCCCAGGGCGGCGATCTCCTCCGGCTTGGGCAGGCGCTCGCCCGAAGATCGCCAGAAGGCGTGGGCGTCGATCTGCCAGCGCGACCGGGTGTAGGCCGCCTTGTCCTTGGTCACCGGCACATCGGCGTACCCACGGCTGCGGTCGCTCTGCGGCTTTCGGAACAGCAGCACGTATTCCGGGCTGCCGACGCCCATCTTGGTGCCGTCCTTGCACTGCTCGCTCCAGCCCAGCCGGTAGGTCTGGTTGTTCTCGCGCACCACATCGGTGATCACCGTGATCATGCCGGCGAAGTCGAAGCCGTGCCGGCGGTAGTGGAAGATCGCCTCGGCATGGAAGGGGCTGACCGTCGGCGCCCCGGCCCCGGTGACGTTGCCGAAGAGGATGCGATCCTTGACGTGGATGCAGGCCAGCCGGCCGGGTTGCAGCGCGCGGAACAACTCCGGCGTCAGGAAGTCCATCTGCGCCCAGAACTGCGCGTTGTCGTCGGTATGCCCGAAGTCGTTGTAGGTTGGCGTATACTCGTAATGATTGGCGAACGGGATCGAGGAGACGATCAAATCGACGCTGGCCTCCGCCATGCCGCGCGCCTCCTCGACGCAATCGTTCCGCGCCACCGTGAAGCGTTCGCCCGACGCCTCGGCCCGCTCGACCCCGATGGTGCGTTTCAACGCGGCGCCGGCGTCGATCTGGTTGAGGCCGTACTTGCGGATGATCTCGCTCATCCGCTCGACCAGGGCTTCGTGCTCCCGCCACTTGGTCTCCAGGTTGCGGCGCACGTCGCGCTCCGCCTCGGAATGGATGATGTCGATTCTACAGGGCCGCGCCTGCCCGAAGCGCACGATGCGGTGCACCGCCTGGATGAAGTCGTGGAACTTGAAGCCGACGCCGAGGAAGATCGCCCACGCGCAGTGGAACTGGAAATTGCACCCGGCGCCCGACATCTCCGGCTTGGTGGCGAGGTCGCGGCAGCGCCCGTGCTTGAAGTCGAGCGCGTTGGCCTCGTTGACCTCGATCGCCTGCGAGCCGAAGATCGAACGCACCCCGGGCACGGCCGCCTCGATGGCGTGGCGTTCCGCCTCGAGGTCGTGCCACAGGATCCGGTGAGCCCCGGGATCCTCCGCCATGATCTCCAGCATCTTGGCGACGCGCGGCGCCAGGCTGTCGCGCCGGGCCGAGGCCGCCTGCCCGACGCCCATCGCCGAATTGCGAAACAGCAGACCCTGGCCGTCGCGATCGGCGCCGGCGGCGCGATGATCGGTCGGCACCTCGTGCCAGTTGACGGTGATCGGCGGCAGGTCATAGCCGTCGTCGGGAAAGCCGAGGTCGCTCGGCCGTTGCAGGAAGACGGCCCAGCTATGCACCCACAGCCAGAACTCGTCTTCCTTGTGGGGGTAAAGGGTAAGCTCGCCGGCCTTCTCGGAATTGCGCTGGAAGAATCGGGTCAGCGCCTGCCCGGTATCCATGATGCCGAGCCACCCGGCGTAATGGATCAGCTCCTTGGTGCGGTTGGGGCTGGGCGTCGCCGTGGCGACGAAGCGCAGCGGCACCCCCTCGAACAGCGGCATGAACTCCTGGAAAGTCTTGGAGCCGAAGCTGCGCAGCACCGCCGCCTCGTCGAGCGAGGCGAAGCCGAAGGCCGAAGGATCGACCTTGCCCTCGCGCACGCTCTCGTAATTGGTCAGGTTGATGACGCCCGGCTCGGCATCTTCGGTGCGCCGGATGAACTTCATCTTGACCGCGAACGGTCCCGTGAAGCGCGCCGCCGCCTCGTCCATGAACTCCTGGCGCACGCCCAGCGGCACCACGATCAGCGCCAGGGCGTTGCGATGCTTGATGGCCAGCCGGGCCAGTTCGATCTGCGCCGACGTCTTGTGCAGCCCGAACGCCGCGAAGATGGCCCGCCGGCCGCCGCGGATCGCCCAGCGCACGATCTCGCGCACGAAATCCTTGAGCGCGGGATTGATCTCGGACGGCTCGACCGCGAACCCGTCGGCCGAGGCCAGACGGATCTTCCGCTCCAGGAACTCGCGGTAGGCGTCCGTCATGCCGCCTCCGCCTTGCGGGCCGCCGACGCCCTGGCCCGCCGCTTCGGCGCGGCGTCGGCCATCGCCGCCTTGACCAGGGCGCGGGCGGTGTTGACGGGCACGGCGTTGCCGATCTGGCGGATCTGCTCCGTCTTGTTGCCGGAAAACTCATAGCCGGCCCCGTCGGACGAAAAGCCCATGGCGGCGGCCAGCTCGTGCGGCTCCAGCATGCGGAACAGAATGTCGTAGCCCTCGACGTCGGCGACGGCCAGATGGGAGTGGCTGGTGACGGTGGGGGCCGGTTCGTCGAGCGCAGTCACGTCCGAACGCCCCTTCAAGTTGACCAGCACCGGCTCGGCCAGGTCGACGCGCCCCTGGGCGCAAATCGTCGGCAGCGGCAAATCTAGGCCGTGCACCCGCGGCGCCTGGCCGTCGCGCTCGCCGAACGAGGCGGCGATGAACGCAAGTTCGCCCCGGTTGGCCGTCGTGATGGTCGGCAGCGGGTCACTGTCCTGCCGGGCCCGGCTCGACCCGGCGCTGTGGGTGATCGGCACCACCATGCCGAACCGAGCCTTGGCGGTGACGGTGGGCAGCGGTTCCTTGGCGTCCCGGCAGGTCTCTCCCGACCCGCTGCCGTAGTAGGGCGCGATCAGCACCGGACTGTGCACGGCGCATTGCGTCGGAATCGGCTGGTCAACCGACCGGGGCGCGCCCTCGCCCTGGCGCGAGAACACGAACGGCTCGGCGATGGCGAAGTTGCCGCCGCCGGCGTGGATGGCGCCCAGCGGATCATCAAGGCTCTTGACCCGCCGGCCGTTCGGGTCCCGCTCGTGAGGAGAATTGCCGTGCGCGGCAAGCACGACGAACGGCCTCCCACATTCATCTATGGTAATCGGCTCTGCCAGCCAGACGCCGCCCTTGGTGTCGAGGGTCGGCACGGGATCGACGTCGACCCCTTTGGCCTTGTTGCCGCGGCGGCCGTTCGTGATGACCGGCTGCGCCAGGGCGATATGGTTGCCATTCGCCGCCACGGAGGGAAGCGGCCCGTCCACCGACTGCGCGTCCATGTGATTGCGCAGGATCACCAGAAACGGCTCCGGCCAGCCGAACTTGACGGCCCCGGCATGGATACGGGCCAGCGTTTTCGGCGACAGCGGCTTCTTCCGCGCGAAGATCGACTTGCCTTTGATCGACCAGTCGATGATGTCCCTGGCCGGCCGCCAGGGCTTGAGCCCCAAAGGCAGCACGTCGGGCTCGCGCCGCATGTGGGTGGGGTTGGGCCAGGCGATGCGCCGGCCGTCGAAGCGGATCATCATGAAGAAGCGCTGCCGGGTGGTGGCGTCGCCATAGTCAGCCGCGTTCAGCTTGCGCCACTCCGGCTCGCCGCCAAGGCGGCGGATGGTGTCGACCCAGGCCCGGAAGTATTCGCCCTCGCGCGACTTGATCGGCCGGCAGGTCCTGGCGTCGACCGGTCCCCACTTCACGAACTCCCAGACGTTCTCGATGATCGCCCGCTTGACGCGCAGCTCGGTAAACCACGTCACGATGTGCCACGGGTCGCTGCGCTGCTGATCGCTGGTCGGCTTGCCGCCCCTGGCCACCGAATGGTGGGTGCAGGTCGGCGACGCCAGCAGCAGGTCGAGATAGCCTTCCGGCACGATCAGGTGGGGCCGCACCGTGGAGATGTCCTGGCAGTAGTGGCGGGCCTTCGGGTGGTTGCGTTGGTGCGTCTCTATCGCCACCGGCCAGTGATTAAGGCACACCAGTTCCATCTCGATGCCGAGATCCTTAAACGCCAGTTCCGCTCCGGTGGACGTTCCGCCGGCGCCGCAGAGAAGGTCGGCCACGAGCATCTTGCGCCGCGCCATCACGCCCCCTTCTCAAGCCGCTTCTCGGCAGCGGTCGGCTTGCGATAGCAGCGGGCATGGTGCGCCTCGCAATAGGACGATCCCTCCCGGACCGGCGCCCCGCAGAAGTCGCGGGCCCGGGGCTCGCCCTCGATCCACTGGCAGGTGCGCGAGCCTACGGCCGGAACCGCCTCGCGCATCTTGGCGATGCCCTGGCACCTGCCCCCCCCCTGGCGCGGCCGGGCCGGGGTGAAGGCGACCGGCGGCGCCGGCTCTGGCAGCGGCGCCGCATCGTTGGCGGCCTCGCGCGCCTCGGCGATGAGAACGAGTGCCGCCTGCCACGAGATGCCGAGGCGCACCGCCACGCTCACCGGGTCGGCGTCGGGCTTCACCACGGCGCGGCGCAGGGCGAGGTTGTGCGAGCGGGGCATGGTCACCCCTCCATCAGCCCGGCGATCTCGCCGGCGACGCCCGCGTAGCCAGCCAGGTCGACGTAATTGTCGGGATTGTGCCGGCCATGCCGGGTGCGCGAGATCTTCAAGAGTGCCATCATCAGCGCCGCGTCGCGGGCCGACAGCTTGCGCCCGCCCGCCAGGCGATCGCCCAGGAAGGCGTTCCACAGCGAGGCCAGGTCGGCGTAGACGGCGAGGGCGTCGCCGTGCGTGGCGTTGCGGTCCCCCTCGACCAGGCCGGCGGCCTGCCGGCAGATGTCCCCGCCCGCGCTCATCGCCGCCCCTCCGCCTCGATCCGCTCCAGCAGCTTGTCCATGCGGGCGGCCGCCTCCATCACCTGGGCGACCTCTTCCCTCAGGGACAGCCGGGCAATCTCCGCCGCGCTCACCCGGCCGTCGTCGGCCAACGCTTCCCCGATCCTCGAAATAGCGTCGCCGGCTTCCTTGGCGATGGCGCCCAGGTGGCGGGTGATCTCCTCGTTGGCGTCGACCGGCGGGCGCGGGATGACGATCAGCCCGGCCAGGGCGGCCAGCGCGCGCGTCACCGGGGCTTCCCCGATCTCGGCCTCGAGGTCGGCCACCACGTCGATGGGCGCGAACTCAGCATCCTGGATGCGCCCGTAGCGGCCGATCGTCACGTGCGACTTCAGCCGGCTCACCGCCGCCGCCGCCTCCTGCCCGCCCGCCGCCTTGGTCAGCTCGCGGAAGGCCGCCTTGAGGCGCAGGTAATCCGTTTGGGGTAGCTGGCGGCAATTCATGGTGCACACCCTCTCCGAAGTTGTGCGGTGCGGAGCACCGCAACCCATGCGATCCTGGGACCATGGAAGATGATCTGGACATCCTGGCCGGCCGGCTGCGAGACGCCCTCGCCGCCGATCCGCGTCATCCGCGCGCCGGCGAGATGGCCGCGGCGTTGGCCGAGATGGCCGAGGCCGACGCTTTGGGGGAGGCGGTGGCAGGGCCGGGCGGGAATGAAAGTCCCGCCCGGCCGGTCTACAGGATGGGCCAATGGGGGACGAAGAATGCCTAGCACCGATCCGCAGCCGAAAGACCGCCTGGACGCCCTGCGCGGAATCTCGCGCCCCGACCGGCGCAAGGCCGCCAAGCAACCGCCCGACGAAAAGCTCCATGCGGTCGGCCGCGCGCTTTCCGAGCTCATCGGCAACTCGACGGCCGCCGCCGCGATCCTCGTCACCGTGCTGGCCGAGGAACTCATCGAGGCGGGCGTCATCGACCGCCAGAAATTCCTCGCCCGCCTCAAGCGCGAACTCGCCAACACGAACGTGTACGGGCAATCGCAGGTCCGTGCCGCCCTCAAGCGGCTGTCGCGGGATTTGTCCACCACACCCCCCAGGAACTAGTCTTCGGAAAAAACCGGCGCCGATCCTCTCGGTTCGAGGGCGGCCTCCGTTGCCGCGTCCCCGAACTCCTCCTCCATCTCCCCGACGGAGGGCCCCGGCAGAGCCGCCTCCTCGGGCGGGAGGTAGTTCGCACACACCTCGCAATCGCCCCGGCCGGCCGCCATCGCCGCCATCATTTCAAGCGTCACGCCCGGATAGCCGCGAACGGATGCCGCATCCACCACACGCGCCCAGTGGGCGGCCGGGATGTTGTTTCTGCGGCGCCATTGCCGGGCCAGAGCGCCATTGATGCCAACGTCGGAAGCAAAGACCTCCGCCGTCGGCCACAGATCGATGATGTCGGAAAAGGTTTGCATGACGAAACGTTACGCAGCGTCACGCGTTATGTCAAGACACATCGTCACGCCCGACGCGTTACGATCCGTAGCGATGAGCGAACCGGGCGAAAGACTGCGGGACCTACGGATCAAGGCCGGCTATGACAACGCCGTCGATTTCGCGCGCCGCTACGGAATCAACGAATTCACCTATCGGGCGCATGAGGGCGGTGTCCGGGGCATCAAGGCCGACATGGCGCGCCGCTACGCGAGGATCTTCGGCGTGCCGACGGAGTGGTTGCTCTACGGCGAGGGCGACGCGCCGGATGCAGAAGCGGTAAAGCGCACCGCGGCATCCAGGCCGTGCCAGGAGGCGACCGCGATCCCAGAGATCGATATTCGCGCCGGCATGGGGGGCGGCGGCGAGGCCCCGCCGCACTACGTCCCGGACGGCAACGGAGGCATGGCCGTCGCCGACGATGTCTGCGGAGAGTGGACACTGCCGGACTACTACCTGCGATCAGAGTTGCGCGTAGCGCCCAGCGAGGCTCGCATCATAGAGGTGCAGGGTGATTCCATGGCCCCCACCATCGCCAGCGGCGAGCGTGTGATGGTCAACATGGACGATACCAAGCCGTCCCCGGGTGGGGTGTTTTGCATCTGGGATGGCATCGGCATCGTCGTCAAGCGGCTTGAATATGTCCCCTACTCAGACCCCCCAATTATCAAGATAAAGTCCGACAATCCCGCCCACGACGACTATGAGCGCACCGCCGACGAAGTGAAGATCGTCGGCCGAATCATATGGGCGGCGCGGCGACTGTGAGGCGGTACGTCCTTGCGGCTCTGTGGTTGGCCGCCATCGCCATGCCGTCGCTTGCCGAGGACGTATTCATCGGCGTCGCTTCCGTGATCGACGGCGACACGATCGAGGTTCATGGGCAGCGGATACGCCTCCATGGCATTGACGCCCCGGAATCGCGGCAGGCTTGCCGGGCCGCCGGCGGCGGGGAATACCGGTGCGGCCAGCAGGCGGCGCTGGCGCTTGCCGAGAGGATCGGCCGGCGCGTCGTGCGGTGCGAAGGCCTCGATGTCGACAGGTACAAGCGCGTCATCGCCGTCTGCCGCTTGGACGGGACGGACCTGAATGCCTGGATGGTATCCGAAGGCTTGGCCCTGGCGTACCGCCAATACTCCCGCGACTATATCGACCAAGAGGACGCGGCGAAGGCGGCGCGGCGCGGCCTATGGGCCGGCACGTTTCGCCCGCCATGGGAGTGGCGGAAAAAGAAGAAGTGACGCCGGGGTGGTTGCGATGGTCGGCTAGATCCTGGCCAGCAACTCCGCCTTCTTCCCCGCGAACTCTTCCTCGCTGAGAAGCCCGGCATCCCGCAGTTCGCTCAACTTCTTCAAGGTGTCCAGCGGTGACTCTGGTGCCGTCTCCGCCTTGCCCGGCTTGCCTGCTGCATTCTGCGTCGCCTTCACGATGGGGTCCAGCTGTGCGCCTCCCGCGAGGCACTTGAACACCAGCGCGTTGTGCGAGGTGTGGAATGTCGCCTGGTGGTGGCCAAGAAGCGACTTCGTTTCGACGGACGTGATCCTGTCGAGCGGGATCTGCTCGAACACTTCCTTGAAGAAAGCCTTGCAGTAAAACGCGATCCTTTTGTTGGTCAAGATCAGCGCCCCGTTGTGCAGCGACTTGTCGCCGTTGCCCAGCATCTCCCCGACCCAGCCACCACAGAAGGCTTGGATCTCCTCGCCCCCCTCCAGCTTATTCTCGCGGAACTTCCTTACATCGCTTGGCTCTGCGGCCATCACGATCCCCCCTCGGTTGTGAGCCTAAAAGATTGCCACCACCCCCGCCAGATGTCCAGGAAGCAAGAGGGGCGTGGCAGCCGCGAACGGCGTTCGCGTGACGCCGCGTAACGTTTGGTCTTGACACGTGACAAAATGACACGTAACGTCACGTGCATTCACACCTCCCCCCGCCCCGCGCCGTGCAAGGTTCGCCCTCCCGGCGCGGGGCACCGGGAGGGCGGTTCTGGAGGGAGGCAAGCAATGGCCTACGTCGCGATCAGCGAGAGAGACGACCACCCGGTGACGGTGGGGGCAAGAAAGGGCAAGGGCAAATACGCCGCGGACCCCGCCACCATCACGGTCCAGTTCGGCGACATCTACCTGTCGCTGTCGCCGAACTGGACCGTGATGGTGGCGGGGGTCCGCGGCGTATTTGCCCTTGCCCTTTCTTGCCCCCACCGTCACCTGGTGGTCGTCTCTCTCGCTGATCGCGACGTAGGCCATTGCTTGCCTCCCTCCAGAACCGCCCTCCCGGTGCCCCGC
>JACZKS010000038.1 GCA_014859895.1 Rhodospirillales bacterium
GCCCTGCATGGCGCGGGCGACGCCGCGGCCATAAAGGGCGTCCGCCAGCCCGGGCGCGGCCCGCAGCTGGGCCTCGAAATCGGCGAGGGCGAGGTCGGGCCGGCCCATCCGCAGATGGACGGCGCCGCGCCCCCCCAGCACGTCGGAGTTTCCCGGCGCCCGTTTCGCCGCCTCGTCGCAGTCGGGCAAGGCTTCCGCCGGCCGGTCGGCGAGGAGCAGCACCAGGCAGCGGGTGGCCCGCTCGGTGACGGCGTCCGGATCGAGCGCGATGGCCTGACCCAAGTCGGCGGCCGCCTGATCGAACCGGTTCATGGCGATGGCGACCGCCGCGCGGTTGCCCCAGGCGCGGGCGATCGTCGGATCGAGGCGGATGGTTTCGCTGAAATCGGCGAAGGCGGGTTCGTACTCGCGGCCACGGAAGCGGGCGCCGCCGCGGTTGAAGTAGGCGTTCGCGAGGTCCTCGCCCGCCAGCCGGCCCGACGCGATGAGCGCCGTGCAGGCGGGGATGGCCGCCTTGGCGTCCTTCGACCAGGCCTCGCAGGCGGCCTCCTGGGCGGCGGTATCCTGCGCCGCCGCCGGGGCGGCCAGCAGGGCGGCGGCCAGCCCCAGAACGATGACGAGTTCCGCTTTGCGCATGCTTTGGCCTCCCCCCTTTTGCCGCGCCGGCCCGCCCCCTTGGGGTGACGGGAACCGGCGGCCACTTTACACCGTCCTGGTTGTGCGGCAAACCGCAAACGGGGGGCAAGGACGGAATGCAACCGATGGCTGCCGTCGCCGCCCGGCGCGCCGAAAATTCCGTGACGCGTGACGCCGGGCGGGCGGTGGCGTCCGTAAGCTGCCAGGACCATTCCGGCGAACCATCGCGGAGGAAGCCATGCCGATGACGCTCCTCAATTCCCTGAAACCGATGCCGTCGTCCGCTGGCGGCGCCCCGACGAATCCGAGCCTGCTGAAACCCGTGCAGGATCTTCTGGACTTCGAGCCGCCCGCGCGGGTCGACAACGCCCTGCGCTATGACTCGGAGGAGGCGTTGAAGAAGTCGCTCGCCGCCATGGGGCCAGGCGCCTACGTCATCGGCGTCCGACCGCTCGATGGTCCGGTCCCCTTCTACGATTCCCCGGACGGTGGCCCGGCCGACAGGAAGAATATCGAGCTCAATCACCAACACCTGTTCTATCTCGACGCCGACGGCGAACTCCGCGATGTCGGGTTCTTCCGCCCCAACAAGAAAGCCGGTGAGAAGGGCGGAGTAAAGCTCGATGGCGAAAAGGCGAACCGTATCGGCGACTACCGGTTCGGTCCCGTACAGGAAGGCAGGGTGATCAACAAAGAGACCCTCCACCTGAAAGGTTTCGGCGCGGACGACTACAATCTCTTCAAGAACAACTGCCAGGATTACATCGACGCGCTCCGTCAGAGGCTCATTCCGTGGCCGCGTCGGCGCCCCGGCGTTTGACCGGCGGGGCGGATGGCGGCGCGGCCGCCCGGCCTCGGCCGCGGGCCGCTAACACGCATAGCGCGATTTCCTGTAGATGGACGCGCTCGGAAAGGGTATTCTGTCCGGACGGCCCGCGCTTGGACAATGGGGGGAGGGGAACGGTGGGGGACACTTCGGACGGCACGTCGGGCGACGGCGCGGCCGGCCGCGGATGGTTGGCGCGTTCATGGGTGGGGCGGCACTGGCGGGGCGAGCTGGGGCTGGCCAAGGCCTTCTGGCTCAACGGCATCCTCTTCAACGTGGCGGGCGAGATTTTTGGGGGAGCGATTTCCCACCTGACGGGCGGATTAAGCTATTCCTGGCAACGCGACCTCGCGGTGATTGACGTATGCGCGGTCTTCGCCGGGATGCCGCTCTTTGTCGTCCTCGGCCTGGGGCCGTTCTTCATCATCATGGCGTTGACCACCGTCTTACGGATCTGGCAGATCATCGGCATCGCGCGCTCGGCCGACCGTTACCCGGGCTGGTGCCCGGGTGAGGGCCGGAGATGGAACGATGCCAGCCGCCGGCTTTTCGCGTTCGCGGCGCGCGCCGTGATGGCCGTGTGGGTTGCCACGCTGGCGGGGTTATGGATCGCGCTTGCCGTCGGCCCGTCCAACCAATAGCGGGCCGTTCCGGCGATCCCGCCATAGGGTGATGGCAGAGGAAGGCGGCCACCAGGACCCGCCCCCTCAGGCGGCCTTCGCCGGCTTCCAGGCGCCGCCGGTTTCCTCGAAGACGAGGCGCGTTTCGGGGCGCCGATCAAGCTGGCCGATGCGCTCGATCAGCTCGCCGATGCGGGCGTTGCCGAGGGCGTGCTCGCGGTAAAGGGCGCGCACGAAGCGCTCGGCCATCTTCGGGATGCGCCCGCCCTTTTCCCAGCGGGCGATGGATTGGGCGTCGTTGCCGAGCACCGAGGCCAGCGCCGCCTGCGAGAGGCCCAGCTCCTTGCGGATGAACCGGAATTCCCCGCCGCTCAAATGCGGCTTGTGGTTGGCCAGAGACAGCGCGATCGCCCGGTGCAGCTCGTCGGCCCTCTCGATGGCGACGGACTTGCCGTAGGGCGTCTTGAACGCCCGATAGCCGTTGGCCAGCCAGATCTTGTTCAGACCGCACTCGGTGTAGTGATACATGGCCCGTTTCCCTGGGTCGCGGTGACGACCTATCATAATGATAGGTTGCCGGCGGTCAACGAAGGCCGATCAATTGATGGGGGGCATTTTGTGGAGGCGCTGTAGGGGAAATGACAAAGGGCGCCGTTTCCGGCGCCCCAATTTCCAAGACCCTAACGGCTTGTCATCGCCAATTAGGGTCTGCTGAACCGTCAAGCGGCGCAGTCTCAAAGCCCGATGTTTTCACAGAGCGGGTACGGGATAAAAGATGATCCAAAGCCTATTGTTCGTCAAGGCGATGGGGTTGCGTATGGCTGCGCCTGGGCCTGCGGATCGGAAGCGACGGCGGCGCCGCGCCGCCTGGCCGAGGGCGCGCCGATGGCCTGCGAGGTCGAGGACCGCGACCGCTACGGCCGCGCGGTGAGCCGCTGCCAGGTGGGCGGCGCCGATGTGGGCAAGGCGATGGTGCGGGCCGGCCCGGCGCTGGCGTATAGGCACTATTCCACCCGCTACGTCGGAGACGAAGCCGAAGCGAGGCGCCGCGAGGCCGGCGTGTGGGCGGGAACCTTCGAAGAGCCGTGGGACTGGCGGGGGCGGAAGCGGGGGTGAGGGAGTTGAGTTATTCGGTGGACGATCTTGCGTTGGTGTGCATTCACGCTCACAATCTCTACTCTTAGTGGGGAGGAGCGACCATGGCAAAAACGTCAGAGCAAGAACTTGGATTGGCCGTCATGCAGGTTCTCGGCTCGCAGCCCAATTATTCGGCTAACGTTCGTGACCTAATCAAATATGTGCCGGATTACATCACTCTGACGGAGGAGGATCACCAGCCATCGGAAACGAGACCTGGTGAAGAAATGTGGGAGCAGAGAGTACGAAACCTGAAATCACACGATACATCAGAAGGCAATGTTATCAGAGAAGGATTCGTTAATCACGTAAAGGAGGGAACTTATCAGCTTGCTAATGATGGCGTCTTACATTTGAAGAGCATGGGCCTTCTCTAACTGTGCATCGCCTTATATCCAGGCTTGAGCCATTTTAGTTCAGTGCCGCTTGGTGCGTCTTTATCCCATACGAACCATGCGTAAGCCGTTGTCCCGCTACCTTGGCGCACGGCACCTGCCGGGTAGAATGTGATCCGTTCGCTGAACACCCATACACGGCTCGGGGGTGTTTCGGCGAAGATGGTATTGGCGCGGTTCGCGCCTTCCAAAAAGGCGAGCCGTAGCAGCAGCGCCAACTTTCTGCGCGCGAGCCGGGTTCCCTTGCGAACGAAGCCCTCGGCTGCATTGTACGGGGGGTTTGTCACAATATTGTCGGCGCACCAATCGGCTTCTAGGAAATCAACTCCCGCTTCACCATAGCCTCTATCGTAGAGGTCTGAACTGACAATGGATCTGGCCGCCCCTTCCAGAACCTTCGACATAGAGCCATTACCGCAGGCGCATTCCCAAATGTCACCGACGAAGTGCTCGTTGTCGGCCAGGGCATAGGTTGCCCAAGCGGGTGTCGGAAAGAAATCCGGTCCGCTGAGATCAGCAAACCGCTTCAAGGTTGGCTTGAACCCGCCGTTGAGGTTGTAGGTCATGTCCATGAAATAAGTGTAACAGAATCAACGGGTTATGCAATGCTCCTCTAAGTGATTCAAATGATTCAATATTCCCCGATTCTTATAAGATTAGGATGACAGTCCACTGAATCCTGAAGGGCCATCCCTAAACCCATCTCGCCGTGCCGTCGCGGTCGAATCAGAGTTCAGCCGGTTGAAGGTTCGGGAGTTCAGTGCACTTTCACCGTAATCCAGCGATTTCCGCGTGGGCGCCTCATCTTCCAAAAATTCCGTGACGCGTGACGCCGAGCAGGCGGCGGCGTCGGTAAGCTGCCGGGATTTTTCCGGCGAAGCCGTCGCGGAGGAAGACATGTCCCACTGGAGAAGCCCGGTAATAGGTAGCAAACGCACCAACGAGCATGGACTATTGGCATGCACACATGGTTGTGTAATCCTACACCCATAATAATAAGACCATTCTTGGGAGTAGGGGGGTAAATTGGCCGATCCTGAGGGGCCTGCCATGAGTAGGCATGAATTTTCCGTTGCTTATCTTGGCCAAGAGCGCAAGGACGACCCATCAATTGATGTGCAAGTTCTGGCACCTGCGCTGCTTGCCTTCGGGCGCCTTCTGAGAGAGGCTAACGCGGAATTCAACGGCAAAAAATCAACCGCGAAAGTGCTAGTCGTCTCAGATTTTGAGCGCAAGTGTTTCAATATCAATTTTGAACTAGTTGTCGGTCTTTACGAGCACATTAAAACGCTCCTTTCAACAGAACCTGCAAAGTCGGCGAAAGAAGTTCTTGAGTGGGTCGGCATTGTTGCTGGCCCTCCAACGACACTTGCCATCAGCTATTTAGGCTATTTGAAATGGAAGAGGGGCCGGAAGGTTACAGAGGCTCGGCCGCTAATAGATAGTGACAAAACGGGCATCGTGGAAGTTCGCGTGGAGGGGGATGGCAATGCGGTCCACGTTCACAATCACGTTTATAACCTATCAGAAAATGCAAAGGCGCTTCGTGCCACGCGGGATGCGTTCTTGCCGCTCGGTCACGATGGTTTTGACACAGTTCAATTAAAGGAAAATGACGTAGTTATTGACGAAATAAGAAATGCAGATGTGGAGAAAATCGTCGCATCTTGCAATGTGGGCATTGAAGAAAGCAAAGAAACAGAACCTGAAATTGAGGTGACGCCCGCGTGGTTAAGCGTGTATTCGCCAGTATTTGACCCGTCGGCGCAAAATTGGCGCTTCCGTCTCGGTAAAGAAGTTATCTACGCCGACATTTCGCAAACTGATATTGCTTCTAAGGCAATTGAGCGACATGGGGTTTCTATTGATGAGGCTTATCAAGTAAAATTGGAAATTACGACTGAAATTGATTCCCAAGGCAATAAAAAGACCCCTACCTATAAGGTTCTAGAGGTTATTCGATTTGTTCCCGCTGGCCCAATCATGCGACAGCAATCTCTTTTTGATGAGGACAAGTAGCGACTATTCCGCATCCAAGGAGGCCGCCCGGCATATCGAAAAGTGCCTTCAGAATGGAGGCTCACCCCAGACATCAAATTCAATGCGGTTATGGTGACAGTGCTCTTAACTCCTGGGTACCCTGACCCAAGATGACCCAGCGACCAATTAGTGCACTGTCACCGTAATTGCGTTTAGAGGCACAGTTTGCATTGAGTTGGTTTTGTGTGCGGCGCAGACCGATGGACGTACCGTCCCCATGTCCAAAGCGGTTTCAAGGTGGGCGAGCACGCCTTGTATCGTTTCTGAGACAACGGGTTGTTTCCGGTGTGCGTAGAGTAGGCTTGAATCTTTTGGCAGCTGACGCGGTGGATCTTCCCTCTGAATTCTTTCAGATGAGGGTCCCATCGGCGATTCAACACATAGCCATCCGTATTTGCTTTTAGCCAAGTGCGGTAGGCTGGAACGTCATGACGCCCATGAAATACTTCAATCATTAACCTGCCCCCGTTTTACGTCGTTGGCCGTCCGTCGTCGTATTCAATAGGTGGAAATCTTGGAGTTTATTGTGCTGTCGATTGTAAACGACGGTGAATGGAAACGTGAAACCAACTATCCACGGCACTCCGGCAAACTCAGAAGATTATTGGGCTGTTCACCATCATCTTCCGTCTTGAGATATTTGTTACCGAACCGGCTTGTGGCGACAATGACCCAAACAGATTTTCCGCCAACATGGACATAGAAGCGATTGGTGCCGGTTTCGATTTCAGAGATAGCCTCCTCCTGGCTCTTGCGCCAAGAACCCAAAATCGTCTGACCTCCTCCGACACGCAAAATGCGCTCATGCGGATTCATTCGGTCAGACTTGTTGATGCATGTGATTTGGAGATCAGCCATGTTGTTCCCTCCCGCTTATAGATTGCGGGAGAAAGCGTGACTCCGTTGCAACCACGAGTCAACATTCCTTCGCAACCTAACCGTCTCACTCCCCCCCCCAAAAAATTCCGTGACGCGTGACGCGCGCAGCCTCCTTCCGCGCCTAGGATTCGTCTCGTTCGATTGAATCCATTGCGCAACCGGAGGCCTTCCATGGGTGGCATGTTTGGCGGCTCGCCGAAATCCGAACCGGTCGACACCAGCTACATCGAGCAGCAGCAGGCCCAGGCCGAGGAAGACAAGGCCAAGGCCGAGCGCGAGAACGAGGCCAAGCGGCGCGTGCTGCTGGGCCGGCGCGGCCGCTCGCTGTTGCAGTGGGGCTCCGACCTGGGCGTCGTCGGCGGCCAGACCACGCTGGGCTGAGGCATCGCCATGGCCGACGCCGCCCTCACCCGTTTCTCTTCCGCCGCCTCGGCGGCCCGCGATCCCGACATCCTGCGCTTCGAGGCCGCCAAATCGGCCCGCCAGAAATGGCAGGCGGCGCTCGACGAGGCCTACAAATTCTGCCTGCCGCAGTATGCGCCACCGTCGACCTCTCCCACCGGGGGCGAGGCCGAGGGCGAGAAGCGCGGCGCCGAGGTTTGCGACACCACGGCCGAGGACGCGCTGAACGAGCGGGCGGCGCGCACCCAGGACCAGCTGTTCCCCCCCTTCGCCGAATGGACCGACTTCGAGCCGGCCGAGGTGATGGAACTGGACGACGCGGCGCGCCAGCAGATCTCGGCCCGCTTCGCCGAGGCCCGGGCCCGCTTCCACGCCGCAATCGAGTTGGCCAACTTCCACATGGAGATGCCGCTCGCGCTTCGCGACGCCTATGTCTCGACCGGCGCGCTGACGGTCGATTTCGGCACGCCTTCCAATCCGCTGGTGTTCGGCGCCGTGCCGATCGGCCAGTTGATCCCCGAGGAAAGCCCCGACGGGGTCATCCGCACCAACTACCGCGAGCGCAAGGTCAAGCTGCGCGAGCTTTCCGTCCTGTGGCCCGAGGCCGAGTTGCCCGAGGGCACGGCGGCGCGGGCCGAGAACGCCCCCGACGAAGAGGCCCAGGTCGTCGAGATGGAGATCTTCGAGCCCGACACCGGCTCGACGCGCTATCGCGTCTTCATCGACGGCTGGCACGAGATTTTCGCCGAAACCCTGGGCGCCCAGCGGACGATCTGCTTCCGCGTCGACAAGGTGCCCGGCGAGACCATGGGGCGCGGCCCGGCGCTGGCCAAGATGCCCGACATCAAGACCGCCAACAAGGTCGTCGAGCTGGTGCTGAAGAACGCCTCCTTCGCCATCACCGGCATGTGGCAGGCCGACGACGACGGGGTGGTCAACCCCAACAACATCAAGCTGTTTCCCGGCGTCATCATCCCCAAGGCGGTGGGATCGAGCGGGCTGACGCCCTTGGAGGCCCCCGGGCGGTTCGATGTGTCCAACCTGGTGCTCGACGAACTGCGCACCCGCATCGCGCGCGGCATCAAGGGCCCCGACCTGCCGCCGGCCGATACCGCCGTGCGCACGGCCTTCGAGCTGGGCGAGCGCCGCGCCGACCAGCGGGCCGTCGAGGTGCCGCAAACGCTGCGCCTGCTGAACGAGCTTTATTTCCCGCTGGTGGCGAGGATCGTCCACATCCTCACCCATCCCTCGATGGCCGGCAGCCCCTATTTCATCGCCGACTTCGAGATCGCGGGCAAGGCCGTGCTGCCCCGGCCCATCTCGCCGCTGGTCCGCCTGCGCGACCAGGCCGACACCGAGGTGGCCTTGCAGGCGTTTGCCGCCGTGCTCTCGACCTTCGGGCCGGAACTGGGCGCCGAGATCGCCGACCTGCCGGCCACCGCGCGCTGGTTCCTGCTCAGCCACGCCTTCCCGGCCCACCTGATGACCAACCCCGACCAGGCGGCGGCCGAGAAACAGCAGAAAGCCATCATGGCGCTGGCCGCCCAGGCGTTGGCCGCCCAGGGCCAGACCGGGCAGGGGGGCGTGTGATGCGCCGTCAATCCTTGATCGACGCGGGGCGGGTGAAACTGCGCGCCTTCCTCAAGACGCCCGAGGGCGCCGAGGCGCTGTTCTACCTGCGCGCCTTCACCATCGAGGCGGTGCCCGGCCCCGACATGACCGAATCCGCGCTGCGCTTCCACGGCGGCAAGTGCGCGCTGGTGAAGCTTCTGGAAAACCTGGCCGACGAAAGGGATGGTTCCGATGAGCGACACGACGATGACAAGTGAATCCGTTTCCAGCGATGCCGGCGCCGAGACCGGCGGCATGAACGATGCCTATGCCGGGCGCGCCTACGCCGACGCCGACACCACCGAGGCCGCGAGCGTGCCCGACGTCTATGCGCTCAACCTGCCCGAGGATCTTTCCGGCCGGGTCGAGGTCAGCCCCGATCATCCCCTCTATGCGCCTGCCAGCGACTGGGCGCGCAAATGGAACCTGCCGCAGGCGGCCTTTGACGAGCTGGTCGCCATCCAGGCCGGCCACGAGGCGGGCAGCGGCATCGACCAGGGGGCCGAGCGGACCAAGCTGATTGAGGCCTTCAGCGAGGGCGGCCGGCTGTCGCCCGCCCAGGCCCAGGCCAAGGCCGACGAGATCGGCCGCTGGGCGGTCGGGCTGCTGGAGGGCGAGGCCCGGCGCAATCCGGCGATTTTGGGCGAACTGATCGGGCTCACCGCCACCGCCGACGGCGTCGCCCTGCTGCGCGCGCTCAAGAACCGCGTCGGCGAGGCGAGGCCGCCCCGCGCCGGCCAGGGAAGCGGCGGTTCCCCCGCCGTCTCGACCGAGGAATTCTACCGCGAACTCTTCCGCGGCCGGGGGTGAGCCGTGACGCCCGCCGCCCCCC